>PKYW01000027.1 GCA_003132805.1 Candidatus Dormiibacterota bacterium | reverse complement strand
TGGCGTTCGCGAAGCTGCAGGAGTTGATGCCGGGACGTCCACTGACGTACCGCTTGCAGAGCGCCGTGAACGGGTTGCTCCTCGTGGTGATCCTGGCGATTGGTGTCTACCTCATCGTCGGCGATCAGAACCTCGCGCTCTTCGCCGTGTTCATCGTCCTGTCGCTGCTTTTGGGCGTGCTGTTCGTGGTCCCGATCGGTGGGGCCGACATGCCGGTCATCATCTCGCTGCTCAACTCCTTNNTGCTGAGCAACGACGTGCTCATCGTCAGCGGGGCGCTGGTGGGTGCGTCCGGAACCATCCTCACGCTGGCGATGAGCAAGGCGATGAACCGCTCGCTCTTCAACGTTCTCTTCAG
The DNA here is from genome assembly GCA_003132805.1 of Candidatus Dormiibacterota bacterium. Taxonomy (GTDB): domain Bacteria; phylum Chloroflexota; class Dormibacteria; order Aeolococcales; family Aeolococcaceae; genus Palsa-851. The sequence goes on along the minus strand of PKYW01000027.1, from coordinate 38,999 downwards.
CGGATTCGGATCAAAAGTGGAGGCTGCCGGCAGCGCCGCAGGCGCAGAGGGCGGCACCATCCACCCCACCACCGTCGAGGACCTCGCGCCGTTGCTTGCCTTCGCGCAGCTGGTGATCTTCGTGCCGGGGTACGGCATGGCCGTGGCGCGCGCGCAGCACGAGGTGAAGGAGCTCGCCGATGAGNNTCGTCCCCGGCTACGGCATGGCGGTCGCCCAGGCTCAGCACAAAGTGCGTGAACTCTACGACATCCTCACCAAGAAGGGAGTCGAAGTTCGCTTCGCAATCCATCCCGTCGCGGGACGCATGCCCGGCCACATGAACGTGCTGCTCGCTGAAGCCAATGTGCCGTATCCGCAGCTCAAGGAAATGGACGCGGTCAACCCCGACTTCGCGCGCGCGGATGTCGCAGTGGTCATCGGCGCCAACGACGTGGTCAACCCGGCGGCACGCACGCAGACCAGCAGCCCGATCTACGGTATGCCCATTCTCGATGTCGACCAGGCGAAGACGGTGGTGGTCCTCAAGCGCAGCATGGCGACGGGATTCGCCGGAGTCGACAACCCGTTGTTCTACAAACCGAACACGCTGATGCTGTTCGGGGACGCGCGCGCCTCAGTCGCCGCGCTGGTGGCCGAGGTTAAGAAACAGTAGCGGTCGGCGCCTTGCCGGTCGCCGCGACGCTGCGCAGCGCGTTGAGCAAATCCGCCGGGGCGGTGTCCTTGACGACGTAGCCGACAGCGCCACTCTTCAGGGCTTCGACCATGCGCTCGTGGCCACCAAAGGACGTCAGCATCATCACCCGCGTCCCCGGTTCCTTCTGGACGAGCCGTTTTGTGGCCTCGATGCCGCCCATGCCGGGCATGGAAAGGTCCATCAGCACCACGTCGGGATGGAGGTCCTGCGCCATCTCGAGAGCCTGTTCGCCCGAGTCAGCGAGGCCGACGACCTCAATGTCCGGCTCGTGGCCAAGGAACGAGGCAAGCCCTTTGCGAACGACCGGATGGTCGTCCACGATCATGACGCGCGTCACTTCAGGAGTCACTTTTATCCACTCTACTCGATGGGCAGCGTCAAAACGACGAGCGTGCCACGACCTGGTTCGGAGTCGATGGTGAGGGTGCCTCCGGCATCCTCGGCGAGCTCGACGATGGCCGCGGTGCCGAGGTGTCCTTCAGCACGGCGACGCTCCATATCCTTCTCGCTGAAGCCCTTTCCATCGTCTTGGATGCTCAGGATCGCTGAGCCCTCATCCGTGATCAGCTTCACCTTCACGTTCTTGGCCTCGGCGTGAGCCGCAACATTGCGAAGCACTTCCTGGGCGACCCGGAAGATCAGCTTCCCGCGATCCTCACGAAGCCGGAGGTCGGGTGGAAGATCCAGCTCCGCATTGGTCCCCTTGCGCTTCATGTCCCGCAAGACCTCGAGGAGCGCTCCCTGGAGGCCTTCCCTGCGAAAGGTCGGCGGCGCCAGATCGATGATCAGCGTGCGCAGGTCCTTCATGGCCCCTCTGGTTTCCGTTGCGGACGTCTCCAGCAGTTCCAGAAGCTCGTCGCGCTGGCCGTCAATGCCTCCGAGCCCCTTGAGATGCGACGCCTCCGCGGAGAGGGTCAATGCCATTCCGGCAAGGTTCTGGACCACGCCGTCGTGCAGGTCGCGCGCAATCCGTTTCCGTTCAGCCTCTGATGCCTCAACTGCCTTGAGCAGCAACCGCCGTTCTTCCTTCTCATAGGCTGCGCGTTCCTCCTCCTGCGCCTTGAGGTTGCGTGTGTAGCTCATGAGGAAACCGTGCAGGAGGATGAGTGGCGCGAGCAATGCCACGAACCCGTACGCCTTGTCGGGAACGGTAATGACGACGAACGCGAAGGCCGCAAAGCCGTAGCCGATGCTGTACGGCAGCACTGTCAAACGCGACCGCAACACCTCGCGTATCGGCACACGCCGGTCTGACAAATGAATGACGACTGCTACGAATCCAGAGTTGAGTGTGAAGTGCACGAAGCCGGCGCACATTCCCGCCAGGAGGACTTTGTAGGTCTCATGGCCCAGCACGGTCGGTCCGTTGATGATTGCGAACGTCGCCCACGCTGCGGTGTCCGCGAGAAACTCATTGGCGATGTTGAAGGTGGTCCGGAACCACCCGTTGTGATTGCGGACCGTGACGCCGAAAGGCTCCGCGAATGCACCCACCGCAGCGCCGGCTGGCCCGAACGTCACGGCCAGGCCCAGATGGACGAAGACGCTGGGCGCCCATTGGATCGCTGCGGGTCCTGTTGACCTGATGGCGTACACCGACATCAGGAAGATCGTTACCCCGCCGACAGCCAGGGTCGGCGCGTCCGGTGGCAATGACGCGTGGATGTCCTGACGGAACACGATCACGATCGCCGCGAGAGCCAAGGCGGCGACTGCGGTCGCTGCCACGTAGGCGACCAGTCCCGGGTTGTAGTCGACGGGCGGAAGTGCAGGCGACTTTGGCAGGAGTTCGAACTTGCGAACCCTCAGCGCAGCGGCGCGCACCCATTGACCAAATCCCGGCGCTCGTGTCCGAGGCGCCACAGCATCCTGCGCCATGTGATCGATCCTATTCTGCGAGGTCAATGCAACACGGTCTGCGTGACAGGATTGTCGAGCGACCGGACCTCGAAGCTGTTGCTATAGCTAGCGTTTGACGCGTTAGGAACAAGACAATGCAGCAATCGCGTCAGTGAACAAGCTGCGTAGATTGTGCGAAGAAATGTGAATGCGAGATCGCAGCGCAGGTCTTAAGCCCTGGGCAGTCCAGCAGCGTTACAGTACGCGCAACACCCAAGCGTCGGCGGTCAGGTCTCACGCTACCCGACGGCGCATTTCTCTAGGAGGTTCCCATGGCTACTTGGGGCGATAACGACAGCTGGTAGACCCTAGGGTTACCCGTCGTCCACTGTAGGGCGACGGTGTGACGATCCGTTGGGTAATTCCGTGACGAGCCGTTAACGGGTCGATCGCGTCATTATCACGGAGGGGGCCCTCGAAAGGCGGGCCACCGGGTGCGCAACAGCGGCGCATTCGGTCCCGGGTTGGGGTACGCTCGCGTCATCCTGCGACGCGATTAGAACCCCAAAAAGGAAACGACGCTGAGAGTTTCGGCGGACGCGTCCACCGGTGGATTAAGTGCGCGCCGACGCGCGCTGCATCCGTCTGTTCGGTTGCTGGCCGCCGCGGGCATCTCCTTCTACGGTGACTGGCTCACGACGGTGGCGCTCGTGGTGCTGCTGTTCCGCCTCACCCACTCCCCGATCGGCCCGGCGGTCTACATGCTCGCACGGGTCGCTCCACGGCTGATCGGGCCATTCCCCGGCGGTGCGCTGGCCGATCGCTACGGGCCGGCACGCATCGCGGCGGCGTGTGCAGTCATGCAAGCCGTGCTCACCGCGTCGATCGTCGTGTTTGCGGAAAGCCGGCTCATCTGGCCCATCTTTGTTGTGGTCGCACTTGCGCAATTCCTGAGCTCCGCAGCGCAGCCGTGTTACGCAGCGATGGTCCCGCGCGTGACCGGGGCGGCCGGGCTCGGGCGCATCCAGGGCGCCCTGGCCGCACTGAACAGCTCCAGCATCATGGTCTCCCCTGCAATCGGGGCGCTCGTCCTCAATTTCACCGCGCCTGAGCTGCTCATCGGCATCGACGCCGCGACGTTCCTCGTGTCGGCGGCCCTTGTGATCACCCTCTCCGGGGCGGACAACGCCACTGCCACGCCGGCGCTCAGCCCCGGACGCATGGCAGCTGGGGTGCCGATCGTGCTCCACGACCCGATGCTTCGGTTCCTGGCAGCGGCGTACGTCTCCAACGCCGCAGCGGTGACGGCGCTCCAGGCGGTCCTCGTGGTTGCAGCCGCGAGTCGCTTCGGGCATGACACCGTGGTCGGCTGGCTGTACGCGTCAGTGGGCGCAGGGGCGCTCCTCGGCACCTTACCGGTGATGCGACGAACGCCGGCCCGGGTGGCGGCGCAATCCATCGTTCTCGGCACGGCGCTCGAGCTCGTCCCACTCGCTGCCTTCGCCTTTGTCACCGACCTGCCCGTGGCCATGGCGCTGCTCTTCGTCAGCGGTGCGGGGGCAACGCTGTATCAGACGCGGGGGGCAGTCGGGCTCCAGCAACGCACGCCGCGCGAACTTATTGGCCGGACGAGTGCGGTGGTTCGCTTCGGGGGGTACCTCGGCATGCTGTTCGGGGCGATTGCGGCTGTGTCGCTGGTGCAGCCGTTGGGCTGGGAGGCGACCGTCCTGATTGTCTGCGCGGTCGGCGCGACGCTGCTCTTTGCGACCGCGGTCACCGAGGGACGAACTCCCGGCTGATCGCGCGGGGCCGGGAGTCAGTGTGCGCAGCGAAGCCGCGCAAAGAATTGTGCAGATTCAAAGAACGCTTGTTAACTCCGCCCAAGCACGGCGAACGGAGCGAGCGGCGGCACCGCACCCTGTCGTGACCAACCCCGGCGCGCGTCGGGGTACCGGTGCCGCGGTATCCATGGAGGCGGAAATGGCTGCAGGTACGGGCTGGGGCTGATCCCCGGACGTTGATTCCCGAGATCGCTCGGGATTGCTGAATCCGTTGGGTGCGACGTCGTGGGCATGCTCCACGGCGTCGTGCTTCGTTCCCCGGTCCCGCCTCTGGAGTGGACATGCTGATCGATACGGCGCGGTTCTTTCCGCAAGCCGCAGGCAGCCGGACCAAGGCCGATCGTTCGGGACGGCTGCTGCTGGCTGCCGGGATCTCGACCTATGGCGACTGGCTGACCGTTGTCGCCCTCGCCGTCCTGCTCTTCGATCTCACCCATCGGGCCGAGGCGCCTGCGCTCTACATCCTGGCCCGGTTTGCGCCGCGAGTGCTGGGTCCCACCCTCGGTGGGTCGCTCAGCGACCGCTACGGTCCGAGCCGGGTTGCTGGTTGGGCGGCGCTGGGGCAGTGCCTGCTCACCGCCGGCATCGTCGTCTTCGCAAATACCGGGACGATCTGGGCGATCCTCGTTGCGGTGGCCTGCGCCGGCTTCCTGGGCTCGGTGGCCCAGCCCGGATACTCGGCCTGCATCCCCCGCGTCACCTCCCCGTCCCGGCTCCTTCGCGTGAACGCGATCTACAGCGGCCTCTACGAATCGAGCGTGCTCGTTTCGCCGGTCATCGGCGCGCTGGTGCTGCCCTTCATTCAGCCGCAGGTGCTCGTCGCTGCTGACGCGGTCTCGTTCGGACTGGCAGCCCTGCTGGTGTTCTCCCTGCGCGTCGCGCCGGCGCCCGTCAGGCATTCCGAGACAAGCGATCGGGCGCGCTCGACCGCCGTCGTGGCCCGCGACCCCATGCTTCGCTCCCTCGCAGCATCCTTCTTCTGCAGCGCTGCCGCGATCACCGCGCTCCAGGCGGTGCTGGTCGTCGCCGCGGCCGACCGGTTCGGACGATCCACCGACGTCGGCTGGCTGTACGGGGCGGTCGGAGCCGGAGGCGTCGTGGGCAGCGCCGTGCTCTTGCGCTGGACCCCACGCGCGATCGGCGCCCGAGGTATCGCCCTCGGCTTCGTGGTGGAAGTGATCCCGCTCGGACTCTTCGCGCTGGTCGGCGGCCTGGTTCCCGCCCTCGCGTTGCTCTTCGTCAGCACCGCCGCGGCCGCCCTGTATCAGACCCGAGGCCAGACAGCCCTGCAGCAGCGGGTTCCAGCCGAGTTACTCGGCAGGGTCAACGGCCTGATGCGCCTGCTCCTCTACGCCGGCATGCTCGCCGGCGCGGTGACAGCGGTGGTGCTGGTCGAGCCGCTCGGCTGGAATGCGCTGGTGGTCGGATCGGCCGCAGTGGCCGTCGTCGCTTTTTTCCCGGCATCGCTCACGTATCGCCGGGGACCACGGCGCCCCGACGAGGTCAACCTCGCCGGGACACCGATGGTGCTCGTGTCAGATCAGACCGCGACCGCTTCGCGTGCTTCCTTCTCGATCGGCAGGCCAACCGAGTTGCCCCACTCGCTCCACGACCCGTCGTAGTTGCTCACCCGGGGGAACCCGAGCAGGTAGCTGAGCACGAACCAGGTGTGCGACGAGCGCTCGCCGATCCGGCAGTACGTGATCACCGTCTTGTCGTCGGTGACGCCCTGCGCCGCGTAGAGCTCGCGGAGCGCGTCGGCCGGCTTGAAGGTGTCGTCGTCCTGGATCGCCTGGGCCCACGGAATGTTGGCCGCGCCCGGGATGTGTCCGCTCCGCTGCGCGCCCTCGTTCGAGTACTCCGGCGGTGCGGAGATCTCTCCCTTGAACTCGGCAGGCGAACGAACATCGACCAGCGCACGTCCCTCGACGCCGAGTGCCTTCTCGACATCGCCGCGGAAGCTGCGAATCGAGGTGTCGGCATCCGCAGCCTTGTACGAGGTCGCCACGAACGATGGGGTCTCCTCGGTGACCTCGCGTCCCTCGTCGATCCACTTGCGGCGTCCGCCGTTGAGCAGGCGGATGTCGGCGTGGCCGTAGATCCGGAAGGTCCAGAACGCGAACGCCGCGAACCAGTTGCGGAAATCGCCGTAGAGGACGAGTGTGGTGTCCGGGGTCGCGCCAACCTTCGAGAGGAGGTGCTCGAACTGCTCTTTGGAAAGGATGTCGCGGCGGACCGGGTCATTGATGTCGCGCTTCCAGTCGACGAGCGTCGAGCCGGGGATGTGCCCGAGCTCATACGCGGCCGACGGGTCGTAGTCTACTTCGAGCACCCGCACCTGCGGGTCGGTGAGGTGACCGGCCAGCCACTCGGTGGTGACCAGGACCTCTGGATGGGCGTATTCAGTCATGAGGAAATGCTCCTGTTGGTGTTGGCTGTTCCTGAGCGGCGAAGCGCCGCGCGGTTGCGAGATGTCGGACGCGGGCGCAGTGCCGTCGCGTGCCCGGACTTCACGTGGCCTAGGCCGGACAGCTTGCCCTGTCAGACCGGCAGCGTCCCCAGTCGAGCCAGCGACGGCGTGTCAGCCGTGGTGTCTCGTCCATATCTGAGCGCGATGGTATTGAATCCCGACCGCCGAAGTCAAGTTTCCACGGCGGCCGTGTTGACGGCGGCCGTCCGCCGACCCAGCAGGTACGCCCGGGTCGTCTGCACCTCCACATCCGGGTACGGAGCGCGGAGCAGGCGCGCCTCGAGCGTGAACCCGGCAGCCGCCATCTCCTCGGCCAGCCAGCCGGCATCGAAGAAGCGGAAGTCCATGTCCACGCCGACGCCGAGCATCTCGTCGGAGTGGACCGTGTCGTCGCCGTGCTCACCCACGTGGACAGCGATCAGGAGCGAGCCATCGACCGCGAGCGTGCGGTGGAACTCGCCGAGCGCGGCCCGCACCTCAGCGTCGCTGGTGAGGTGGATGATCGAGTAGAAGGCGATCAGCCCCTGCCACCGGCCACTGGCAGCGGCAAGCGCAGTCATCGTTCCAACCTCAAAGGTGAGATCGGGAAAGAGCGTCCGCGCCCTGGCCACCATCGCCGGCGACAGATCGATGCCCGTGACGGCGAGCCCCAGGCCTGCGAGGAAGGCGCCGACGTGTCCAGGTCCGCATCCGGCATCGCAGATGGACGCCCCGGCACCGAATCGATCCTGGAGCTGCTCGGCGAACGCGGTCAGCAACGCCCGATCGAGCGGCTTGTGGCGCAACTCGTCGAGAACACGGTCGATATAGGCGTCGGCGACCGCGTCATAGCTGACACGGACACGTGACTGATGGCCCGACGCGGACCCGACGCCTGTTATGTTCGCCGCGTCATGCGCCCTTGGACCGCCCGCGCCCTCGCTGTCGGCGTCGACGCGCTGTGCCTCGCGATCTTCGTGGCCCTCGGCAGGGCCAGTCACGACATCTCCTCGGGCATTGACTGGTATCTCACGGTGCTCTGGCCGTTCCTGGTCGGCTGGTTCGTGGTCGCCTTCGTGCTCCAGCTGTACCGGGCGCCGCTCGACCGATGGGTGGTCCTCGCCTGCACGTGGGTCCTGGGAAGCACCATCGGACTCGTGCTCCGGGCCACGCTGACCCATCGCAGCACACCGCTCACATTCATCGTCGTGACGCTGATCTTCATCGGCCTCACCACCTTCGGGTGGCGGCTGTTTGTGCACGGCCTCGAGTGGGTGCGCAGCCGCGAATCGAACTCGCCTCGGTTCAGCTGATCACCCGGCGGCGGAAGTTCCGCGTCCCCGTCCACAGGAACAGGGCGCTGAACGCGAGCAGCACCGGATAGACGACCCAGAGCGACATGTGCGGCGCAGTGGTCAACGCGCCCCGCATCCCCTCATTGATGTAGATGAGCGGATTGACGAGGACGAGGATCTGCAGCCAGTGGAAGTTGCCGATCGTGACCGGAGCGAGCGTCGTCCACGAGTAGTACGTCCCTCCGAGGAACGTGAGCGGCAGGATGATGATCCCGAAGAGCAGCGGGACCGTCCGCGGGTCGAAGATCGTCCCGAAGGTAAGCCCAAGCGATGAGCAGGTGATGCAGCCGAGTGGGATGAGCGTGATCAGTTCCAGCCAGTTGACCCGGAGGTTGATGTGCACGCCGCTCGCGTGGACGACCGCCGCGATCGGGAACACGATCGCCGCCGCGAGCAGGCCCTGGATGGCGCCGAAGAGCACCTTCTCCATTGCCACCAGCGATACCGGCAGCGGCGCCAGAACGCGATCCTCGATCTCCTTGGTGTAGCCGAACTCCTGGACCATCGGCAATGCGACCGCCTGGATGCCCTGGAACATGATCGACAACCCCACCACACCGGCCACGAGGATGGTCGCGAAGGCGGATTCCCCTGCCGCGCCGTGTCCTCCGCCGATGCCTTGCCCGATGGTCGGGAAGACATAGAGGAAGACGAAGCAGAGCAGGAACGGCTGTATCACCGTGCGCGGAATGAATTCGCGGAGGCGCTTCTTCAGCACCACCAGGTCGCGAACGAGCAGTGCGCCGAAGGCGATGCGCGATGAGGTGAGCGACGACCGGAGCGGCGGCAGTGCCGGAGCCGAGGCGGTCTGGGTCGGGGCGGCCGTGACCGTGGTCATTCGCGAAGCTCCTTGCCGGTCAGATTGATGAACACGGTCTCGAGGTTGGGCTCGGTGACCTGGACGTCGCGCACGGTGAACCCCGCCCCCTCTGCACTGTCGATGACGCGCAGGAGCACCCGGTCGGCGCCGCGGACGGAGAGTTGCACGGAGCCCTTGCGATTCACAGCTGACTCCACGCCGGCGACATCCTGGCGAAGCCGCGCCGCCAGCGACTCGAGGTCGCCGTCAGCGGTGACCGTCACCAGGGTGTCCGCGCCGACGGTCTCCTTGAGACGAGCCGGCGTGTCCAGGGCGAGGATCCGGCCGTGGTCCATGATCCCGATCCGGTTGCAGAGGCTGTCGGCCTCCTCCATGTTGTGCGTGGTCAGCAGGACCGTCTGCCCGCCGGTGTGCAACTCACCAAGGATCTCCCAGAGTGCGATCCGGCTCTGGGGATCGAGACCGGCGGTCGGCTCATCGAGAAAGAGCACCGCCGGGTTGTGCAGGATCGCCCGGGCGACCATGAGGCGCTGAGCCAGGCCGCCGGAGAGCGCCATCACCGGAGCCTTGGCCCGCTCGGTGAGCCGGAAGCGAACGAGCATCTCATCCGCAGCGGCCCGAGACGCGCGCGACCCCATGCCGAAGAAGCGACCGTGGAAGTACAGGTTCTCCCAGACGGTGAGCGCTCGATCGAGCGTATTGGTCTGGGGCACCACGCCGATCAGCTGCTTGGCCACCGCGGGGTGCGCGACCACGTCGACATCGCCGACGAAGGCCTGGCCGCGTGTGGGGATCGTGCGCGTGGTGAGCATGCTCGCCGTGGTGGTCTTCCCTGCTCCGTTGGGACCGAGCAGACCGAAGATCTCCCCCTGGAAGACGGTGAGATTGAGACTGTCGACCGCCTTCACAGTTCCCGTGTAGATCTTGGTCAGGTCCACCGTGCGGATCACCGCCGGCCGATCGCCGAGAACGGGCGGTGCGGTGACGGGATCAGCGGGAAGGGTCGCTGTCATTGCCGGCCACGATATACCGACACCGGCCGATCACAGGTTTGCCGGTTGGCCGGGCAGGTCGAGCGTTTCACAATCACGGGCGCAACGATATATCGCGAGCCGTCGCGCTGTCAAGCCGCCGGAAGGGCCGTCGACCTGCCCCTACACTCCATCCATGGCCGGCGTCATTCTCCTGCTCGTCCTCGCCGTCGGCGCGGGCGCGCTGATCCTCTGGGGCATCCGGCTGCCACCCACCCGGCCCCGTCCGCGCAGCCGATATCGAGGCCCGACATTCATGTCCGTCGATCGCAAGCTGAAGCGCCGCAAGCCGCCGGACTGACGGGCGCGGTCACTCCCGGAGCTGGAACGGCACGGACGTCACCACCACACCGGGGTGATGCAGGAGTGCGAGCTTGAACGCGAGCTCGGACTGGTTGTGGAGCAGCACCTGGTACCAGGCCTTCGGCAGGATGTCGGGCAGGACCACGGTCACCGTCGCGTCTCCTTCGCGATGACATGCATCGATCACCTCGATCACCGGGCTGATGAGCTCACGGTACGGAGAGGTGACCAGGCGGAGCTCCACGTCCGGCGCCCACGCCTTCCACCGTTCGGGCAGCGTCGCGTCCCGCTTGTCGTCGGTGTCGACCTTCACATGCACCGCGGTGATCCGGTCCGCGGTCGTGATGCTGAGCGCGTAGTCGACTGCGGCGGCAGTCGCGGCGTTGAGGTCGTTCACCGGCACGATGACGCGCTGTTTGCCGACTCGATGGGGCTTCGGGACCACCGCGAGCTGGCGGCGAGCATGCGCGTAGTGGCGGTGGATCGCCCAGAAGCTGAACGAGAGCAGGGGCACAAGGACGAGCACGATCCACGCTCCCTCGAGAAACTTCGTGCTCGCGACGATGACCGCAACCACTCCCGTCGTCACCGCTCCGGCGGCGTTGACCGCCAGCTTCATGTGCCGCCGCCGCTCCTTGCTGTGCAGCCAGTGCACCACCATGCCGGTTTGCGACAGCGTAAAGCAGATGAACACGCCCACCGCATACAGCGGGATGAGCGCGTGCGTCGTCCCGCCGAAGACGATCACCAGCACGATCGCGAGCCCGCCGATGATGAGAATGCCGTTGGAGTACGCCAGCTTGAGACCGCGATGGGTGAACTGATGCGGGAAATAATCGTCGCGTGACATGACCGCCGCGAGCCGCGGGAATCCGTTGAACGACGTGTTGGCGGCAAGCAGCAGAATCGCTGCAGAGGAGATCTGCACGATGTAGAAGAGTGGGCTGTTCGGCGCCACCGCCTGTCCGATCTGGGCAATCACGTTGGCCTGGTCGTTGGGCACGGCACCGATGCTCCGCCCGAGCAGCGCGACGCCGAGGAACAGCGCGCCAAGCAGGCACGCGAGCACCGTCAACGTCCGCGCCGCATTGCGTGACTCCGGCGGCTCAAACGCCGGGACGCCGTTGGCGATCGCTTCCACGCCGGTCATCGCCGTGCATCCACCGGCAAAGGCACGCAGGACTAGAAAGAGACTCACGCCTTCGCTGGCGGCTGGGATGGTGTGAAGTTGATGGGGCGGGTTACCGGTCGCGACTCGAAACGCTGCATAGAGCACCAACCCGGCGAGCGAGATCACGAAAACGTAGGTCGGCAGGATGAATGCCGCTCCCGCCTCGCGCACACCGCGAAGGTTGATGATGATCAGCGCGACGATCGCGACGACGTCGATGACCACGCGATAGGGATTGATGGCTGGGGCAAATGCGATGAGTGCTGCGACTCCCGCGGTCACCGACACCGCGACGGTGGTCAGATAGTCGACCATCAGCGACCCGGCTGCGATCAACCCCGCGGTGCGTCCGAGGTTCCGGCTCGCCACGGTGAACGAGCCACCGCCATTGGGATACGCGTGAATCGTCTGGCGGTACGAGATGACGACGATCGCCAGCAACAGCGTGATCGCCACCGCGATCGGTATGTCGAAGGCGACGCCGGCCGTGCCCGCGAGCAGCAGCACATAGAGGATCTCGTCCGGCCCGTACGCGACCGAGGACAGCGCATCGAGACCAAACGCGCCGATNNCGTCCCAGCAGGGCGCGACCCAGAACTCGCATCCGGCGGGATTATCACACGCCCCGACGGAATCCCCGACTCCGAATGGGAGTCCACCAGCTCCGTGTACCTATCCCGCGTCCCTGCGGCGTCATCCAGGAGATTCCAGACCGGGCTGAGCAGGTCAATCCCCAGCCGGAACACTGGAACATACGCCGAAGGACCGCGAGTCGCACCTCGCGGTCCCTCTGATCAGCAGCTGCGCGGAGCTCAGTCGCTCGGTATGCCGCTCGCGGGTGGCGTCGACGCCGCACCGGAATACGTGTTGATGGCACCCGATGCCGTGTCATCGGTGGTCTCCACGGGCCCGAGCGTGGTGAGGTTGCCGGTCGCGTCGACGGTCACCATCTGCACACCCGTGAACCCGTTGTGGTCACTCGATGAATAGGCATACGGCGTGAGTCCCGGCCCGTCGGTCCAGTGGCTGTTCTGGATGGCGGCGATGATGCTGGCTCTCGTCGGGTTCTGGCCGGCAGCCTTGAGCGCCTGCACGAACGTGTACGCCTCCGCCATGCCGTACTCGACGTTGCCGTCCCAGGGGAGCGACGGTGCGTAGGCGGACTCGACGCTCTTGAACAGCGTCACCCAAGGATTGCTCGAGTCTGTGATCAGCGGGAGGTAGGCGTCACTGATCGTTCCCCCGATCAGACCCGCTGGAAGCTTCTTGCCAAGCGACCCGCCGGTGAGGATCCCGGCGAGGGTCGGTGGGTCCGCGCCGACGTTGCTCACCACAAACTGTGCGCTGTACTTGAGCCCGGCTGCACTCGCCTCGGCGACAGCCGTGAAGAGTGGCACCGAGAAGCTCACGATCACCTGGACTCCCTGCGCCTGCAGACCCGCGATCGCCGCGCCCACCGCCATTGCGCCGGCGGCCGTCGGCGTGTAGTACGCCGGCGTCGAGTCAACGTTGAGCCCCTTGCCCTGCAGCGAATCCATGACTCCCGCAAGACCATCGGCGCCGAACTCGTCGTTCGGTCCCTGCAGGAAGAAGCCGATCTTCTTGCTGGCGAAGTTTTGCGCGATGTACTGCCCAAGGATCTTGCCTTCGATGGTGTAGTTCGGCTGCCAGCCGAAGGTCTCCGGGTACTGCGAGGTGTTGTTCCAGCAGTTGCACCCCGAGGCGACGAAGAGGTCGGGCACCTTGCTGCTGTTGAGGTAGCTCACCACGGACAGGTGCGTCGGCGTGCCCAGCGCCTGGAACATGGCGAAGACGTTGTCCTGCAGCACGAGCTTGCGGGTCTGGGTCGCGGTGCTCGTGGGGTTGTACTGATCGTCGAGGTAGATGTAGTTGATCTTCCGACCGTCGACGCCGCCATGGGCGTTGACGTACTTGAAATACGCGTTGGCGGCGGGCGCGATCTCCGAGTACCCGGGCGCGGCAGGCCCGGTGAGCGGTTGCGTGCTGCCAATGGTCACCTGGGTCGCGGTGATCCCAGGAGCCGACGCGGTGTTCGACGTGGAACCGGAGCTGGCGCTACCGCACGCGGCGGTCAGCAGCGCTGCCGCCCCGCCGACGGCAGCCACCGCCCAGGTCCTCGATCTACTGATCTCTGGTCGCATGCGAATGCTCCTTCTGTTGATGGATGCCGGTTGCTGATGTCATTGAGACGGCGACTCGGGTGCGGCGGGCAGCGCCGTGGGGCCGCGGCTTGAGCGAATGATTCGGGTCGCGCCGCGCGCGATGGACCCGATCCCTCCGGCGATCCCGCGCGGGAACACGAGAATCGCGACGATGAGCACGATGCCGTAGATCGCGAGTGGCACATTGTTGGCCACGTTACTCGACAGATTGAGGCTGCTCGCAAATCCCCCGGTCCACACGGGCAGGTACACGAGGATGAACGACCCGATCACCGCGCCGGCGAGGCTGCCCAGGCCCCCGATGACGATCGCGGTGAGCAGCGACAGGGACAGGTTCAGCGTGAAGCCACTCGGGGAGGTGACGGTCACCCAGTACGCGAACAGCGATCCGGCAAGGCCGGCGCATGCCGCACTGATCATGTATGCGAGCACCTGCGTGCGCGCGACATCGATGCCGGAGAGGCGCGCGGCCACCTCGTTGTCGCGCACCATGCGAAACCGCCTTCCGGTCGCGCCGCGCACCAGGTTGGCCAGCACGAAGAACGTGATCACGGCGGCAGCAAGGGTAATCCACGCGAGCCACTGCTCCGGCGAGAAATCCCCGCCGAGGAAGGCCGGGGGCGCCGGTGTCGGAACGTTGAGCCCCTGGTTGCCGCCAAACACGCTCGCGAAGTGTGATGGCACCTGCGGCAGGGCGACCGCGAGCGCCAGGGTCGCTCCGGCGAGATATGGGCCCCGAAGCCGTGCCCCCGCGATGCCGACGATCGCGCCGGCGATCCCGGTCGTCGCCATCGATGCCAGCAACATCAGGATGAGCGGCAGATCGGGATGCCATGTGAGCAGCACCGACGTCGTGTAGGCGCCGATCATCATCAGCGCGCCGTGTCCGAGCGAGACCTGCCCGTTGATGCCCGTAAGCACCGTCAATCCAGCTGTGCAGATCGCGTAGATCGCTACCTCGGTGACGTTGTAATTGGTGTACGGGTCGAAGACGAACGAGGTGAGCACGAGCAGCAGCGCGGCGAGCCCGAGGAAGAAGACTCCGTGTCGGAGCAGCGTCGAATTGCGCAGCACAGTATTCATACCTGGCGCTGAGTCCCAAAGCTGAACAACCCCTGAGGACGGAGCATGAGCACCACGATGAGGATCACGAAACCGCCGAGCGGAGCGAGATCCGAGCCGATATATCCGCTGACGTAGCTGAGCGCAAGTCCGACGCCCACCGCTCCAGCCACTGCACCGACCGGGCTCTCGAGACCACCGATGATGGCGCCCGTGAACCCGAAGACCAGCACCTCATCCATGTTGCTCGGATAGAGATAGACGGACGGCGCTGCGAGCATGCCGGCGAGCGCGCCGAGCAGAGCGGCGAGTCCCCAGCCGAGCGTCAGCATCCGTCCGACGCGGATGCCGAGGATGCGCGCGATCTCCGGGTTGAACGCAGCGGCACGCATGCGCAGCCCCAATGTGGTGCGCTGAAACACGAGGAAGAGCAGCAGCATCGCGACCAGGACGGCGCCGACCGTGAAGAGGTCGAACGGCGAGAAGTCGAGCGTTGTCCCTCCTGCCACGAGATCGATGTTCGATACCGGCGTGGGGAACGACTGCGTCTGGCCACCGAAGAGCATGGGCGCGATCGCCTCGAGGAGGATGAGCACGCCGAGGCTCAGGATCACCGCGTTGAGCGGCGGTCGCGATTCCACGGGCCGCACCAGGATGCGCTCGGTGGCAGCGCCGATCACGAGTCCGGCGGCGAGTGCGATGACGAACCCGAGCCAGTACGGGGCGCCGTGGCGGATGACGATGAGCGCGATGTAGGTCGTGAACATCGCCATCGCGCCCTGCGCGTAATTGATGATCCGGGTCGCGCGCCAGATCATCACCAGCGCCAGTGCCACGGCAGCATAGACCGCTCCATTGGTGATCCCGTCGACGGTGTAGATCACGAACAGGCGCACGGTCAGAATCCCAAATACGCGTGACGCAACGCGTCGTCGCCGGCGAGTCGCTCCGCGCTGTCCCTCAGCTCGACTTTGCCGAGCGACAGCACCACAGCCTGGTCCGCCACCGAGAGTGCTGAGCGCGCGTTCTGCTCGATGAGCAGCACGCTCAGCTTTCGCTCGGTGACCAGCGTGGCGAGCCGTTGCATGATCTGGGCGAGCAGGCCACCGGCGAGCCCGAGCGACGGCTCGTCGAGGAGCAGGGCCGTCGGACGGGCGACCATCGCTCTGCCGATCGAGAGCATCTGGCGCTCTCCCCCGCTGAGGTTCGACGCATGCACGCTGCGGCGCACGCGAAGCGGCGGAAAGAGCTCGTACGCCTCTTCGATCGCAACGCGTTGATCGGCGCGATCGCGACGCCACAGACCACCGAGGCGGAGATTCTCATCCACGGTCAGCTCGCTCACGATGCCGTGCCCTTCCGGCACGTGACCCACACCGAGGCGGGCGATTGCCTCCGGTGAACGGCCAATCAATTGCTGCGTGCCGAGCATCACGGAGCCGTGGCGGGGCTTGACGAGACCGGAGATGGTGCGAACCAGCGTCGTCTTGCCTGCGCCGTTGGCCCCCAGCACCGCGGTGATGCTGCCCTCGGGTACCGACAGCGACACGTTCTCCAGCGCGACGACGCCTCCGTAGGCGACGGTGAGATCGCTGATCTCAAGCATGCGCGACCTTCTGACCGAGGTATGCATTGGCCACGTCGCTGTTGGCGCGAATCTCCGCCGGCGTGCCGGACGCGATCACCTGTCCGAGGTTGAGCACGGTGATGCGGTCGCTGACCGCCATCACCATGTCGACGTGGTGCTCGACCAGGGCGATTGCCATCCGAGTCCGCAGCGAGCGCAGCACGTCGATGAGGTCATTGACGTCGGTGGCCGACAGGCCGCTCGCAGGTTCGTCCAGCAGCAGCAACGAGGGATGGGCCATCAGCGCCCGGGCAATGATCACCCGCTTCTGGATCCCGTGCGGGAGGGCTCCGGGATAGCCGCTTGCCCGATCGGCAACGCCGAGCTCGCCGAGGTTGACGAGCGCCTCGTCGCGAAGCGCCGCTGTGCGCCGGTCGGCACCGGGCAATGCGAGCAGGTCGGAGGCCAGGCGCGTGCGCGACGGCGCCCCCGCGACCACGTTCTCGAGGACTGTGAGCGTCGGCCAGAGCCCGAGCCCCTGGAGCGTCCTGGCGATCCCCATGTGGGCCAGGCGCCATGCCGGGACGCCGAGCAGCGACTGTCCCTTGTAGGTGATGGTCCCCCCGGCTGGCGAGACAAATCGCGAGACGGCGTTGAAGAGCGTCGTCTTGCCCGCACCGTTCGGCCCGATGACGCCGACGATCTGGTTAGCGCGGACCGTCAGCGAGACGCCGTCGAGAGCGACCACGCCTTCGAAGCGCACGTCGATCCCGGCAACCTCGAGCACAGCAGGCGCCGCTTCGGGTATCTCTGCGGACACGCTACAGCGACCCGTTCAACCCCATAAGTGCCCGCAGGGTACAGCGGAGGAAGCCGAGCCTGACGCCTACGCGATGAGTGCGGGGCGCACCTGCTCGAAGACCTTGACGACTGTGGATGCTCCACCACGATGCTTGGCCTCGTAGAGGGCCGCATCCGCGGTTCCCTGGACGAGCCCTGTGTCTGACCCCGGAGCTGCGACGCAGGCACCGATGCTCAGCCGCGGCGTGCCGCTCGGAAGCCGAATGTGACTCAGCGCATCGTGAATGCTGCCGGCGAGTCGCTCGACGCCATCGCTGGTCGCGTCGAGCATCAGCACGGAGAACTCGTCACCACCCACTCGCGCGACCGTGTCCCCCTTGCGCGCCAGGGATGCGATCGCCGAGGCCACCGCGACGATCACCGCGTCGCCGGCGGGGTGACCGAACCGGTCGTTGACACCCTTGAGGTCATCCAGATCGGCGGCAATGAAAGCGAACGGCAGCCGATCCGGCAGGCGCGCAAACGCACGCTCCAGCTCCCGCCGGTTGGCGAGCTTGGTCAGCGGGTCGGTGAGCGCCTGCTCCTCGACGACCTGATGTGCCGCCGCATTCGTGAGCGCCATCTCCGTGAGGCTGCCGATCAGGCGAACACGCTCGAACACACCGGGTTGGATGACCTCGCCACGCCCCGAAACACTCAGGATTCCGGTGAGCTTCCCGTGCAGGTTGATCGGGACGTAGGCGCCATGGGTGACGCCAAACTTCTCGAGGACCGCGCGCACCGCCGGTCCGCACTGGTCGAGGTCCAGGGGACCATTGACAGCCTGCCCGGTCGCGATCACCGCACGAGCCATGGGGTGCTCCGCGATGGGCAGGCGCACCTCGGCGGCACTCATGCCCGTGGGGTCAGTGTCCGCCACGATCGTCAGCATCTCGCCTTCCACCGCGAAGTACTGCCCTCGACGCGCCGAGATCCGGAACGACGACGTCAGGTCTGTCGCCAGGCGGGTCGCGTTCTGGATGACCTCCGACGGGTCGAGTGACGCCGTCAGCGACCGGGTCGCCTTGGCGACGACTGCGCTCTGGCGTGCCTCCTCCTTGGCGTTGTCGACCGTCGACTGCAGATTCCGGCGAAGCGAGTGCGCCGCGATGCTGATCATCACCAGCAATGCCACCCAGAAGACGAGCAGACGGGTGAGCACGATCCCACTGTCGTGGTTGGACAGCCCGATCAAACCCTGGGCCGTCCCGATCGCCGGAATGAGCACGTATGACTCCCACCGCGCGCCGTAAAAGGCGGAGTACAGGAGCGGCAGCAGCAGCAGCGAACCGAGCCCCGTCGACGTGGATGCCGAATGGATCAGGCATCCGATCGCCGCGGTTGCCACGAGTAGCGGGACCACCCGGCACCAGGTCGGCAGACGGCGCCAGGGTGTCAGCCACCACATCGCTGCCACCGCGAGACTGAATCCGATTGCGGCGATATACCAATCCCAGCGCTGGACACCGTTGGGGATCAGAACGCTCACCAAAGCAAGAGCCTGAAGGCCTCCGAAGAGCACAAGCCCCTCGCGTGGGCGTCGGGACTTTATCGACCCCGCGTCGGACGTGACACCGATCACCCCGCGATGGTAGGAAGCTCGCCCGGGCAGCCCGACCGGTTGGACTTCCTTGTTACTGCCTCGCGGCACGCCGCGACAGGCGGTGGCGGGGACGCTCAGATCAGCGGATCGCGACCAGGACCCGATTGGCGAGGTGCTGCCAGAGGGTACCGACCTCGACAAAGCCCGCCGAGAAGAGGGCCGAGCTGTGGAACTCGTAGCTGTGGGCCTCGTCCTCGTGGGGGTGCGCATGCCAGCGCTGCTCGCGTTCGGCGACCTCACGCGCGAGCGCCGGTTCCGCCACGGCGGCCTGCCACCAGGCGTCGTAGTCCTCGGCCCCCTCGGGAGCGTCGGGCCACTCCGGCCGGACCTGCCGGGCGCCCGCGGCGATCGTGCGTTGATCGTGGTCGAAGTCGAGACGGTCACCGTCCAGGAACACCGCCCCCGGACGAAGGACCGAGGCGAGCGCGTGGTAGAGATGTACCAGTTGCTCGAGGCTGAGCCAGTGCAACGCGGTGGTCGACACCGCGGCGTCGTACGGACCCGGAGAGGGCAGCGCACCGACCCAGTCGGCGCGGAGGTCCGCGTCGACGAATTGCACCTGCTGCCTGCTCCCGAGGGCGCCGCGACCGATGGCCAGGAGCACCGGGTCGGCGTCGATCGCCACCACGCTTGCGCCAGGGATCCGATCCACAACCCGAGCGCTCAGCGATCCAGGCCCGCACCCCAGGTCCAGCACCCGCGGTTCGGGTCCGGCGAACGCGGCCACAGCGTCGACCATGGCGGTGAAGCGTTCCTCGCGATCGGGAATGTGACGCTGCTGCTGCGCGTCCCATCGCGCCAGCCAGCTCGTGAAGTCAGTGGCGACGTGCTGTGTGCTCATCTCGGCGGTAGCTGTACCACATCACAACGCGGCCACCGCCGGAAGCCGGAGCGTGATCGCCGTGCCCTCGGCCGGCGTGCTGGTGGCGCTCACGGACCCACCGTGTGCCTCGACCACGTCGCGAGCGATCGCCAACCCAAGCCCCGAACCGGCCGATGCCGAGTCCTTCACAAAACGATCGAAGATGCGCGGGAGCAGATCGGCGGGAATGCCCGTTCCATCATCGCGGACGGTCAGGAGGATCCACCCCTCCGATGCGACGCCCTCCACGCGGATGGTACCGCCCGCCCGTGAGTGCGCCAGGGCGTTGCTGACGAGGTTGCCCAGAACTCCGCGCAGTCTCCCCGGGTCGGCATCGAGCGCTGGGACGTCCGCATCGACGTGCTCCGTCAACTGCACGCCGGCAGCTCTCGCCTCGGCAGCGAACGCGCTCAATGTCTCGTTCACGAAGACGGCGACGTCCACCGGCTCGCGATGGAGCCGGAGCGTGCCACTCTCCGCCAGGGTCAGCGTGCCGAGGTCGTTGACGAGCATCTCCAGTGATTCGGTCGCGCTCAGGATCGGGGCCATGTGCTCGGCATCCGCCGGGTAGACGCCGTCCGTGATCGCCTCCGCCTGACCGCGAATGATCGACAGCGGTGTGCGGAACTCGTGCGCGATATCCGCGAGCACCGAGCGGCGCCGTGTCTCCTCGGCTTCCAGCTGGCCGCTCATGGCATTCATCGCGCGTGCGAGGGACCGAAGACCGGCTGGTCCGTGTACCGGGACGCGCGCGGAGAGGTCGCCCACCTCGATGCGACGGGCGCCTTCGATAAGCGCCTCCACGGGTGGGGCGAGACGGCGGAGGACGAGGATCGCAACCACCACCGCGATACCACCGAGCACGAGCGCGGTGACCGCCACCGCGGTGTCGAACGGAGCCGAGTTGACGGCGCCAAAGGCGCTGAGGAGCAACCAGACCACGCCGAAGATGGCAGTGACCAAAACCAGCAGGACCGCGCCGATGAAGCAGCCGATGCGTCGCACGATCCGCCGCCCCTGACGCCGCCAGTTCGGGCCGGCCGACCATGGTCCGGCCTCGCCCTCGGGCCACCACGGCGGGCGGCGGCCCTCACCTCTCCTCCACGGTGGCCCGCTGTTCACGCCTCGCCGTCCACCAGGCGATATCCCACGCCGAAAACCGTCTGCAGATGATGCGGCGACCGCGGATCCTTCTCGATCTTGCGGCGGATGTTCTTCACGTGCGCGTCGATGGCACGTTCGTAGGACTCGACGGCGACGCCGTGGACGGAATCCAGCAGCTGCGCGCGGGTGAATACACGACCCGGCTGCCGCGCCATGTGGAGGAGCAGCTGAAACTCCGTCGCAGTCAGGACGGCATCGCGTCCGTCCACCTGCACCTCCATGCGGGGCACGTCGAGGACGATCGAGCCGCCAACACGGACGATGTCGTCGCGGATCGCGGCGGTCTGCGCGCGGCGCAGCACCGCCCGGACTCGAGCGACGATCTCGCGCGCGCTGAACGGCTTGGTGACGTAGTCGTCTGCGCCGAGCTCAAGGCCGGCGACGCGGTCCGACTCCTCGGTTCGCGCGGTGAGCATGATGATCGGCACGTCGCCGGCACGGCGCATCTCCCGCGCAACATCGAGGCCGTCCATGAGCGGCAAGGTGAGGTCGAGGATGACGAGGTCCGGACGCTCTCGCGTGAACAGCCGCAACGCGTCCTCGCCATTTGCCGCGGTCGATACATCGAATCTCGCTCGCTCGAGGTAGTCTCGAACGAGGCGCACGATCGCCGGCTCGTCGTCGACGATCAGCACCCTTGTCATTGCGAGGCCATCCTAGGCCGGCGTGGGGCGGCAAGCGGCCGCCCCGTGGCGATCATCAGACCGATTGCGTCGCCGGTGTGGACGCCTCGGACTCCGAAGCCTTATGGCCGGCGCCTGCGCACCCACCACCCCAGCCCCGGCCATGTGCGCCAAAAGCGCTCGGCCCGAAGCCCGGCCGGTTCCAACGCCGCGGCGTCAGACCGAGCACCCGCGGCAGTGCCAGGGTGCCGACGAACGTGATGGCGATGAAGCCCGGATTGCGAGTGGTGATGCCCACCGCCGTCGCAGCCCCGATTGCGACCAGTCCCCAGGCGGCGCGTCCTGCACGATACATGTCGATTCTCCTTGTGGAGGGTGAACGGTACGTGCATCACTCTCGGCAGGAGGTGTGAATCAGGTGTGAAGACGCGACGGAGATCTCGCGCGCCACACCGCCCTGGGACTAGGGGATTTGTGTCAGCTGCTCAGCCCGTTGCTGATGTTCGAGAAGACGTTGTTGATCCGCTTGCCCACCGTGGACAGGATGACGATGACCACAACTGCGATGAGCACGAGGATCAACGCGTACTCAACCATTCCCTGGCCACTCTCGGGGCGCTTCTGGAGCCGCGTGAGCTCTTCACGTGCGAACTCCCGGCAACGAATGAAAAGGTAGTCCATGGTTCGCTCCTGTCTGCATTTCTCGGGCACTTCGGCGTTGATTCCACGGTGACCGGCGAGCCTGAATGTCACCCGAACGGAACGTCACATGCCCCTGGTTGAAACTTCGCGATCCGGTAACGACGCTAAAGCCGTCGCCTGACGGTTCCGAGGCCGTACGCTGTCGGGCGACGTGCCGAGTGCCCTTGCGGAGACGCTGGCGGTCCTGCTGCTGGTCGCGACCCTGGGCTGCGCCATCGTCCGTCCGCGAGGCCTGCCCGAAGCCGTCGTCGCCGTTCCGGCCGCCGGGTTGCTCCTGCTGCTTGGCGTGCTACCGCTTGGTCAAGCAGGCACCGAGGCGCGAAGCCTCGCTCCCACGGTGGGATTTCTCGGCGCGGTGCTCGTGCTCGCCAACCTCTGTGATCGATACGGCCTCTTTGCGGCGGCCGGCTCGTGGATGGCGTCGGGTTCACGCGGCCGCCCCGTATCGCTTCTCGCCCTCGTCTTCGCGGTCGCCAGCCTCGTCACCGCCGTGCTCAGCCTCGATGCCACCGTTGTGCTGCTCACGCCTGTCGTCTTCGCGACCGTGGCCCGGCTGCGCCTGCGCGCCAAGCCACACGTCTACGCGTGCACGCATCTGGCCAACTCGGCGTCGCTCTTGCTCCCCGTGTCGAACCTCACCAATCTGCTGGCATTCAGCGCAAGTGGCCTCTCATTCGCGCGCTTCGGCGCGACCATGGCGCTGCCATGGCTCGTTGCGATCGGGGTCGAATGGGTGGTCCTGCGACGATTCTTCGCCTCCGATCTCGTCGGCCACGGTGAAACCAAGGACGTGAAACCGCTGCCGGTTCCGGTGTTTGCGGCGGCGGTGCTGGTGATGACCCTGGCCGGGTTCTTCGTCACCTCCGCGCTCGGTGTCAGCCCGGCGTTTGCGGCTCTCGCCGGTGCGATGATCCTCGCGGTCCCGGCCGTCGTGCAGCATCGGACCACCGTCCGGGAGGTTGCACTGTCGATCGATATCCCGTTTCTCGCGTTCGTGCTGGCCCTCGGTCTCGTGGTCAAAGCGATCTCGCTCCACGGCCTCGGTGCTGTCGTAACCCACCTGGTGCCGGGCGGCAGCGGGCTCGGGTCACTCCTGGTCATAGCCGTGGTCGCTGCGGTGCTCGCGAACGTCATCAACAATCTGCCCGCTGCGCTCCTCCTGCTCCCTGCCGTAGCCGGGGCCGGAACGGGGCCGGTGCTCGCGGTGCTCATCGGGGTCAACACCGGCCCGAATCTCACCTATGTCGGATCGCTTGCCACATTGCTTTGGCGGCGCATCCTGATCCGGCGCGGCGAAGAGCTCCCGATCGGCGAGTTCCTGCGCCTCGGGGCACTCACCGTGCCGCCGGTCCTGATCACCACAACCGTCGCGCTGTGGATCTCCCTGCGCGTGGTGGGTTAATGGCGGCCATGCGCATTGTCATCTGGGTCGTCGAAGGCACCTGGCAGGGTTGCGTCGACGCCGCCATGCAGAACTTTCCTGCGGACTCGGATTTCTCGTTGCTGCATGTCACTGACTCGGAGGTCACCGAGGCGGCGGACGCAGCCGCGATCGGCCTCTTCGGGCGCGGCTTTCCAGGCCGAAAACCCAACCGCCGCTATGAGGGCGTCGCCGACGACGAGGCCGCGCAGTTGCTTGCTGCAGCGGCTGAGCGCCTCGGCCACCCCGACGCCACGCAGCTCAGGCTGCATGGGCGCACCGAACGCGAGGTCGTACGCGCGGTGGCCGAAGGTGTCGACGTCCTCGTCGTGGCCCGCGACGGTGATCGCTCCCGGCTGGGACCGAGGAGCCTCGGCCACGCCACTCGATTCGTCGTCGACCATGCGCCCTGCGCGGTCATGCTCGTGTGGCCCGACGAGACGCCGGGCATCGAGTCGATACCGGCGCCGAAGCACGGGCCGCCACCGCCGCCTCCGCCCCACCGCCACCACGACGAGGCCTGACCACATGCCTCGAGCCACGCTCCCAAACGGGCTCGAACTCGAGTACGAGAGCTTCGGTGACCCGGCGCGACCGCCGCTCCTGCTGGTGATGGGCCTCTCGTACCAGATGATCGAGTGGGACGACGCGCTCTGCGCGCTGATCGCTGATCGAGGCTTCTGGGTGACGCGGTTCGACAACCGTGACATCGGCCTCTCGAGCAAGCTCGACGAACTCGGGCCGCCCGACCTGCTGGCCGTGATGAGTGGCACCGCGGCCCCGCCGTACACGCTCTCAGAGATGGCTGAGGACTCGGTGGCGCTGCTCGACGCCCTCGCGATCGACGCAGCGCACATCGTCGGCGTGTCGATGGGCGGGATGATCGCCCAGCTGATCGCGACCGGTCATCCCAAGCGGGCATTGAGCCTCACCTCGATCATGTCCACGGTTGGCGGACCGAACGTTGTGCAGCCTCAGCCCGCACTGTCAGCCGCGCTGGTGGCCTCGCCTGGGCGGACACGCGCCGAGCGTGTCGAACGCTCCGTCGACAACCGCCGTCTGCTCTTCGGAACCGTGATGCCGTTCGATGAGGATCGCGCTCGCGTCAAAGCCGAGCGCGCGGTGGACCGCTGCTTCTCCCCCGACGGTGCCGCGCGTCAACTGGCGGCCATCATCGCCGCACCCGACAGAACCGCCGCTCTCGGACTCCTCACCATGCCGATCGTGGTCATCCACGGCGACGAGGACCCGCTCATACCCCCCGGCAATGGCCGTCAAACGGCAGCCGCTATCCCGGGAGCTCGTCTGATCATGATCCCGGGCATGGGTCACGCACTTCCGGAGCAGGTCTGGCCGCAGGTGGTCGACGCGATTAGCGAGGTGGTCTCGAGATCACCGTCCGGCTGAACGCTCGATCAGCCACGTCGTTCGGAACGGCCGGAATCCGAAGCGCTCGTATAGGTTTCTCGCCGGATTGCCTTCACTCACCGTCAGACCAACGCGCCGGTGCCCGCTGTGCGAGCAGGTTCGCATCGCGTGCCCCAGGAGAAGGCTGCCGAGCCCTCGTCCTTGGAAGGCAGCGACGACGAAGATCTCGGGAATCCAGGGGTCTCCGGACCACCATTCCGACGCCGCCATGTGGGTGACAACCACCGCACCAACGATGGCGCCGGACTGATCACGGAGCACTCGCGACGGCGCGTGGAGGACGGAGCCGCACGGCCCCTCCCCTGCGAGTAGCTGGCTCCAGTAGTGGAACCGATCGACCCCCGACCAGATCCCGAAGTCGACGTGTCCCGGCAGCAGGGCCGCCGCGGCGGCAACCGCGATGCTGTCGCTGTCGGAGCCCAGCACGCCGAGGCGCACTCCAGCCGGCGTCGACCCCGCCTCTGGGATGTGCGCCTTCGACAGATCGACCGCCATGTCCCGCGCCACCCGGCGTAACCGGCCTCCGGTTGCGACCAGATGCGCGGCCTCGTCGCCGTCGTGCGTACGAATCAGAGCCACAGGGTCGACGGTATCGCGGTCCGCCGCTCGGACCACTGCTCGGCGCCCGAGCAGTCCAGGTCCTGTCTCAGCAGTCGCAGTCGCAGTCGCCGTCGCACGTGCAGTCGCAGTCGCACCCGCAATCACAGCCCATGGTGTGGAGCCTCCTATCGATGACCGTCGATGAATGGATCGATCCTAATGTGTTCCATCGACGACTGTCAATGGGTAGAATGGCGTCCATGCAGATTGGCTCCCACACAGTCGCGACCGAAGTCGAGGTCCGGCCGTTCCGCGATGAGGACTGGCCGGCAGTGCACGCCACCTACGCGCAGGGCATCGCCACCGGAAACGCGACCTTCGAGACCGAGGTACCGGCATTCGATCGCTGGAGCGCCACGCATCCTTCGGCGTACCGCTTCGTCGCCGAGCGCGCCGGGGAAGTGACCGGCTGGGTGGCGGCCTCCCCTGTCTCCGAGCGATGCGCCTACGCAGGTGTCCTGGAGAACAGCGTCTACGTCGCCACCGGCATGCACGGCCAGGGAATCGGCCGCCGTCTCCTCGAGACTCTCATCGCGCATGCGGATGCGACCGGTATCTGGACCATTCAGTCCGGTGTCTTTCCCGAGAATGTCGCGAGCCTCGAGCTGCATCGGCGCTGCGGGTTTCGGGTGGTGGGCACTCGCGAGCGCATCGGTCAACTCAACGGCACGTGGCGGGACGTCATCCTCATCGAGCGTCGCAAACCATGACGACCGCACCGGCCACAACCAGGACCAGCCGCACGCCGCTGCGTGTCAAGGGGTGCTGCAACCCTGTCGCTCCCCCATTGCCGGACGCGCAGGCGGATGAGCTCGCAGCGACGTACAAGGCGCTCGGCGACGCGACCCGAATCCAGATGCTGCACATCCTCGCGACCGCGAGCGAGCCGGTCTGTGTCTGCGACTTCACCGCCGCATTCGATCTCGGCCAGCCCACCATCAGCCACCACCTGGCCACGCTCCGAGATGCTGGGATCGTGACCAGCTTCAAGCGCGGGATCTGGGCGTTCTACCAGCTCAACCCGACGATGCCGGACGCAGCCCGCGCGGTGGTGGAGCAGGTCGCCTGACTCCTGCGGGGCGCTCGGCTCAAGTGGCAGCTTCGCTCCGTAGTACCGCGCGCTTAACCCGCGCGCTGGTAGGGTGAAGACATGCTCTCCCAGCAGTCCGGCGCGCTCGCAATCGACGGGCTGATCAACCTCCGCGACCTCGGCGGCCTGCCGACTGCATCGGGAGCGACGACGCTCCCTGGGAGACTGCTTCGCAGCGAGTCGCCGCACACGCTGAGTGCAAGCGGCCTGGAGGAGTTGCTCGATCTCGGCATTGGAGCGGTGATCGACCTGCGCACCGTCTCAGAGCGTGAGCATCGTCCGAGTCCGCTCGCCGAGGTGGGTATTCACATCGCGCATGCGCCGATCTTCACTGACGATGACGACTACCCCGACCACCTCGCGACCTCTGAGGAGGTGTATTGCTGGTGGCTACGCGAGCGTCGCCCAGGCGTCGCCGCAGCGATGACCTCGATTGCCGATGCACCGTGGGCACCGATCCTTGTCCACTGTCATGCCGGCAAGGATCGCACCGGTGTCATCATCGCCCTTGTCCTGCGTCTCGCCGGCGTCAGCGTTGATGCCATTGCCGACGATTACGCGGTCAGCGGGGTCCAGCTTGCTGAAATGCTCGCTCGGGACCGGGTGACCGCCCTCGAGCGAGGCATGGATGAGGTACGCGTCGAGCGACTCTTCACCGTGCGCCGTGAGGCGATGCTGAAGACGATGGAATGCGTCGACACTGAGCATGGTGGCGTGGTCTCGCTGCTCCAGAGCCTGGGTTTCGACGACGTGCGCGTCGACCGCCTGAAGGGTCTGCTGCTCAGCCCCACCTGGCCGTAACCCGCGCCGCGGCCGGGCCTGGTTTACCGCGGCATACCGGAGCAGGTAGCATGCCCGTGCGACCGCGGCGGGCGGCCGACCGCCTGGATAAGACAACTGATTGGAGGGGCTCTGATGGGGTTGAGCGGTCGATCTCGGGTTAGCGCCGGCTTGGTTGCGTCCATCGCACTGGTTGGCCTGTTGAGTGCCAACGGGGTGGCCGTTGCACAACACCTCACGGGGGCCCAATCGTTGAAGGGTGCCCGCCCAATCGCCGGTCCGCCGCTGGGACGGGCGAAACCGGCCGCGTCGGCCCCGGAACTCACTCCGGCGGGAGCGGCGTCACCCTGGACACCGCTGAAGCACGAGCCGGCGTTTGGGACGCCCGGCACGATGCTGCTGGAGAGCGATGGAACGGTCCTGGTACACGATGAGCCGGACAACAACACCACGGGCGGCACGACCGCCTGGTACAAGCTCACGCCGAACTCGAAGGGCAGCTACGTCGACGGGACGTGGAGCCAGATCGCGTCGATGCCGAAGGGCTATTCGCCCCTGTATTTCGCGTCGGCGATCCTGCCCGATGGTCGCATGATCGTTGAAGGCGGCGAATACAACGGCGACTTCGCGGTGTGGACGAACCAGGGCGCCATCTACAACCCGCTCACGAACACGTGGCGTGCGGTCGCCCCGCCAGGGGGTTGGACCAATATTGGAGACGCGCAGAGCGACGTGCTCGCCAACGGCACCTTCATGCTCTCCCAGGCGTGCCAGAACTGCACGTCATCGAGTCCCATCCTCACCACGGACTTTGCGCTCTTCAACGAAACCGGTGACAACTGGCTGGTTCAGCCTGGCGAGGGGAAGAACGACCCCAACGACGAAGAAGGCTGGAACCTCCTGCCCAACGGTCAGCTCTTGACCGTTGACACCTGGCTCACTCCAACGACCGAGCTGTTCACACCGAGCAGCCTGAGCTGGTCCTTCGGCGGCAACACGCCGAAATCGCCGGTCAACACTCCTGAAGTCGAGATCGGCGCGCAGGTCGTGATGCCTGGGGGTAACACCTTCGTCGTGGGCGCCGGGACGTCATCGGATGTCGCACCCGCCGCGTGCACGACACACACGCCGGCATCCACCGCGCTGTACAACTACGCGACCGGCCAATGGGTCAAGAGTCCCGCGATCCCGACGATCGACGGCATGCAGCAAGACGCAACGGACGGGCCGGCCTCCATCCTGCCGGATGGCAACGTGCTGTTCGACGTGGGGCCCTGCGTCTACAACGCCCCGCTCGCCTTCTTCCTGTACAACGCCAAGTCCAACACGATCAGCCCCGTTGCGAACATCCCGAATGCGGCCAACGACTCCCCGTACTACACGCGGATGCTGGCGCTGCCGAACGGCCAGATTCTGTTCAATGACGGCAGCAACCAGATGCTGGTCTACACGGCCGGTGGAACGCCAAACCCGGCATGGGCGCCTTCGATCACATCGATCAGCACCACGACGTTGACACCTGGCCATACCGCCAGCCTCTCCGGGACTCAGCTCGCTGGACTCTCCCAAGGCGCCGCCTATGGTGATGACGTGCAGGACAACACCAACTTCCCGCTGGTCCGAATCACGAACAACAAGACCGGGGTCGTCACCTATGCCCGAACGAGCAACTGGACGTCCGTCTCGATCGCGTCTGGTGCCGCGTCGTCAACCAATTTCACCGTGCCCTCCACCGCGCCGGCCGGGGCAAGCACCCTCGTCGTGGTCGCGAATGGGATCGCGTCGGCGCCGGTGCCGGTGACGATCGGCTAACTCTTAGCGGTGTCGAGCTGGCCCTGCTACGACGCAGGGTCAGCTTGCGCGCCGCTGCCCTCCCGACCGTGGCAGCTGACAATGGAATACGCCGCGGCAACGCCCGCCACGACCCCGATGCACGGGCCAAGAACAAAAGCAGGAGTCCACGCGCTGCAGACAAGGGGGCTGCTGCAGACGCCCATGCCGCAGAGCGTTGTCGGAGTCATGACGTAAGCGCATGAGCGCAGGAGTTCGCTCAAGGCGACCGTTACGACAACTGCGACGCCTGCGAAGGTGGCGAGTGCCACGGGGGCGATCCTCGACTGCATCGCCGGAGCGTATCAGCGATTTCGTTGGAAGTACTGCCGGCGCACATCAAAACGCCCTACACGCTTCCAAGCTGTAACCGGTGCCGTCCCGAGGAGGACTTGAACCGCCCCTTCGATAAACCGACGTGAACCCCTAAGCCGGCGGCCCCCACCGCGATGTAGATCCACCACCTTCGTAGACAAGGATGACCCACCTCACAGTGGGGCCGGCCTCAACTCGAAGCGTGAGTCGACCTCCTGTTTCCGAGCCGACAGGGCCTCCGCCGCCTCCACCGGCGGACGTGCCGTAATAGCACTGACCCATCCCAATCGAACCGTCGAAAGCGGGATCCCCTGACGCAATCGTGAGGGTGTCGTCTGACGTGCTCGTCGAGATGCATCCGCCTTCAATGACGAGCGGCACATGTTGTGCGACGGTGACAGTCGGAAGTGTTTCCGACCCCCAGCCATAGGTGATCTTGATCAGCACCTTTGCGCCGCGCGGCGCCGGCGCATCGAGGAACGGCGGCGTGGATCCGGGAAAGCTCGGCGTGCTCGTCGGTGGAGAGTTGGAGACGGCGATCGCGGGCGATGGGTACTCGTAGACAGCGACCGTCCACGTGACCGATGGACTGACGGCGTTGAACCGCACGGTCAGTGGCCCCCCCCTGCCCAGCGCCGGTCGGCAATGTCCCGCTGCAGCGGTTCGGCGTTGAGAACTCGTGCAGCCAGAACTGGAAGTTTGGTCCCAGGAACGCAGGGACGCCAGCTCCTGACACGAAGATGGAATTGAAAGGCATGGCGCTTGAGCTACAGCTGTACGCGATCCAGATTCCCTCGTTTGGACCCAAGGTCACGGTCGGGAGCGTCTCGGTCCCTGTCCCGGAGGTCGGCGGAATCAGCACCTTCGCGCCGCCTGGCAACGAACTCGCCGCAGAGCTGGAAGGCGTCGGCTTGGGAGTGCTCGTTGCCACAGCGGTAGCGGCAGGAGCCAGCGAGCCTGCTCCGCGATGGCCATTCAACTCGATCGCGAAGACGGTAGCGGTTGCCGCGATGACGGCAACGGCGACCGTGCCAGCGAGGAAATTGAGCCCCTTTCGTACCGAGCGAACCGTGGCCGGCTTGAAATCCGCCACCTGCTGTGGCAACGGCTGCGCTTTGATCTCATCAAAGAAGGACTGCAACCGCCGGTCCAAGCGGGAGTCAACGTCAGGCATCTCCAAGCTCCTTTCGCAGGGTTGCAAGCCCGCGTGCCACATGGGTGCGAACCGTGCCAGGGCGACAGCCCATCAAATCGGCGGACTCGTCGTCGGTGTAGCCGTAGCCATAGGTGAGCGCGATCGCCGCTCGCTGTTTGAGCGACAGCCGGCGATAGGCGCGATCCATATCCACGGTCTGAGCGCTTGAACCGGGGTCGCCGGGCGAACCGGCCAATTCGGATATCTGGAGCGATGGCCAGCCACGCGAGCGCAGATAACGGCGCCTGCTGATGCAGTAGTTGACAGATACCCGCGTCAGCCACCGGCTCACGTGATCCGTGCGCGAGAGCGAGTCCCAAGACCTCCAGGCCTTGACCAAGGTCTCCTGGACGGCGTCCTGCGCCTCGCCATCGTCGCGGAGGATGGAAAGCGCGAGGGTGAAGAGCCGCCCGGTATCCGAGCCCACAGTCGCGTCAAAACCCTGCTCGCCTGCGGCGTCGCTCGCAGACACAGGTATCGCGGACGAGATCACACCATTCCTAACGCAACTCGAGGCCCCTTGCCTGACATCCGGGCGACGGGTACGGTCGAGAGCCTCACTTGACTTTTACTCGCTGGTTATATTACCTTTCGGTAATGGAAACACACGATCCCCTGAGCCGCGCCTTTGCGGCGCTGGCCGACCCCACCCGCCGGGCAATCCTCGAGCGGCTCACGGCAGGGGAAGCCGGCGTCGTCGAACTCGCGGCTGCCTCCACGTTGACGCAACCTGCGATCACGAAGCACCTCAAGGTGCTCGAGCGGGCCGGCCTCATCGGCCGGGGTCGCGACGGACAGCGCCGCCCCGCACGACTCCAGGTCGACGGCCTGCTCCCAGTGGACGACTGGCTCCGTCGCGCGCACGCCGAGTGGACCGACCGCCTCATCCGTCTCGAGGCACATCTTGCCGCCCAGACCGAAGCAACCATCAAGGAGGAGAACCCCAATGCCTGAGACTCGTGCCGCGGTGGACGTCCGATCTGCAATTCCGACCAAGCAACTCGTCATCGAGCGAACACTGAAGGCCTCACCCGAGCGGGTCTTTGACGCCTTCACCGATCCGGAGCAGCTCAAGCAGTGGTGGTGGCCCAACGGCTTCACCTGCCCCGCTGCCGAAGTGGATCTTCGCGTCGGAGGGACATATCGAATCGCGATGGAGTGGCCGGACTTCATCCCAGCTGACGCCCAGTTCTCCCATTACCTGGGTGGTGAGTACTACGAGATCGATCGTCCGCATCGCCTCGTTATGAGCGGGCGGGCGGTCAACGAGGTCGAGGGTGAGCTCTTCGCCACGCTCATCGAACTCACCCTTGAGGCCCGCGACGGGGGCACCGCGCTCACCGTGCGGCAGTCCTACTTCGAGCCGCTGCCACCCCCCGAGGCTTTGGCCGGGGCCGAGCAGGGCTGGTCCGAGCAGCTGGACAAGCTGGAACGGCTGCTCGCTGGCTGACAGAGCGACCGCCTGAGCGGTGCCCACGTACCCCGGAAGGAGACGTGGGCACCACCACCCAGCGGCAAGCCTTATCTGGGACCAGCGCGCGTGTCACACCTGAGATCCCATGCCCCGTCCGAAACCTCGCCTATATCGAACGTTGAAAGCGCAGCGTCACGCGCAGAGGTATCACGACGCGCAGTAGGCGACCCTGTTCCAATGNNACGCCGTGCCGTAGCACCCTGGGCTCGGCTCAGAGGCCAAGACCCCTTCTGTAGTAAGGGTTATGTTGGGGCGACTGGACTCAAGCCAGCGACCCCTGCTCCCAAATTAAGAGCGGCCGCTCGTCCTCGCCCCCCGTTCGCCACGCAGGGCGGACCAACCAGTTTGCTGCTGTACGGGGATCAGACTTTGCGAGGGATTGTTGTGGCAGCAATGGCGGTCGTCGGCGCGACAGACGGGTCTGATTCAACGATCGGAAGGCACAATGGCACCGTGAAGGGCAACTCCGACTCGTTGA
The DNA here is from genome assembly GCA_003132805.1 of Candidatus Dormiibacterota bacterium. Classification (GTDB taxonomy): domain Bacteria; phylum Chloroflexota; class Dormibacteria; order Aeolococcales; family Aeolococcaceae; genus Palsa-851. The sequence continues at coordinate 6,279 of PKYW01000027.1, read as the reverse complement.
GAAACTGAGCCGACTGCTCCTGCAGGAGTCGTTGCCGTGCGAACTGCGTCTGCTTGCGCATCTGATTCACCTGTCTTGTCCTGGATTGAACTGGCCGACCGTTCCTTCCTAAGCCGGTGCGCCTCTCCCTTGCGTCGAGCGTCTGATGTGCGAACGAGTCGCCGCCGCCGCGTCGANNCTCGCAGAGAAACCTGACTAGAGCTGGACGATCACCGACTTGGTCTCGAGGTAGCTGGAGAGCACTTCCTCGCCCATCTCGCGGCCCCAGCCGCTTTGCTTGAAGCCGCCGAAGGGCAGCTCCGCGCTGAACACGTTGTAGGTGTTGACCCAGACCGTGCCCGCCTTGATGCGCTTGGCGAGCTTATGCGCCTTCGAGATGTCCTTGGTCCACACGCCCGCGGCCAGTCCGTAGACGGTGTCGTTAGCTTGACGGGCAAGGTCGTCGACGTCACTGAACGGCAACGCGACGATCACCGGTCCAAAGATCTCTTCGCGCAGCACGACGTCGTTGGGTTCGACGTCCACCAACACAGTTGGCTCCACGAAGTAGCCTGGGCGGTCGAGTGCGTGCCCGCCCGCGAGCGCGCGGTTGCCTGCCTGCTCACCCTTGGCGAGGTACCCGGTCACCCGGTCGAACTGCTCACGAGAGACCAGCGGGCCCATGTCGGTGTCCGGGTCCATGCCAGGCCCGACCTTGATCTTCTTGGCAGCCTTGGCGACGCCCTCCACCACCTCATCGAAGCGGTCCTGTTGCACGAAGAGACGGCTCCCCGCACAGCACACCTCGCCCTGGTTGAAGAAGATTCCCTGTGCCGCGCCGGCGATGGCCGCGTCGATGTCGGCGTCAGAGAAGATCACGTTCGGCGACTTGCCGCCGAGTTCCAGGGAGACCTTCTTCAGGTTGCCGGTTGCAGCTGTTGCGATCAGTCTGCCGACCTCGGTAGAGCCGGTGAAGGCAATCTTGTCGACACCCGGATGCGCGGCGAGTGCGGCGCCAGCGGTCTCACCGAATCCGGTGACGATGTTGACCACTCCGTCGGGGAGACCGGCCTCGAGCATGAGCTCACCCAACCGCAGGGCCGAGAGCGGCGTCTGCTCGGCGGGCTTGAGGACCACCGTGCAACCCGTGGCCAATGCTGGACCCAGCTTCCAGGCGGCCATCAGCAGCGGGAAGTTCCAGGGGATGATCTGGCCGACCACGCCGACTGGCTCGCGCAGTGTGTAAGCGTGAAACTCGGCGCCGGGGAGGTATGGAACAGAGGGGTTGATGGTGCCGCCGTTGAGCTTCGTGGCCCAGCCTGCCATGTACCAGAACAGGTCGGCAGCAAGCGGAACGTCAGCGGCGCGGGCCACGCCGAGCGCCTTGCCATTGTCCAGGCAATCGAGCTCTGCAAGTTCGTCTGCGTGTTCCATGATCAGGTCGCCGATCCGGTGCATGATCTGGCCGCGTTCGGATGGGGTCATGCGGCTCCACGGCCCGTTCTCGAACGCCCGGCGAGCCGCTCGCACCGCGCGGTCGATGTCATGCGCGTCGCCCTCGGCGATGCTCGCGAGCACCGTGTCGGTGGCTGGGTTGAGCGTGTCGAAGGTCCTACCGCTCTCGGCCTGCTCGAATTTGCCATTGATGAGCAGCTCGCGGGGCGAGGCCTTGAAAAACCGAGTTTTCTCGGTGGGGCGGGTTGCAACAGCCATATGGGTGCTCCTCCAACGGAGTGCGCGTTTGGAGGGCCAAGAAGAAACGTGGAGGAACTGGCTGACAACCCCTGAGAAAGGTCGCCCCGACCGGCGCCTTGACGGCTCTCGCCTCGGTCCTGGGACCTCCACAACATATCAGGCGGGACCGATAATTGTAGCGGCGCCGCGCTAGTATGATGAGGCGATCACAGGGTCCCATCCGCTTTCTGTTGTCGAGGCTGCGGCTCAACTCCATGCTTCGCCGGCCTACGTGCGCAGGTTGCTCGCCAGCCAGCGACTCTTTGGCATCAAGGTTGGCCCTGTCTGGGGCGTGTACCCAGAGGACCTCGAAAGCTTCATCCGGGGGCGTCGTCCTCCCGGTCGCCCCCGCAACGCCGCGACACGCCCCATCGACGAGGACGACACGCGTCATCGCATCACCGATGAGCGCGCGGCCGCTGGGACCGACGAAGCGCTCTTCAAACCCAAAACGCCGACTTCCTCGTAGCGGAGCGAGGATCCTCCCGACGGCCAACGTGGCAAAGTCATGATTCGTGTCGGCGATGACGAGGCAGCAGACAAAGGCGACGTCGTTTGCGGCGTTGCACGCTGGCAAGGCGTTCGTGATGCCGAATCCCTGGGATGCAGGCTCCGCACGGGTGCTCGCCGCACTGGGGTTTCCCGCGCTCGCGACGACCAGCTCCGCCTTCGCGTTCACCCTCGGCCGCCTTGATGGTGGAGCGACCCTCGATGAGGTTGTTGCTCACGTCGCTGCGCTCGACCGAGCGACTGCGCTTCCACTCTCCGTCGATCTCGAGAACAGTTACGGCGCTGATCCGCAGAATGTTGCCCTTGCGATCCGGCGCGTGGCCGCGGCCGGCGCTGTCGGCGCGTCGATCGAGGATTACGACCCCACTGGGCGGATCTACGCACTGCGGCACGCTACGGAGCGAATCGCCGCTGCGGTCGAGGCGGCACGCCAGCTCGACTTTCCTTTCATACTCACGGCGCGAGCGGAGAACCTGATCCGCGGGAACCCTGATTTCGAGGACACGCTCAACCGGATTCAGGCGTTCGAACAGGCAGGAGCGGATGTCCTCTACCCGTCCGGGCTGCGCACTGTCGAGCAGATACGCGTCGCGTGCGAGGCCGTCTCGAAGCCGGTCAATGTGCTCGCCGTCCCTGGCCTCTCGTTCGCGGAGATCACCGAGACCGGCGTACAGCGGGTGAGCGTCGGGGGCAAACTCGCGTGGGTCGCGGTCAAGGCGATGGCGGAGGCGGCAGTGGCCATTCGCGACGCTGGCGACTTCTCCGCGCTCGCAACGCAACTGCCGCTCGCGGACTGGTTCTCCAACTAACCTCGTCCCCGGAAACTCCTGAATCTCACTGGGCGACTCGCCACAATGGCCGCGCTCTCGGCGATGCGATCACCGGTGCCCCGGCCACCGCTGGCGATCGCCTGCTCCGGATCCTGCTGACATCGCCGATGGCCTCAGATCCGATTACTCCAACCGAACTCGGCAACCTCGTCCATCGTTAGTACAACCCCCTCTGGGCAGGGTGCCGGGGTGGCGATCCTCCGTGTTTCCCAGGACGGCGAAGCGTGACTCTATAATTCACCGTGTGGTGAATTCCATCGAGATCGAGCGGCTAGATGTCATCAGAGGCGGTCGGCCCGTGCTGACCGGGATCTCGCTGGGTGTGGCTGAGGGCACAGTCACAGGCCTGCTCGGTCCAAGCGGGTCCGGGAAGTCCACGCTCATCCGCTCGATCGTCGGCGTCCAGAGGATCACCTCGGGTTCGGTGCGGGTGCTTGGCCTGCCTGCAGGATCACCGACGCTGCGTCCTAACGTGGGATATCTCACGCAGGAACTCTCCGTCTACCGCGACCTCACTGTTCGCGCGAACCTCCGCTACTTCGCTGCAGTGCTCGGCGTCGACCGAGGACGCGTCGATCAGGTGCTTGAGGACGTGTCGCTGTCAGACAGGTCAGATGCGCGGGTCGCCAATCTGTCGGGCGGACAGCAGTCGCGCGTCTCGCTGGCAACCGCGCTGCTCGGCGATCCCCGCGTCCTCATCCTGGACGAGCCGACAGCCGGGCTGGACCCGGTGCTTCGCGAGGATCTCTGGTCGCTGTTCCACCGGCTTGGGGCGTCGGGGGCGACTCTTCTCATCTCCAGCCATGTCATGGAGGAGGCCATGCGCTGCCAGCGCCTGCTGCTGCTCCGCGACGCCCGGTTGCTGATCGACGACACCCCAGATGGGCTGCTCCAGCGAACTGGCGAGTCCGACATGGACGCGGCGTTTCTGCACCTCATTCGCCAAAGCGAGGCGACGGCATGAGCGCGCAACGCACCATGGCTACGGCGCGTCGAGTGCTCGCCCAGTTGCGGGGCGACCCACGCACCGTGGCGATGCTCCTCGTGGTGCCCGTGCTGCTGATGATCCTGCTGAGGTATGCCTTTGACAGCAACGTGTTCATCTTCGACCATGTCGCCCCAATTCTCATCGCCATCTTCCCTTTCGTTCTAATGTTCCTGATCACCTCGGTGTCGATGCTCCGAGAGCGAACCAGTGGCACCCTTGAACGCCTTCTCTCCATGCCGATTGCGAAGTTGGACCTTCTCGTTGGCTACGCGCTTGCCTTCGGTACGGTGGCAGTTGTCCAGGTCGCGCTGGTCATTGTCGTCGTGCTCGGTCCGCTGGGCGTCAGCGTCACCGGGTCGGTGGTCGTGCTCTCGCTGTTCGGGGTGCTCGACGCCTTGCTCGGCATGGCGCTGGGCTTGTGCCTCAGCGCGCTGGCGCACACCGAATTTCAGGCGGTGCAGTTGCTTCCCGCCGTCGTATTTCCGCAGCTGCTTGTGTGCGGCCTATTCGCACCGCGAGACCAGATGGCGGGAGTGTTGCAGGGCCTCGCCGACGTGTTTCCGCTGACCTATGCAGTCGACGGGGTCACCCGCGCTGCCGCGTCGGCTGCGTGGGGCGGGTCGCTCGTGAAGGACCTCGTCATCGTCGCCATCTGCATCCCGCTGGCACTCGGGCTGGGAGCGGCGACGCTGCAACGTCGCACCGGATGAGCGCGCAGCGTGGCCGGCGCATTGCAGGTGGTGACACCCGTGCCGAGATCCTCGTCGCCGCGCGGGCGATGTTCGGAGAAAGCGGGTATACCGCCACCACGCTGCGGGGGGTTGCGCACCGGGCAGGCGTCGACCCGGCCCTCATCCTCCATCACTTCGGTTCCAAGGAGGTGCTCTTCCGCAACGCGACGCACGTATCGTTCGACCCCGCCGCGATCGCGGCAATCATCGGCAGCCGCGATGGGGGTTCCCCGGGCGAACGGCTCTGCCGCTATTTTCTGGGGCTCTGGGAGGACGGTGTAACGCGGGAACCGCTGCTCGCCATGCTCCGTTCCGCGCTCACGCACGAAGCCGCCGCTGAGTCATTACGCGAGTTCCTCAGCGAAGCGCTTGTCGGTCGTGTCGCGATGGTGCTCGATACCGCTGACGCCGCACTGCGCGCGACGCTGGTGGGCAGCCAACTCATTGGCCTCGCGATGGCGCGATACGTGCTTCGCATTGAGCCGCTCGCGTCCGCAGACCCCGCCACCGTCGCCGCGTGGATCGCACCGACCCTAGAACGCTACCTGACTGCTTGACTCTGTGGCGCCGCGTGGTCCGCGAACGCAACCCGACGCTGCCGCTCCATTATGCAAAGCGCGTTGAGAAACCTCGTCCATCGCTAATACGACCCCCTCGCGATCCGCTGAGTGAGATCAGCGTCGGCTGGGCGAGAGTACATCCGCCGCGCAATGGGCGACTGTGCGCCGCTATCTAGATACGCCGGGAGTGACAAATGGCGAATGCCCGAACGGCTCGCCCCGCGGTCATGCTGGAGGTCGTCGCCTGTCATTGCAGTCGCCACCATCGAGCCCTGTTGACGCGCGAGGCTCGTACGTGGAGACTTGGCAATCGCCGACCACCATGGAGGAACCGTTTGATGCCAGGCGAACTGAATAGTGTCGCAACCGACTTCTTCGCGGCGCTTGATGCCTTGGATGCTGATCGGATGAGGCAGATGTTGACGGAGGACGTCCAGAGTGTCGACGAGGGCTCGCGACGCTGGCTGCGCGGCAGAGGCGACGTAGACAATTACCTCCGCGAGCTGATGCCCGCGGTGAGTGATGTGGAAACGCAACTTCGAGATGCGGAGGAGCGCATTTGGGGGGACACAGGGCTGCTGACCTGTTGGATCGACCAGGACTACACAATGCACGGCACCCCGCAGCACATCTCCGCCCCGACAACGATGATTCTCCGCCGCGAGGGCGGCGCCTGGAAGCTGGTGCTGTGGCATTCGATCCCTCTTCCCGAGCAGGCGTAGCCAAACCGTTGGTCCGGAAGGCGGGATAGCTCGACCCAAAGTGAGCGGGCGAGTGTCAACGAGCGTTGAACGGGGATACGAACGACCGCGCGGCCATAGCCCTGGCCAACCTCGTGTTGCTGTAACCGGCCAGCGTCCGACGGCATTGGTCGCACGGTGATAGCGGTTATAGCCGACGAGAAGTGCCGCTTCGAGACCAGCTCTGGTGTGTTAATTGCACGCTGG
>PKYW01000042.1 GCA_003132805.1 Candidatus Dormiibacterota bacterium | reverse complement strand
CGCCCAGGTAGGCATTGGCGGTGAGCGGGCTGCCAAGACCCAGCTCCGCTGCACGATCGGTCACGTCGTCGCCTTCCACTGAAGCGACGTTGACCTTGATGCCGAGGCGACCGGCGAGCTCACGCAGTGCGGCTGCGAGGCCCGCGGGGTTGAGCCCGCCCGCATTGGTGACGATCGTCACCCCCTGGTCGATCGTACTGCCGAGGGAGTCCTCCATCTGGCGCAGGAANNCACCGGTGAGGACGTCGAGCTGTCCGCCCTCGAGCATCTCCCGGAAGGCGGCGGAACGGTCGCCATAAAAGCCGGAAGCGTTGCCGATGCGCAGAACCGTGTCCACAGGCGCGGCTAGGCTACCGTGCTCGCCTGGCCACGTGAGCGAGATCCGGCCACGTCAGACCCAGGGTCCGGCACGCTTGAGGAACTCATCGAACAGCGGCACGGTGAAAGCGGTGTCCCCGTGCGCTGGGCTGTAGATGATTCCCTTGGCGATGAGCGCCGAGCGGCGCGGCGCGACCGACTCGACGCGCACGTCGAGCGCCGCCGCGATGTCTCCGGAACGGTGCGGTCCCGGGCCGAGCGACGCCATGGCCACCAGATACTCGCGCTCTCGCGGCGTGAGCCGGTCGAGGCGCACCAGGAAGAAGTTCTGGTCAAGCTGGTCCCGAACGAGCGGGGCTGCACGCTCGACGTCGTCCGCGGTGATCGGGCTCTGCGGGGCCACGTTCCAGACGTGGTAGCCCCATTCCTGGAGAAAGTACGGGTATCCGTGCGATCGCTCGACCATGAGGTCGAGCGCGTCGTCGTCAATGGATGCGCCACTCTCCTCGGCAGGGACGGCGAGCGCGGTGCGTGCATCCTCGCGGCCGAGCGAACCGATCTCCGGGAAGTCGAAGAGCCGCTCCGCGTAGGACTTCGCCTCGCCGGCGAGGGCGCGCAGCTGGGGGAGCCCGGCACCGGTGAGGATGACTGGCAGGTTCAGCTGATTGGTCCGGTGGATCGCCACGATCAGGGCGGAGAGCTCATCAGGGTGGACGTACTGCAGCTCGTCGACGGCGAGCACGATGCCGGTCCCCCGATCGCGAGCCGCCTCGCCGCACGCCACCATCAGGTCGGTGACATCGTCGGCGAGGTTCCCCGAATCGGCGACGCCCCGGAGCGCCTCGACGTCGATGGAGACTCTCGTCCCATCGGGGAGTTGCAGCGTGAACGTCTTGAGGACCCGCAGCGCCCGGGTGACCGCGGTCGAGACGACGTTGGTGCTGAGCGGGAGCAGGATTCGGCGCAGCCGGGCCGCGAGCAGCGAAGGGAAATGACCGTGCTCGGGGGCCTCGATCAGGCCGACGCGAAACCCCTCCTGCTCGGCGATCTCGACGAATCGATTGAGCAGCACGGTCTTGCCGGCACCCCGCAGCCCGATCATCAGCAGGCTCTTCCCAGGCCTGCCCGCGACGGCGCGGCGAAACGCGACTCCGAATCGATTGATGAGGTCGTCGCGGCCAGTGAGCGCCGGCGGCGGCGTGCCGGCTCCCGGGCGGTACGGATTGACGAGCTCATCCACTGATTTGACTCATCTTACCCCGATTCAATGCCTCTTTCTAACTTTACTAATCTTTGGTCTTACAGCGTAAAGCTATGATAAGAATCGGCGAGAACGGGCTTATTTCGCCCTTTCTCGCAAGGGCTCGTCGAGACCGGGGTATGGCTGGGAGCTAGGCGGCGCAACTGCGGGGACCTGACCTCGATGCCGAAAACCATCGACGGCCAGGATCGCCAGAGCGATCCAGACCAGCGCAAAACCGCACAACAGCGCGAAGGACGTCCTCTCGCGGAGGATCACCACACCGATGACGAACTGCATGACCGGCGTCACGTACTGGAGCAGGCCCATCATCGACAGTGGGAGGCGGGTTGCTGCTGCGGCAAAGAACAGCAGGGGGAGGGCGGTGATCGGTCCGGTCGAGAGGAGCAGGAGGAGATGCCCGGGGTTTGCCGCGTGGCCGACGAAGGTCGCCTGTCCGGCCAGTGCCAGGACCGCGAGTACGATCAGCGCCGGGACGCTGGTGATGGCGCCTTCCACGAACAGCCCCTCGAGCGGCGTTGCCCGGACGCCTTTCTTGAGGAAGCCGTAGGTGCCGAAGGAGACTGCCAGCGCGAGAGCAATCCACGGCGGCCGCCCGTAATCGAAGCTCAGGACGGTCACGGCGACAATTCCCAGGGCCACCGCGCCCCATTGAACGGCGCGAAGCCGCTCGTGCAGGATCGCGACACCGAGGCCGATGGTCAGGAGCGGATTGATGAAGTAGCCGAGGCTCGTCTCAATGACGTGACCGTTGTTGACACCCCAGATGTACACGCCCCAGTTGAGCGCGACCGCGATGCCGGCGATGCAGAGGCGCAGGACCGTCCCGCGGTCCAGTTTCCGAATCCCGTTGAGCTGATGACGGATGGCCAGCAGCACTGCGATGACCACGAAGCAGCAGACGATCCGGCAGGCCAGGATCTCGAGCGGATTCGCCGGCTCGAGCAGCGGCCAGAACAGCGGGAAGAGACCCCACAACAAGTAGGCGCTGAGCCCGTACGTCAGGCCGCCTGCAGTCTTCCGCGGTCGCTCCTGGGACTTCTGATCCAGCACTGTCCCGCATGGTAATCAGCCGCGGCGTCAGGCCCGCTGCGCTGACCGCGAGGTGGAGCTGCGCTCCGGAGTCGGTCTCTAGTAGATGAACGCCTCGACGTCGTACAGCGAACCGATGTGGCGCTGATCGACAACGCCAAGACCGAGCATGTTCGCCTCGTCAACGGTGAAGCTGTTCGAGCCCTGCACCGCGACGACATACGCCACGTGCCCGAACTGGCTGTAGCCATGACCTGGTCCGAAGACGACGAGGCTCCCGACTCGCGGCGTCCTGCCCTCAGGTCGCCCGGCCGCCTGGGCGGTGGCTGCCCATTGCCACGCGTTCCCACTCCAGTAGACGTTGCGCAGCGATGCGACGTACCACGTGCACTGTCCCCACGGATAGTCGTCAAAGATCGGACCGAACGCGAAGGGGCGAAGCGCGCCGTCGAGGACTCGCGCGGCGCCTTCCCCAGCCGCGGCGGCAGCTGCAGCAGCCGCCGCCTCCTGCTCGCGGCGCACGACAACGATCTTTGAACGCACGGTCTGGAGTTGCGCCAGCAGCGTGGCAGCCTTGCCTTTCAGGCTCGACGCCTCCTGCCGGTACGCGATCTCCTCGCCCTGCTGCTGTCCCGCGAGGGATTGGAGCGTGCTGACCAACGTGTTGGCGTGCTGCTGGTCCTGGATCTGTTGCTTCTGCAGCTGACTCAACTGTTCACGCGTCCCCTGGATCTGGGTCACCAATTGCTTGACGCGTGCGCTCACCTGGTCGGCGCTCGTGAGCGCATCCATTGCATCGATGAAGCTCTTGCTGTCCACCAGGATTGCCGTCACCGACCCGTCGTCGGTGAGCTCGTAGACATGCTTGAGAATCTGCCCGAGATCCGACTGGTCGGCTGTGTATTCGCTCTGAACAGTCTGGATTTGCGCGGTAGTGTTGGCCAGGTTCTGATTGGCCCGATCAAGCTCCGTCTGCGCCTGTCCGAGTTTCGCCTGCGTATTGGCGATGGCCTGCGCTGATGCGAGCGCATTGCCCAACGCGGCCGAACTCGCGCCGTTCATCGATGCGATCGCATGACTCAGCGCATTTGCCTGTGCTGAAAGGGACTGGATCTGCTGCGTGAACTGATCAGCGAGGACCTTGTTCTGCGTGAACGGGGAGCCGACCACCAGCAGTGCGATCGCGCCGGCAGAGGCGACGAGGGACACGCGGCGAGCGAGCAACAGGTGCCTCCGTGAGATGGACGCGAACTGAGTTGAACGGTTCCCGACCGTAACAGGCATCCCCCAGACGGTCAACCCCATTTGACGCATTTGTGGATTGGACTCGACCCAACTGTGCGTCGCTGGCTTCAGACGTGCCATTCGCGTCGTGGCGGAGCGCTAAACTGGGTGTTGGCATGGATTTCTTTGGTGGCCACCTTCCCGAGCTGATCATCGTGCTGGTGGTGATCCTGATCATCTGGGGACCGGGCAAACTTCCCGATATTGGTTCGGCGATGGGACGGGGCATCCGCGAGTTCCGGAAAGCTTCGTCCGAAACCCGCGACGCGATGCGGGCTGCGACGACCGAGACTCCGGCGACTCCGACGCCGCAGCCGGTGCCGACTGCCGAGGCCGAACCTGCTCCGGCACCAGGACCGTCAGGCCCGAGCGCGGCCTGACGCTTTTACCAGCGCCTGGTCGCTGAGCGTCGGTCGGGCCGCGCGGACTCGTTCAGCCGCGGCTTGGCGATGGAACCTCGACGGCTTGAAATGCCTCTTCGCGGCTGCGGTAGTCGTCGATGCGCAGAATCCGCCCGTCGCGCACCGTGAAGACCATGAAGATCTCCCCGTCGAGGAACGGGATCTCCCGAAAGCGGGGACCGGCGATGCCCACGACCACGCTGTCGCCGGCAGCGTGCAGCTCGAGCCGCTCGATGCCGGAATCGCCGTTGCCGAGCGAGGCCCGCATCCGATCAACGACCGCCTCGCGGCCGGTGCAGACGAGCTCGGGCATGACCCCCTGATGGACCACAGCGGGATCAAGGCCGGCGGTGATGGCGTCGAGATCGCGGCGGCGCCTGGCGTGGAAGTAGTCGAAGACGACTTCCATGGATGCATCGCTCATCGTTCTCTCCTTGATTGCGGCGCACGCCTGATCCTCGTCTAGTATCGAGCACAGGCAAGGCAATGCAAGCGAACAGAAAGGACTGACCCTTCACGATGGTGTCCGGATGAACGACGATCGCTGGGCGTTTCCACCACAACCGCCCGCATGGCCCCCGGCCCCTTCGGCGACCCCGCCGAGGCGTACCTCGCGGACGCTTGCCGCCATCGCGCTGTTCGTCGCGACCGGCGTTGTGGCCGCAGGCATCGGCGTCGGCGGCGTGCTGCTGGTCCGTCATATCCAGAGTCAGCCGACGTCGAACTCGCCCACCGCTGAGCCCGGCACGTCCTCCGGCGCCGCTGAGGCGCGAGCGCTGTATCAGCAGGCGGTCACGGCCACTGGCGCGTCGGCCGGGTTCCACTACGACGCGGTCTCGACGGGGAGTGATGCGCAGACGATCGTCGGGGATGCCGGACAGGCGAATGGCCGCCAGGCGATCACCTTCGATTCCGGTTATGGCGCCGAGCAGTTCACGCTGCTCCTCGTGGGCAGCACCGTGTACTTCCAGGGCAATGCGCCCGCGGTGGAAGATCAGCTCGGCGTCACCACAGCCACCGCGGCAAGCGTCGCCGGCAAGTGGGTCTCGGTGAACAGTGGTGACGGCCCGTACCTCGTGCTCCAGCCGGGCATCACGACCCAAAGTCAGGCCGGAGAGATGCCGCTCACCGCAGAGTCGTCGGCCAAGGTCACGGGACCGGGAGGTGCGGCGGCGACGAAGATCACCGGGGTCGTCCCGGCGAGCGCACGGGTCCCCGCGGGGACTGGGACGCTGCTCATCGCCTCAAGCTCCGACCTGCCCATCACGTACACGTCGACCGTCTCGGCCGGCGGAACGACCTTGACCTTCAGCACGACGTTCAGCAATTGGGGAACCGCCCCTACGGTGAGCGCGCCGAGCGGCACGGTCGTTGCCTGGTCGACCCTGACCACCGCGACGCCGCCAGGCGGCTACGGGAGTGGCGAGGCCCCATCCGGGGCCACCCCCACGCCCGGCGCGATCTAACCACTGCAGCCCCAGCTGCGCCGGCGATGCCTGGACGGGCCGCCGCTCTTGCTAGTGGATGTAGCGGTCGGCGAGCAGGTCTTCCAGGACGGCACGGCCGAGCTCTGCTGCCTCGGCGTCCTTGATCGCATGTGGATCGAGGTCCGCGAAGTAGTGCGCTACCGCGGCAGGATCCTCATCCGTCAGCCAGCGGACGAAGGCATGCCCGAATTCCGCTGCTTTCTCGTCGGTCAGTTCGTCGATCTTTGCCATCTGCGTTCTCCTCGGGTTGAAGCCGGCGGCATCGCGAATGGCCGGTCGCCGAATTATGTCGCGGTGACAGCGGCCCACGATCGAGGCATGGCCGCCAGGAGCAGGAGGGGGAGACGCTCCGTCGGCGGCCATACCCTTCAGATCGTGGAGCGCGTTGGTGGCTCCGTCGCTCTCGGAGGCAGGGTCGACGCACTACGAAGTGGGGTTGGGCCGCACTGCGCCGTCTCCGAGAAGGTCAGCTTGAATCCAGGGATCGGATGATGTCGGTCCGCAAGCGGACACAGATGGAACTCGAAGGAATCTGTGCTCGAGTTCCCACTTGACTCTCCAGTAACTGGAAGGTTCAAGGTGGGGACATGGAATTCTCCATCGGCGAGGTGTCACGACTCACCGGCGTGCCCGTCAAGACCATTCGCTACTACTCGGACATCGGCCTCGTCCCCGAGTCACGCCGAACCGGTTCCGGGTATCGCCGCTACAACGCGGCCGGCTTGGGTCGGCTGGAACTGGTACGAACGCTCCGCGATCTGGGAATCGACCTCGCCGGCATTCGCCCCATCGCCGATCAGCAGGTGAGCCTCCAGGCCGTGGCCGGAGCTCATGCCGACGCCATCGACCTGCATATCCGCCAGCTCACACTGCGTCGAGCAGTCCTCCGTGCCCTTGCTCGGAATGGCTCTCGACCCGAGGAGGTACGACGTATGACCGCGTTTGCACGCGCGTCGGCCGACGAGGCCAACCGCATCATGGAGGAGTTCCTCGACGCGGTCTTCGAGGGCCGCGAGGACGACCCGTTCGCCGAGCGCATGCGCGCCGCGCTGCCGGTGCTCCCGTCCGATCCGTCCGATGCCCAGATCGATGCCTGGATCGAGCTCGCCGGTCTGGTGAGCGACCCGAGCTTCCGGGAGCGGGTCCGTGCCATGGTAGCCGAGGGCCAGCGCCGGCGCGAGAGCGGAGCCGCCGACGCAGGGCACCAGGCGGGCATCATGGTCGCCGAGCGAGCAGGCGAAGCAATCTCGCGCGGGATACCACCAGAATCACCTGAAGGTGCAGAGATCGTCCGCGAGCTGGTGGGCCAATTCAGCGTGGCGCACGGTCGCAAGGATGATCCCGCGTACCGGGCGGAGCTCGCCGACCGGCTCGCGAGCTTCAACGACCNNGGCGGGTGGAGCGCTACTGGCATCTCATCGGGCTCATCAACGGCTGGCCCGATCGGGAGAGCCACGTCCCGGCGTACGAATGGTTCATCGCGGGACTGCGGTCGTAGGGACATCCGCGCCTGAGCCGGCGTTCACGAGGCGCTGGTCTCCTGCGCCTCGTGCGCAACGGGCGTCGCAGCATCGACGGGGGTCAACAGTTCCTCGGCATGGTCTCTGAACGAGTGCGGGCCTTCGCTGCTGTGGCGCCGCCTCCGGTCGCTCCTCACCCCATCAAGCGCCGAGTAATCTTGCCCTGATGATCTGCAGCGCCTGCGG
>PKYW01000025.1 GCA_003132805.1 Candidatus Dormiibacterota bacterium | reverse complement strand
ATCAGCACCAACCAGAGGCCGCCGACCGGATCCGCGAAGAAGAGGTCGAGGACGCCAACCCCGATCAGTACGACCGCGAAGAAGCGGCCGGCTCGAGAGGCCGCGACGGTCGCAGTCATACGATTCTTAGACCGCATCCAGAGAAACCCGCGCAGGATCCGCCCGCCGTCGAGCGGAAACGCCGGGATCAGGTTGAAGAGGAGCAAGAGCAGGTTCACACCCGCGAGCCACTCGGGGACGATGGCCACGATGGCGGGGGCTCCGATGCTGATCATCACCCACGAGATCGCCACAAAGACGCCCACCACGAGAAACGAGACGGCCGGCCCGATGGCGGCGACGAGCATCTCGGTCTTGCCGGTCATCCAGTCGCCGCTGATCTGCGCGACGCCGCCGAACAGCCAGAGCTTGATGCCGTCGACGGTCAGACCACGGTGGCGCGCGAGCAGCGCGTGGCCCATCTCGTGAGCCGCGAGCGACGCGATCAGGAGCAGCGCCGCGATGATGCCCACGCCCCACGCGATCCAGACCGGTGTCCCGGCCGCATACACCGGCACCGCGCCCCCAGCCACGCCCCACGCGAACAGCGCACCGATGACCAGCACGCTCCAGTCCGCCGTGATCTTGATCCCAGCGATACGAGCGATCGGGACGCCGCCTCTGTTCATGGTGCTGCTCTCATCCTGCGCCCAGGGCCTTTCATCTGTGTGAACGTACCCATCGCAAGGTCAATTCAACGACAAGCGCTCGCGCTAAGCCACTGCTGATTGGGGGACGCGGTGCCGGATGGCGGGATCAGCGCGCGCGGCGCCCGCTACCAGCGCACACCACGCAGCCGCCATGAGCAACAGCACCCACGGTGTCGCCCTGCCCGGGAGGCCGACGCTGTTCTGCGACAGGTCGGCAAGGCTCGCAAAGGAGAGCAGCACCCACAGCGCAAGCACACCAAGCGTGCCCGCTCCAGGCCATGAACGTTCGCCTGGTCGGCCGGCCAGCCAGGCAAGTCCTGCTACCAGCACAGGTGCCAGCAGCGTCAGGTCGTGGCCGAGCAGGTGCGGTGAGGCGAAGAGCGAGAGGGCCACGGCGCCGCAGAGCGACGGCTCGAAGAGATCGTGGCGCCGCCGCGCGACCGTTCCCAACCATCCCGCCACTGCGGCGGCGGCGATGCCGGCGGCCACGGCAAGCAGGAACACGCCCGGAGCGTGACCCAGGAGTGAGCCGAAGAGCCCGCTCGTGCCTTGCATCTGCGCGGTCGGCGAGTTGCTCGGTGTGGCGATCGCGGCGATGAACGCGGTCAGCGCGTGGGGACCGGTGCCGACGAGCCCGATCACGACCGTCACCGCCGCACCGGCGAGCGCACCACCGACGGCACGCCAGTCGCGGCGGCCGATCATGTAGGCGGCGACCCCGATCACCAATTGCGGCTTGGCGATCGCCGCGGTGAATCCGAGCGCGAAGCCGGCCGCGGCGGGCCTTTCTCGTCGCCATAGCGCATATGCCGCAGCCAGCCCGAGCACCGAGACGCCATCCCACTGGCCCTCCACGAAGAGCAGGCCGGTACCGAAACCGGCGAGCGCGATGAGCACGATCGCGAGGCGCGGGAGCCGCGGTAGGGTCGCCGGCCACGGAGCGGTGCGAGCCACCAGGAAGAGAGCGCCGAGCATCAGCGCCAGCTGAAGCAGCGACCAGGCGCGCCAGGCCTCCCCGGCGCCGAGCAGCGCAAACGGCAGTGCTACCACCGCGGCGGACGGCGGGTTCTCGAAGGGGATGTCGTCGTGGCTCACGGGGGCTCCGCTCGCGACCAGCGCCTCGCGCTCGGCACCGGTGTCGTAGATCTGGGCGGCATGACCCGAGCGGATCAGGGTCGAAGCGACATACGTGCCTGCGAAGTCGCTCGTGGGTGCCAGGGAGCTCGGCACCACCGTCCACACCTGGGCGTAGTGGGCAAGGACGATCGAGGCGACGGCGATGAGGACGGCGGCGAACCAGCGTGGACGTTCGGACAAGGCGCTGCCCACTCTATGGCCACACCGCCCACGCCACCGTCAAGCGGGCGTCACAGGGCCCTCGCGAATACCTCGAGATCCGAATCGGAGAAGAGCGCGAAGGTGATCTCGCGGAGGCTCGTGTCCGGGGCCTCGAGCGCCGCCGCCGCCGTGCCGATCGCAAGAGGGGCGGCGAGCTCGATGGGAAACCCGTAGATCCCGGTGCTGATCGCCGGCGCCGCCACCGTGGCGCAGCCGTGCTCTGCCGCGAGCGCAAAGGCGCTCCGGTATGCGGCTTCCAGCAGCTCAGGCTCGCGGTGGTTGCCATCGCGCCAGCGCGGGCCGACCGCGTGGATGACATATCGGGCCCGGAGGCGGCCGCCACCGGTGATCACCGCCGATCCTGTCGGGCAACCCTGGTACCGCTCGCGCAGCTCACGCATCAGCTCCGGTCCTGCGGCGCGGTGGATCGCGCCGTCCACGCCACCACCACCGGCGAGCGAGGCGTTGGCGGCGTTGATCACCGCGTCGACTGCGATGGTGGTGATGTCGGCGCGGACAAGGAGGACACGGCCACCACCGACGGTGCGGACGAGCCGGTCAGACTCCATCCGAGCGGGCCAGCGCCAGGCAGACGTTGTGCCCGCCAAACCCGTACGACGTGCTCAGCGCGAAGTCGATGCGCGCATCGCGGCCATGATTCGGCACGTAGTCGAGATCGCATTCCGGGTCGGGCTCGTCGAGATTGACCGTCGGCGGCACGAATTGGTCACGAATGGCCAGAATCGTGATCACCGCTTCGACTGCGCCCGCGGCACCGAGCAGGTGTCCGTGCATCGACTTGGTCGACGACATCGGGATGGTGCTTGCCTGAGGCCCGAAAGCTGCTTTCACAGCACGGGTTTCTGCCGCATCGTTCATCTGCGTCGAGGTGCCGTGCGCATTGATGTAATCGACCTCGTCCGGGTCGCGGCCGGCGCGCTTGAGCGACCGCAGGATGCAGCGACGTGCGCCGTCTCCCTGCTCGTCCGGCTGCGTGATGTGGAACGCATCGGCGGTTGCGCCGTATCCCGCGACCTCGCCGTAGATGTGCGCGCCGCGCGCCACCGCGTGGCCCCACTCCTCGATCACGAACATCCCCGCACCCTCGCCCATGACGAAGCCGTCGCGGTCTTTGTCAAACGGCCGCGAGGCGCGATCGGGCTCGTCGTTGCGGGTCGACAAGGCCTGCATGGCATCGAACGCGGCGATGCTGATGTTGGTGATCGATGCCTCGGTGCCGCCCGTGATGATCGCCGTCGCCTCGCCGCGCCGGATCCATTCGGCCGCCTCGCCGATGGCGTGGCCCGACGACGAACAGGCGCTGACAATCGCGTAGTTGACGCCCTTGGCCCCGCAGTCGATGGCGATCGCACCCGCCGGCATGTCGATGATCATCGACGGCACGGTGAACGGGGAGACGCGGCGCGGGCCCTGGTTGTAGAGGGCCAGAACGTTTCGCTCGATGACCTCAATGCCGCCGACCCCGGAGGCGACGAGCACGCCGACATCCTCTGCGATCGGCGCGATCTCCAGGCCCGAGTCCTCCAGCGCCTGGCGCGCGGCGAAGAGCGCGAGCTGGGTGCAGCGGCTGGTGCGGCGCGCCTCCTTCTTGCCGAGCACCGCCTCGGGGTCGAATCCCTTGACCTGTCCTGCGATCTGGGTGGTGAGATGCGACGCATCGAACGCGGTGATCGGGCCGATGCCTCCCTGGCCCCGCCGGCATGCCTGCCAGGTCGACTCCGCGTCGAGGCCGAGTGGGGTGACGGCCCCGATTCCGGTGATCGCCACGCGCGGGCCGCCATTGCTGCCGCTCATACCTTCGCCTCCGCGGTCTCGAGGGACGGCGCCCCCTGGGAGTGGTAGCCGCCGTCGACGTGAATCATTTCGCCGGTGATGGCGCGGGAGAGATCGCTCAACAGGAAGGCTGTCGTATCGGCGACAGGCCCGCTGTCGGAGCTGTCCCACCCGAGCGGCGAGTGGGTCCCCCAGGACGCCTTGAGAGTCTCGAACCCTGGGATGGACCGGGCGGCGATGGTCTCGAGCGGCCCCGCCGAGATGGTGTTGACCCGGATCCCGCGCGGACCGAGCTCGCGAGCGAGATACCGCACGATCGCTTCGAGCGCCGCTTTCGCCGGACCCATCCAGTCATAGACCGGCCACGCAACGCGCGCGTCGAAGGTGAGCGTGACGATCGATCCACCGGTTTCCGGCATCAGCGGAGCGAACGCCGCCGCCAGCGTCTGCAACGAGTAGCTGCTCACGTGAAATGCTGTGCTGACCGAGCTCCACGGAGCTTCGAGAAAGCCGCCACCGAGGCAATCGGGAGGCGCAAAGCCAATGGCGTGCACCAGGCCGTCGACGCCGCCCCAGAGACCCCGCACGTGTTCGGCAACCGCGTGCACCTGGGCCACATCGGTGACGTCCATCTCGAGGACCTCGGGCGCCGGCTTGAGCCGCTGCGCGCTCTTGCGGGTGAGGCTCATCGCTCTCCCGAACGAGGTGAGCACCACCTCTGCACCGGCGGCCTGCGCGGCCGCGGCGATGGCAAAGGCGATGCTTTTGGGGGTCAGAACACCGGTGACAACGATTCGTTTGCCGCGGAGCAGACCTTGTGCCGGGTTTGCTGGATTCTCGGTACTCACAGGCGTCGTACCTTATAAGGCCCGGCTGGGGATGCGCAGTTACGCGGCAACGATTTCGAGCATGGCCGCGTGCCAGGCCGGCGTCCCCGCAAGGATGTCACCGCTCACGAAGACCGCGTCCGGGTCGCCGGCCCAGTCGGTGACCACCCCGCCCGCCTCGCGAACCAGCAGCGCGCCGGCCGCGATATCCCAGAGACCGAGACCGAGCTCGAAGTAGCCGTCGAACGAACCCGCAGCAACGTAGGCGAGATCGAGGCTCGCGGCTCCTGCGCGGCGCAGATCCTCGAACCGCTCGAGCGCGGCCGTCATCACTGGCAGATAGCGCGGGAGCCGCTCCTTGCGGCGAAACGGAAAGCCGGTCGCGACAACGCCGGCTCCCGGGTGAGCCGAGACCGCCAGACGGTTGCCGTTCCCGTCAACGGCACCCTCTCCCTCAACCGCGCTCCAGAACTCGCCGAGCAGTGGGGCGGCGACCGCACCGACAACCGGACGGCCCTCCTCGACAAGCGCGACGCTGACCCCCACGACTGGGTACCGCCGCACGAAGTTGGTGGTGCCGTCGACCGGGTCGATCACCCACATCCGCTCGTGACGCGTCCCGCCGGATTCCTCCGCGAGGATCGCGATCTCCGGCGCTCCGGCTCGGAGCACTCGGATTGCCGCCTGCTCGGCGGAACGATCCACCTCGGTGACGTAGTCGCCCGGGCTCTTGACCTCAGCCGTCAGCGTCCCACGATCAGCGTGCGCTCTGACCACCAGCTCCCCGGCGGCCGAGGCGGCAGCGACCGCTAGATCACGCAGGGTGTCGCGCTGGTGCACCCGTCGAGGGTACCCGCCGCGGCCGGGCGGGCTTGCGCTTCGGCGGCCAGGAGCCGGGCTCGGCCGAGGAGATCGAGGAGTTCTGCTCGACCACCTACGGCGTGACGTTCCCGCTCTTCGAGAAGATCGACGTGAACGGGCCCGGCCGGCACCCGCTGTACGCCGAGCTCACCGCAGTCGCCGATGCCGATGGGGAGGCCGGTGACATCCAGTGGAACTTCGAGAAGTTCGTCGTGGCGCCCGACGGCTCGGTGGTCAGCCGCTTCCGGCCAGGCACCCAGCCGGACGCCCCGGAAGTCGTAAGCGCCATCGAGGCCCAGCTGGCGTGAGCGGACCACGCCCGTCTGCTGACGCCCCGGCACCTCCGGGCGTCCCGCGCC
>PKYW01000053.1 GCA_003132805.1 Candidatus Dormiibacterota bacterium | reverse complement strand
TCGAGCTCTTCAAGCCGTTCGTCATGCGCGAGCTCGTCTCCCAGAACAGCACCCAGAACATCAAGAGCGCCAAGCGAATGGTCGAGCGCGTGCGACCCGAGGTCTGGGACGTCCTCGACGGCGTGATCAAGGAGCATCCCGTGCTCCTGAACCGCGCCCCGACCCTCCACCGACTCGGCATCCAGGCGTTCATGCCGGTGCTCGTCGAGGGCCAGGCGATCCAGATCCATCCGCTCGTCTGCAAGGCGTTCAACGCTGACTTCGACGGTGACCAGATGGCCGTGCACGTGCCGCTCTTCAGCGGCGCGGTCGCCGAGGCGAAGAACCTGATGATGTCGTCGAACAACATCCTCAGCGCTTCGAACGGCAGCCCGGTGGTGGCGCCGCATCAGGACATCGTCCTGGGCGCGTATTACCTCACCCAGCGCGGCGCCGACGACGAAAGGCCCGAGACCGACCTGCGCATCTTCTCGTCCCCCGGCGAGGCGCAACTCGCCTTCGAACACCACGTGGTGAACCTGCACGAGCGCGTCCGGGTGCGCATGCCCAAGCGCAACGTGCACTCGCATCGCGCCTCGGAGGAGGATCCCACCGGCACCGAGATCGTCACCACCACCATCGGACGGGTCATCTTCAATGAGGTGCTCCCTCTCGGTGATGCGGGGGCCGACAACGACCTTCCGTCGATGGCCTACCGCAACGAGTTCCTCGACCTCGGCAAGCTGTCGCACCTCGTCAAGGAGTGCTACGACCTGCACGGCGCGGAGACCACGGCGCTGCTGGTCAACAGCATCAAGCGACTCGGCTTCCACTACGCGACCGTGGCCGGCGTCACCGTCGCGGCCATGGACATCAAGACCCCGGCCGCCAAGGCGGGGATCATCGCCAAGGCGGAGGACGAGGTCGAACAGGTCGACCTGCAGTTCCGCCGCGGACTGATCACCGACGACGAGCGCTACCTCAAGACCGTCGACATCTGGACGAACGCAACCGACAAGGTGACCGAGGTCACCATGAGCTCGTTCGACCGCTTCCACTCGGTGCTGATGATGTCGCAGTCAGGAGCGCGAGGCAGCAAGCAGCAGATCCGGCAGCTCGCCGGTATGCGCGGACTGATGGCCGACCCGACAGGACGGATCATCGACCTGCCGATCAAGGCCAACTTCTCCGAGGGACTCACCGTCCTCGAGTACTTCATCTCCACCCACGGAGCTCGCAAGGGCCTCGCGGACACCGCGTTGCGCACCGCTGACTCCGGGTACCTCACCCGCCGCCTGGTGGATGTCGCGCAGGACGTGATCGTCCGTATCGAGGATTGCGAGACCACCGCGGGAATCTGGATCGAGCTCACCGACGACGAGCTCAAGGAGCGCGCCATCGATCGTTTCCAGGGACGGATCGCGGCGCAGGACATCCTCATCGGCGACGAGACGGTGAAGCGTGCCGGCGAGGACATCGACGACGAGACCGCTCGCCGGATCATGGCTGCGAAGGACTCCGTCGGCAGGGTGAAGGTGCGCAGCATCATGACCTGCAAGGCCCGCGAGGGTGTCTGCAGGATGTGCTACGGGCGCAACCTCGCAACCGGCCGGCTGGTCGAGATCGGCGAGGCGGTCGGCGTGATCGCGGCGCAGTCGATCGGTGAACCTGGAACGCAGCTCACCATGCGGACATTCCACACCGGAGGTGTCGCGACCGGCGGCTCGGACATCACGCAGGGTCTCCCGCGCGTCGAGGAGCTCTTCGAGGCCCGGGTGCCGAAAGGCAAGGCGCTGATCAGCGAGATCGACGGCGTCGTCGAGGTCATCCGTGGTGAGAACCGGTCGCAGAAGGTCAAGGTGACCTCGCGCGACATCTTCGACACGACCTATCCCATCCCCTCGAAGCACGCGGTTGCGGTCGAGGACGGCAGTCACGTCGCTGAGGGCACCGAGCTCATCCGCGGCGTCGACGAGCACGGCAACGAGGTCTCGATCAGAGCTCGTTATGCGGGAACGGTGAAGGTCGATGCCAAGCACATCCTGGTGCGCAGCACCGACGACGACTCGCGTGAGTATCCGATCCCGGTGTCGGCGCAGATCAAGGTTCGCGACGGCGACCACGTCAGTGCCGGCGACAAGATCAGCGAGGGTTCGATCAGCCCGCAGGAATTGCTCCTGGTTCGCGGGCGCGACGATGTGCAGAACTACCTGGTCCGCGAGGTGCAACGCGTGTACCGGACCCAGGGCGTCGATATCAACGACAAGCACATCGAGGTGATCGTGCGGCAGATGATGCGGAAGGTCCGCATCGACAATGCCGGTGACAGCGACCTGCTCCCCGGCGAGATCGTCTCGCAGCTCGAGTGGGAAGAGGCCAACGCAAAGGCGCTGAGCGAGGGCGGGGAGCCCGCCATCGCACAGACGGTGCTGCTCGGTCTCATCAAGGCGGCGCTCAACACCGCATCGTGGCTGTCGGCCGCGTCGTTCCAGGAGACCACCCGCGTCCTCACCGAAGCGGCCATCTCCGGCAAGATCGACAGGCTCCGCGGCCTCAAGGAGAACGTCATCATCGGCAAGCTCATCCCCGCGGGGACGGGCCTCGACTACTACCAGAAGCTTCGTGACGAGGCGCTGCGCCTCTACGAGGAAGAGGCAGCTGCCGCCGGTGGTGGTGACCCCGACTACGTTGGAATCGACATGGGCGTTGATGCCGATGTCGCGCTGGCACTCGAACCGGAACCGCAGCCAGACCCCGTCGCTTAGACGGGCTGCTGCAGGGCAGACAGCACTCACGATCCGGTGACGGCTTCACGGCTGTTACCGGATCGTGAACTGATGCGTCGCAGCCGGGGGCTAGGCTTTGCCCGATGCTCCTTCTCCTCGCGGCGGCTTCGCACGCAACGAAATCCGGGTCGATCCCCGGCGACGTCTATCTCGCCGCAACCGGCGCGCTCGTCTGCTGGGTGGTCGTCTATCTCATCTATAAGGTCGTGATGACGGGTCGCAAGGACTTCGGCATGCCGGTGAAACGCCGCCTGCTCTGCAAGCACCTGCGCGTCGACCACGATCAGAGCGCCGAGGTGCCCATCTGGTGGACCGACCTCCAGGTGCAGCGGGCGGTACGCGCCCACTGGCGCCACACCCTGCGCCTCCCCTTCGGGACTGCACCAGAGCCGCGACCCCAGTTGTAGCGGTCTCGCACAGACCTGTGACGAGGACCTGCGAATTGACGCGATCAGGGACTATGAACGTCTAGTCGCGATCGACCGCGGGCCCGAAATGGGCACGCCTCGGAGGTGCTGACCACTTGGCTCGGTTACTCGTCGCCGAAGATGACGGGCTGACACGCCGTTTCATCCAGGAGACCCTCGAGTTCGCCGGCCATGAGGTCACGGTCGTCACCAACGGCGCGGAGGCGATCAGCAGCATCGACACCCCGGGGTGCTTCGATGCGGTGATCACCGACTACGCGATGCCGCACGCCAACGGCGTCGACCTCATCGCCCATGCCCAGCGCGTGGACCCGATGATCTCGTGCATCGTGGTCACCGCGTTTCGCGACCTCGACCTCGCCATGCAGGCGATGCAGGCAGGCGCGGTCGCGTTCATCCCCAAGCCGTTCAAGACGATGCACCTGCTCACGGTCGTGGACCGGGCACTCGAACGTCGCGAGCTCGCCGACGAGGCACTCCGCCTGCGCTTTCTGGCTCCGATGCTGGAGCGGTTCACGATGGTGCTCGCCAACGCGCTCGAGTCCAAGGACTACGAGACGCAGGAGCACTCCACCCGGTTGGTCGGGATGTCCGATGCGATCGCCCGGCATCTCGGGCTCAACGAGGGCACCCGCAGCGTCATCCGATTCGGCGCCTGTCTCCACGACATCGGCAAGGTCGCGGTTCCCGAGGCGTTGCTGCGCAAACCCGAGGCACTGACCCCCGAGGAACGTGCCATCGTGCGCACCCACCCTGAAGTCGGCGCGGCGATTCTTGCCGACATCGACACCTGGGAAGACGTCCGGCTCATCGTCCGTCATCACCACGAGCACTTCAACGGCGGCGGATACCCCGACGGTCTCCGCGGCGATCAGATTCCGCTGGGTGCCCGCATCGTCTCGGTGGTCGACGCCTTCGACGTCATGCGCACCGGACGGCCCTACCAGGCCGCCCGCTCGTACGAGTGGATCCTCGAGGAGCTGCAGCGCGAAAGCGGCAGACAGTTCGACCCGGACCTGGTCGCGGCGCTGATCGCCATCATGCCCACCGAGGCCACCACGATCGCCATCCCACCGCTGGATCTAAAGCCGGAGCGCCGCGCCGCAGTGGGGCGCCGCCAGAACGAGATCGCCATCGAGGCGTGGCTGCGCGGCGACACGGCACTCATCCGCAAACCGATCCTGCCGGTCTGACCTCGCCTATCCCGCCAGCGGGCTCAGGGCCGTCAGCGCGCCGAGGTCTCCCGCGACCAGCGCAGCGGCGAGCGCCTGGATCCCCTTGCCGTTGGGCTCGCTGAGCACCACATCGGCACGAGCCTTGAGGACGTCGACGGCGTTGGCCACCGCCACCGCCACGCCGGCAACCGCGAAGAGCGCGACATCGTTCTCACCATCACCGACAGCGACGGTGACGGCAGGGGTCTCCCCCATGGCGCGGAGCGCCGCTTCGATGCCGGTTCGCTTGCTGATGCCCGGAGGCAGCACCATGGCCGAATCCCGGTTGCGAACGACCTGACGATCGACGCCGACCTTGGCGATCGCCGCCGAGAGCTTCGGCTCCTGGCTCCACGCGGTCGAGCAGAGCACCCGGCCCACGATCAGCGGTGTCACCCCGGTACGCTGGAGCTCGGCGACGAGCCCAGGCGGGACCCGGGGCGCCAGTAGTTGCTCCTGGCCGCTCCCGCGGTCGATGACCACCGCGCCGTTCTCGACCACGATCTGCTCGAAGAGGCTTCCCGGATCGAAGACGTCGATCAGCTCCTCCCAGGTCCGTCCGGTCACCAGGACGAGGCGCATCCCGGAGGCCGCGACGCGCTGGAGGGCTTCGACTGTCTCGTCGGAGCACACCCCCTCAACGGCGAGTGTCCCGTCGAAGTCGCATGCCAGTACGCGATGCCGCATCCCCTCCATTGTCGGGGGGACGTACCGATCCAGGCTCGACAGCTCTCGAATCGGCGATCTCAGAGATCGAATATCGCCCGGACCTCCGTTCCCTTGCCGAGCTGGGATCTGATCTCGAGCTTTCCCTTGTCCCCGTCGGCCCGCTCGCGCATGGTCAGCAACCCGAAGTGGCGAGTCCGATCCACGGAGGCCTCGGTCGCCTCCACGTCCATGCCGACGCCGTCGTCGCGAATCACCGCGCTCACCTGCTTGGGCAGGAAGGTGATCACCACCTCGACGTTGGATGCCTTGGCATGCTTGCGCGCGTTGTTCAGCGCTTCCTGGACGATCCTGAACAGGGTCTGCTCGAGGCCACCGCCCATGCGGATCTCCTCGCCGACCACGCGCAGATGAGCGTTGATCGTGTTGCGCTCACCAAACTCGGCGACGAACTTTCGCAGCGTCGGCACCAGCCCCAGGTCGTCGAGAGTCATCGGCCGGAGGTCGAAGATCAGCCGCCGCGTGTCGTCGAGGACGCTGCGAACACCGTTCTTGAAATCGGCAAGCTCGGTGACGACCATCTTCGGGTCGCGGGCGATGAGGCGCTCGATGATCTCGGCCTGGAGCACCAGGTTGGCCATCGACTGAGCGGGCCCGTCATGCATGTCCCGGGCGATGCGCATCCGCTCTTCCTCAATGATCTGAAACGTCTGCCGGGACGCGTCACGAAGGCGCGCAGTGCCGTTGGTGGGCCCCGCGTTGGCGGCGAGCAGATCGTCGAGGCTGCGGTAGACGGCCCGGAGCACCTCCTGCTCGGCGCGGATCCCAGTGAGCCGGGTGCCGAGCTCGACCTGGCGCTCCTCGGTGGCGGCGAGGTCCGCGCGGATCTTGGCAAGCGTCCTGAAGGCGGTGTCGATCTCGTCGACGTCGCCGGCCGGCAGCACGCTCAGCAGGGCTCCCCAGCGTCCCTCGGCCTCGTGCTGCGCGGTGCGCAGCTCCAGGAGGCGCGCGGCAACGGCAGAGAGCTCGTCATCGAGCGACGCCGCGGTTGCATCGAGGTCCTCGATGCGCTTGGTCACCAGGAATCGGACGCCTGACAGCGCCGATGGGTTCATGGTGGGGGCCGCTTCGACTTCGCTCACCATCGTGATCATGTCACCGCAGAGTCGCACCCTGCCTGTAGTTCACAAATGGCTGTGACAGGCCTGTTGCACGGCGAGCCGCAACTGGCGCCCAGCGTATAACCAGATCGAAGTCGAACCACCGCTCCAGGAAAAAAGCAGCCTTATGACACTCGGGGACCCACCTCGCATTCTCGTCGCGGAAGATGACGACTCACTTCGCCGTCTCCTCGAGTTGCGGCTCGCCAGTGACGGTTTCGACGTGCGCTGTGCCGAGGACGGCATGGAGGCGCTGGAAATCGTCATCAAAGGCTGGCTTCCGGATGCGGTTGTCTGCGACGTGATGATGCCTCGCCTGAGCGGGTTGTCGGTCTGTCGCGAGCTCCGTGCTCAGACAAAGACGGCCACGTGCCCGATCATCCTGCTCACCGCGCGCTGCTTCGACGAAGACATTCAGGCTGTCATGGATCTCGGCGGGATCACATACATGGGCAAGCCCTTCGAGTTTGCGCATCTGCTGAAGATGCTCTGGTCGTCGGTCGGGCTCGAACAACCGGGCAATGCAACGGCAGCCCGCGTGATCTCGGGAGCATCGCAGGGCTGACGAGCACAGTGGCGGGCGGCGTCGTGACAAGCGTGGCGGCTGAAGCGGTACACGAACAGCAGAGCCGGTTCCGCGCGCGCCTCGATTCTCTGATCTCACCAAGCGGGCTCTTCATCGCCGCGGTGCTGGTCATCATGGCGCTCCCGGTCACCCGGACCATCCAGGACCCCGATTTCTGGTGGCATCTTCGCGCCGGCCAGCTGATCCTCCAACACGGCGGTCTGCTCGGCAACGACCCGTTCACGTACACGGTCGCGAACCATCACTGGACGATGCACGAATGGCTCAACGAGGTCCTGTTCGCCGTCGAGTTCAGCATCGGTGGACTCGGGCTCATCGTCCTGATTCTCTCCGCCGTAACGTGGCTCGGGCTCGTCGCGGTCATGCAGAAGGCGCGCCTCCGTAATCCTGGTCGCGGAGTGCTCGGTCTCGGCATGCTCATCGCGGTGGTCGCGGGATTCCCCATCTGGGGACCGCGCGTTCAGATGTTCACCTTCGCCTTCACGGCGCTGACGTTATTCCTCGTCGAGCGCTATTTCGCCCGAGGCGGCAAGGCGATGTGGTTGCTCGTGCCGTTGTTCGTGCTGTGGAGCAACCTGCACGGCGAATTCGTCGTCGGACTCGGCTTCATCGCGGTGATCCTGGTGGCGGAGCTCGTCGGTGAGCGCCTGCATATGCCTGATCCCGCGCCGCGGTCGCGCCTCCTCCCGGTGCTGTATCTGCTGATCGCGTGTACCGCGGTGAGCATGATCAACCTCAACGGGCCGGGCATCCTGTTCTATGCGGCCGGGACGCAGACGTCAGCGGCGCAGCAGTCCCTCATCGAGGAGTGGTTCTCCCCGAGCTTCCACGACTGGGAGGTGCTCGTCTACGGCGCGATGATGCTCAGCCTCGCGATGCTGATCGTCTTCAACCGGCGCATCCGTGCGCGAGATGTTGCGCTCGTGCTCGTGGTCACCGCGCTGTCCCTGCAGTCCGCGCGCCACATCGAGCTCTTCGTTGCGGTGGGGACGCCGGTGTTCATCGACCAGCTTGCGATGGCGACTCCACGAATGCGCGCGGCGCTCCGGCGTCTACGACGCGTGCCCGCCACTGCGCCGGCGCGAAATCGGGTGCAGCCACCTTTGCTGTTCCGACTCACTGCGTACGCGATGCTGATGGCCGGGCTCGGCGGTGTCTACATCGCGTGGCTGGTGCCGAAGATGCAACTGCAGCCGTACTCCCTGACGTACGCGCAGGAGTTCCCCGTGTGTGCTGCGCAATGGCTCGCCGGGGCACCGGAACCGCTGAAGATCTTCAACCAGTACGGCGAGGGCGGGTATCTCGCCTACACGCTGTCCTCGCATGGCGACAAGGTGTTCATCTTCGGCGATGCGGCACTCATGGGTGACCAGATGCTCTACACCTACGCAGCCGTCGAGACGGCAACACCGAGCTGGGACTCGATCATCCGGAAGTACGGCACCGACATCGTGCTGGATGACATCAACACCCCACTCGCCGACGTCATGGAGCACGCGGCCGACTGGACCAAGGTGTACCAGGATGGCCTGAGCGTCGCGTTTGTTCCGAACGACAAGCTTGCGACCCTGCAGCTTCCGCCCGTGCCCCACTGGGCGCCGGGCAGCGTGTGCGCTCGCCAGGTGAAGGCCGCACCGAACACCGGGGCGCAGAACCAGTGAAACGCCCAGACCTCCTGGTGATCGCCGGCGCCGATTCCGGTCGCCGGGTATCGGCGAGCAGGATCGCGTGGATCGCCGCGGCCGCGATTGTCGTGCTCGTCCTCACGGTGCAGCCGTTCAGCAACACCGACGTGTGGTGGCATCTCGCGCTGGGGCGCCTGATCACCACCAGCGGCATCCCCGCCCATGAACCCTTCAGCTTCCTTCCTGCAGCGCACGCATGGGTTGGACAGCAATGGCTCTACGAAGTCACCCTCGCCGGGCTGGTGGGCGCGGGGGGTGCAGGTGTTGCGTCGCTGGTCATGGGCCTCGCCGCGGTTGCAGCTGTGGTGATCGCGGCGCTCTCGATCCCGAGGTCGGCGCGGGTCAGCGGACCGTGGCTGGCGATCGCGATGGTGATCACCGGACTGGTGCTCAACAGCGTGGCCGGCGTGACCAGTGCTGTGATCTCGGTGCTCGGCTTCGCAATCGTCCTTTTCATCGTGACCCGATGGCGTGAGGGAATGACGTCCGCGGTCTGGGCCCTGCCGCCGCTCTTCCTGCTCTGGGCGAACATGGACGCCGGCTTCGCAGCCGGCCTGCTTCTCGTGCTTGCCGCGCTCCTGCTCCTCCCCAAAGCCGCAACCCCGGGCGGCGGCCGGCGCCAGCTCGCCGTCGCGCTGGGTATCAGTGCCGTCGCTGTGCTCGCCAACCCGCTTGGACCGGGCATCTATGCGTCGGTGCTCTCGGGTGTCTTCAACCCGGGCGTTGCCCAGAGCCTTGCCGGCTTCGGGACGCCGAACTTTCACGAGTGGTGGGCGCGACTCTTCGAGGCCGAGGTGGTACTGGTCATCGTGCTCTGGACGGTGTCCGGTGGACCCGATCGCTTCAGCGCGATCACCGGCTTCGGACTGCTGATCGCCACGCTCTACGCCCAGGAGAATCTCGGGCTCTTTGCGATCTTCATGGCGCCGCAGCTCGCAATCCACGGATCGCGGGCGTGGTCGCTGCATGTCGCGCCTCGCATCAGCCGGCGCGCGGATGCCGGCACGCGCCACCTCCATCCTGTCCTGATCAGCGTCGGGCTGGTCGCGATGACCGCCGCGATGGCGGTGGCGCTCATCCCGAAGATCAGCACATCGGCCGCCGCCTCATACCAGGCGACCACCTATCCCGAGGCCGCAGCGACCTTCGCAGGCAGCGCGTTCCCGGGGCAGCGCATCTACACGATCGATTCCTGGGGCGGATACCTCGCGTATCGCTTCCCATCGGGTCGCGTCGTCTTTCTCTATGACGAACCCGCCGTTTTTGGCAGCAACGCGCTCCGGCTGTATGAGGACATCGATCAGCTCGACCCCAACTGGATCCACGTGCTCAGCAGCGAGGACATCCACCACGCGATCCTGCCGTCCGACGCTCGCGAGGCGGCGGCGCTGCACGTGCTCGGATGGGTCGTCAACTGCTATGACCCGACCAGCAAGAGCCTGGTGATGTCGTCACCGCCGAGTGGCACCGCGCCACCGCAGACCGGCCTGGTCATCCCGCCTCCCGGGGTGCCCGACTGCTGACGTCCGCTCAGAGGCGATCGCTGCTCGCAGCCGGATTGACCACCGAACGCGCCGCCTCAAGCCCGGCCTCGAGCCGTGTGGTTCGGGCAGCCGCGCCTTCAGCCGGAATCGCGGATCCCCCCGACAGCACCTGCACCAGGTCGTCGCGCTCGAGCAGTCGATAGATCTCGGCGGCGCCATCGTTTGCCGGCCGGGCAACGTCCTCCAGGCCGGCCCGTCCCGCTTCCGCGCTGACGAGCAACAGGGTTGCGGCGCAGGCTTCGAGGTCGTCCTGGCCCATCGAGAGGATGACCGCCTGCTCGGCATACCCGAGCGCGCGCAGCAAGGCGCCGCGCTGGATCGACACCTCGGCGAGCGCTCGCGACCCGGACGCTGCGAGCGAATCGAGGCTCAGGCTCCGAGCGATCACGACACTCTCGGTGAGCCGTCGCGCAGCCTCATCGAGCTCCCCGCCGAGCAGCGCGAGCCTGCCGAGATCGTGCAGCGCCTCGGCCGCGACCGTCAGGTCACCGGCACGACGAGCGCTGTCGAGCAGTTCCTCGCCATACCGCGCGGCGGCCGCGATGTCGTTGCGCGCCCGTGCCAGCCCACCAAGCGCCGCGAGGGTGCGCTCGCGGATCTGGCGATCAGCGTCGCTCAGCGAGAGCGCCTGCTCGAGGCAGAGCTCGGCGTGCGCCGTGTCGCCGGCGTGGAACGCCCCGGCTGCGACGTCGATGAGCAGTCCGGCGATGACCGCACGCAACTCGCCGCGCAGGTCGCGCGCGAGCGCTTCGCCGATATTGCGCATGGCGTGGCCGCCTCGCCCGGAGTCGAGCTCGACCCGGGCGAGGTTGACGAGCGCCTTGGCGACAATCGCGTCGTCGCCGGCGCGTCTGCCCAGCTCCGCTGACTTCTCGAGGAGTGCAACCGCCGTCACCGCATCGCCTGCGCGGGCCGCATGGCGGCCCCACTCACCGGACACGGCCGCCTGCAGCGCGACCGCACCGCTGCGTTCGGCAAGACGCAATGCCGCTTGCCAGTACGCGTCCGCCGCACCGTGGCCCGCAGCCGACAGTGCCTCGGCGAGGTCCGACATCGCGCTCGATGCCCAGTCCGGACGCACGAGCGCCCAGACGTTCAGCGCTGAGAGAACGTCGGCGCTGGCCCTGATTGTGTCTCCGAGCAGCTGGTACGCGAGACCCCGCGCCAGGAGCGCTGTCCCCCGCTGCTCGGGTTGCCCGTCGGCGGAAAGCCGTTCGAGCGCACGGTCATAGGCCGCGATCGCATCGGCGACGCGGCCGTCCCGAAGGGCGGCCGCACCGGCAGCAAGTTCATCCGGGCGATCCGGGTGCAGAGCGGCGATCGGTGGGAGCGACACGGCTGACCTGAAGTTTCCAGGACCGAGGCATGCATGCGTTCGCCTGTAACAGTGGGTGGTGCGGCATCGTTACGAGACCTTCGTCTGGCAAACGCGTCCCGCCGGTAGGCTCACGAGAGTGAGTGAGGCGATCCGCGACCGTACGCCCGTGCTTGATCAGCATGGCTGAAGCTGTGAGTCGAGAGCTCACGCAGACAGCTCCCGCGCGCCCGATGACCAACTCGGCGGATCGCCCGGCTGGGCGTCTGCCCACGCGCAGACCACGCAGCGAGTCCACCACGATGCCGATGAGGGATCGCAGGGCAGGCATCGAGCGGACCATCGAGCTGAGCCGCTGGATGGTGCTGATCTTCGCGGCGGTCGCCAACAACTTCCCCGGACTCTCCACCGGACAGTCGACCGCGGCAGTCAACCTGGTGCTTGGCGCATGGGGCGTCTTCAACCTCGCGGCGACGGTGATGTTGCTCGCCAACCGGATTCCCGGCCGCCGACTCCAGGTGGCGACGATCATCCTCGACCTCGCAGTCGCGAGCGGCCTCGTCTACCTCACCGGTGGATACAACTCCGACCTCGCAGTCACCTTCTTCATCGTGGTGATCGCGAGCAGCCTGCGTTTCGGTCTGGTCGGCAGCATGGCCTGCGCGTTCGTCGCCGGCGGTGCGTACTTCGTGGTCGGGTTCAACGTCGCGAATCACCATCTCGACACCACGCTCGTGGACGGGCTGGTGTCTCGCCTGTTCCTCCTCTTCGTGGTCGCGCTGAGCAGCAACCTCCTCGCCCGCGAGCTCGTGGGCGAGCGCGACGCGCAGGTGCGCAGGTCGATCGAGCTCGAGCACGCTGCCTTCGCCGAGCTGCGCGAGGTCGATCGCATCAAGAGCGAGTTCATGATGCTTGCCTCCCACGAGTTGCGGACACCTTTGACCAAGATCAAGGCGTGGCTCACCCTCATGCACGACGCCGGCGATCGCCTGCCCCAGGACGCACGCGACGAGGGGCTGCATGAGCTGCGGCTCGAAGCGGAGCACCTGGCTCGCCTCACCGACAACCTCCTCTGCATCGCGCAGCTCGAGTCCGGGGAGATCCGCCTCAAGACAGCCGCCGTCGACCTCGAGAACGTCTTCCGCGAGGTGATCGCGCGCTTCGTCGAGTCCGCGGACCACGACCGTTTTGCGATCACGGTTGCGCCGGATGCGCAGCGTGTGCTCGCCGATCACGAGCGTCTTGCCCTGGTGATCGCCTGCCTCATCGACAACGCACTGAAGTTCTCGCCCGACTCCGAACCGGTGCGCGTCACCACGTATCGGGCGGTGAACAAGGTCCATGTCGAGGTCAGGGACAACGGCCGGCGCATCCCTGACAGCGACGTCGACCGCGTCTTCGCGTCCTTCTACCAGGTCGAGTCGCCCTTGCTCCGTCAGCGCGGGGGGTTCGGCGTCGGCCTCTACCTCGCGCGTCAACTTGTCGAGCGCATGGGTGGACGGATCTGGATCGACAACTCCCGCGCGCGCGGCAACACCTTCGTGGTCGCGCTCCCGGTGCACGTCTGATGCAATTCGACACCGATCCGCGGTTGCGGTCCCGTGAAGACGGGCAACGCGTTCGTAACCGCCGCAAACCCGCCGCTGTACCAGTGCTACGTTGCGCCAATGGGCACGTTTGGTGCGGTCGACCCAACCTGAGGAACGGATGACAACCTTCACGGAATCAATCCTCGCCCCACTGGGTCACGGCGTCGTCCGCGCCCCCGCCGAGGCGACGGTCCTCGTCATCGACGATGACCCGGCGATGCGGGACATCCTGGCCACCGTCGCCCAGCAGCACGGATTCGGTCTGCAGTTCGCCGAAGACGGCACTGAAGGGCTGCGCCTCGCCGAGCAGAGCGATGTCGACCTGATCCTCCTCGACCTGAGCTTGCCGGGCATGCCCGGGCTCGATGTCTGCCGGCGGCTCCGCGGAGCCGGCGTCGAGGTCCCGATCATCATCCTGTCCGCGAGCACCGACACCGTCGACGTGGTCGTGGCGCTCGAGATCGGCGCTGACGACTACATCGCCAAACCCTTCGAGATCCGCGAACTGGCAGCGCGCGTCAACGCCAAGCTGCGCCGCCAGCGGACCAC
>PKYW01000030.1:27326-32251 GCA_003132805.1 Candidatus Dormiibacterota bacterium | reverse complement strand
CGCGGCGGTTCCGGTGCTGACCACCGGGGAGCCCGACCAGGCGTGGCGGGCGCGACGCTTCCTACGGCTTGCGGACCGGCTGCTGGAGGACATGCACGGCCTCCACTTCGCGACAGAGGAGCCGGACGGCAGCTGACTCAGGCGGGGATCAGCGGGGCGGCCACTGATCGGGCCCCGGCTCGGTCCGCGGCTTGTCAGCCCAGTCATCTCGCGGGGGAGAGAAGGTCTCGACGACGGTGCAGCCCGCCTTGCCGGCGCGCTCGACGGTATGGGGGACGCCGGGTGGGATGACCCACATGTCGCCGGGTTTACGCAGGCGCGTCTCGCCGCCGATCGTGAAGGTGAACTCCCCACGGATGACAATCCCGACCTGCTCGTTGGGATGATGGTGCTCGGGCATGGCAATCCCGGGGTCCAGCTCGAAGATGCCGAGGGTGATCCGCTCACCGTTCACCGGCCTGACGCGCAGGCCCTCCATGAGCGCCAGCGGCGCGATATCGGTGACCGTCGCGAACTCGTGGGCGCGGTTCTCAGATTCCGGCATGGCCGCGCGACCATACCCAAATCAGGAGTCCGGCCCCTCGACGTTGATCACCGATGGCCCCTGCCCCGAGCGGGTGACGACCAGCGTCGCCACGATGTCCGTGGTGTTGCTCTCGCGGTGAACGGCGTGGGGCGGGACATACACGAAGTCGCCCGGCTCCGCATCGAAGACGTCCTGGCCCAGCGTGCCCGATTCCATGCGCAGGGCCCCGGTGGCCACGTAGATCACCGACTCATGCTCGCCGTGGTGATGCCAGGCGGAGACTGCCCCGGGGTCGGTGCGCACCATGCCCGCCCAGACGCGAGCGGTCGCGACAGCCTGGGTGCGCAGCATTCCCGGGGTCGACGGGCCGTCCGAGAGTTCGGCGGCTCGAACCCGCTGGATGCGCTCAGGCATAGCGGATCGACGCTCTACCAACCCGCCTCATTCCCGCCCTGACGGCACATAGCCGAGCGTCTTGTCGACCACGTTGAGGAGCGGATCGCCGCGCAGGAATCGATCGAGATTCCGCAGGAACAGGTCGGCGATCTCACGCTGCATGCCGGTGTGATCGCCCGACATGTGCGGCGAGATGATCAGGTTGGGCACATCCCAGAGCGGCGAATCGGCCGGGAGCGGCTCAGGTCGCATGACGTCGAGAGCCGCGCCGGCGAGACGGCCCGAGCGCAACGCTTCACTGAGCGCGTCCTGGTCAAGGGTTGCTCCCCGGCCCACGTTGATGAGGCGGGCCGTCGGTTTGAGCGCGGCAACAGCGGCGGCGTCGACCATTCCTGCCGTCTGCGGCGTATTGGGCAGGACCATGACAACGTAGTCCGCATCGGCGAACAGCGTCTTCAGGTCATTGGACCCGACGACGTCGCCAAAGTCCGGATCGCCGGTTCGTGCGGTCCGGCCGATGCCACGCACCGACATGCCCAACGCTTTCGCGAGCTGCGCGGTTCGTCGCGCGATCGGACCGACGCCCACCATCACGGCGAGTTTGCCGGACAGTGTCTCGGTCTCTCGCTGATCCCAGCGATGCTCGGCCTGGTCCCGGAATGTGGTGAGCAGGTCCTTGCTCAAGGCGAGCATCAGGGCGATCGTGTACTCCGCGAGGGCCTGGTCGAAGACGTATCGCGAGTTGGTCAGCACGACGTCGCTCGCCGCGAGCTCGGGGAAGAGCACTCGCTCGACACCGGCGCTGCCGGTATGCACCCAGCGCAACCGCCTGAAACGACTCCAGTTCTCGCGCAGGACGCCACTGCGCGGGTTCCACATCAGGATTGCGTCGGCATCGAAGGCCTCGGTCGGCGGCTCGGTCGACGGTTCGATGAAGACGTAGCCGGCATCCGGCCGGGGCGCGAGCAGGTCGCGACTCGGGGTGTCGCCCTCGATGACTCCGACGAGAACACTCATGGCGTCGTCCGTTCGAGCAGCTCCACGGAGCCCATCCGCATGCCGAAGTCCCGCTCTCGTGGCACCGTCATACTGTGCCATGCCGGCCGCGCGGGCCGGCTGTCCGAGTGATGAAGGAGTCCAGGACGACATGACGGTTCAGGTCGCACAGAGCCGGATGACCAGCGAGGACATCGTCCGGCTGTCGAAGGAGCACACCTTCTTCTCGTGGTCCGTCCAGGGCGCAGTCGATCCCATCGCCATCGATCACGCCGAGGGTGTGTGGCTGTATACGCCGGAAGGAAAACGCATCCTCGACTTCAACAGCCAGTTGATGTCGGTCAACATCGGACACGGCGATCAGCGCGTCGTCGATGCGATCACCGAGCAGGCGACACGGCTGCAATTCGTTCAGCCCGCGTTCGTCACCGAGATTCGCGCGCGCCTCGGTGAGAAGCTCACCGGGCTGCTCCCCGGCGATCTCGACAAGGTGTTCTTCACCCTCGGCGGCGCCGAGGCGATCGAGAATGCAATCAAGATCGCTCGCCAGTACACGGGCCGCTACAAGATCCTCGCTCGGTACCGCGCGTACCACGGGGCGACCATGGGCGCGATGACACTCACCGGCGATCCGCGCCGCTGGGCAACGGAACCCGGGCTCGTCGGCGTGGTCCGCTATCCGGACACGCATCGCTGGGGCGAGCGCGAACCTCGACCCGTTGAGGAGAGCCTCCGCGGTCTCGAGGACGTGATCATGTACGAGGGACCGCACACCATCGCGGCGATATTCCTCGAGACCATCGTTGGCACCAACGGCGTCCTGATCCCGCCCGACGGATACATTCAGGGCGTTCGCGAGCTCTGCGATCGGCATGGCATCCTGATGGTTGCGGACGAGGTGATGGCCGGGTTCGGGCGCAGCGGACGGTGGTTCGCGATCGAGCACTGGGACACCGTCCCCGACCTGATGACGATGGCCAAGGGGCTGACGTCTTCGTACCTGCCGCTGGGCGCGGTCGCGATCCGCCGCCACGTCGCGGAGAAGTTCGATTCCATGATGTTCTACGGCGGTCTCACCTACTCGAGCCACCCCATATCGCTTGCCGCATCCATGGCGACGCTGAACGTGTATGAGGAAGATCACCTCATCGAACGTGCCGCCGCCATGGACCCCGTGATGCGCGCGCATCATGAGCGCCTCGCCGCCCGGCATCCCAGCATCGGCGCGCATCGGAACCTCGGGCTGTTCGGCATCCTCGACCTCGTCCGGCGTCAGGACCCGTACACGCCGATGACCAAGTTCAATGCGAGCAGCGAGGAGATGGTCGCCATCGGCAGGTATCTGCGCGAGCACGGGGTGTACACGATGGTCTCCAACAACTCTATCCACACCAACCCGCCGCTCTGCATCAGCGAGGAGGAGCTCGCTCATGGATTCGAGGTCATCGATGGCGCGTTGTCGATAGCAGACCAGGCCGTGCAGGGCTAGAACCGAACACCCGCGCGTGAGCAACGAGGACGCCGAGCGCGCGCGGTTGCGCGACGATCCCGCCGGCTGGCGGCGCTGGGGACCGTACGTCAGTGAACGCGCATGGGGAACGGTGCGCGAGGACTACAGCGCCGATGGCGACGCGTGGAACTACGTCACCCACGATCAGGCGCGGTCGCGCGCCTTTCGCTGGAGCGAGGAAGGTCTTGGCGGGATCTGTGACGATCACCAGCTCCTCTGTCTCGCGTTCGCGTTCTGGAACGGAGTCGACCCGATCCTCAAGGAGCGCATCTTCGGCCTGACCGGCCCGCAGGGCAACCACGGTGAGGACGCCAAGGAATACTGGTGGTACGTCGACTCGACGCCGACGCATTCGTGGATGCGCTGGCGATATCTCTATCCACAGGTTGCGTTTCCCTACGACGACCTGATCAGCGAGAACGCTCGGCGCAGTCAGCTCGACCCCGAGTACGAGCTGGCCGACACCGGTGTGCTCGACAACGGTTTCTGGGACATCACCATCGACTACGCAAAGGAGACGCCGGAGGACCTTGTGCTGGAGCTGCGTGCGCGCAACGCCGGATCCACCGCGCAGACGCTCCATGTCCTCCCGACGCTGTGGTTCCGCAACACGTGGGTCTGGGGCCTCACCGACACCAAGCCCGCACTGCACGCAGAGGACAAGCGGATCGTCGCTGACCACACGGTCGTCGGCCGGATGTTTCTCACCGGCGACGGCGATTACACGCCGCTCGTGTGCGACAACGAGTCCAATGCCGAGCGGCTCTGGGGCGCCCCGTCACGGAGTCCTTTTCCGAAGGACGGGATCAACGACCACGTGACGCGCGGCGCCGCGACGGTGAATCCGGCGCAGCAGGGGACCAAGGCGGCGCTCCACTACGTCCTTCCAGTCGAGGCGGGAAAGACTGCCGTGATCATGCTCCGGTTCGGCCGCCGCGAGACCAACGCCGTTGAGGGAGCGAGTGCCGCCCTGGAACGCAGTCGCACCGAAGCTGACGCCTTCTACGCAAGCGTCATGCCGGACCGGCTGACCGCCGACGAGCGCCTGGTCGCCCGTCAGGCACTCGGCGGCATGCTCTGGGGCAAGCAGTTCTATCACTACAACGTGACCCGCTGGCTCGACGGTGATCCGGCCGAGCCGCCACCACCGCCGCAACGTCTCACCGGGCGCAATGCCGGCTGGCGGCACCTCGACACGGCGGACGTGATCTCCATGCCCGACAAGTGGGAGTACCCCTGGTTCGCGTCGTGGGATCTCGGTTTTCAATGTGTCGCGCTGGCGCATGTCGACGCCGAATTCGCCAAGGAGCAACTCATCCTGCTCTGCCGCGAGTGGTACATGCACGCCAACGGTCAGCTGCCGGCATACGAGTGGTCGTTCGACGATGTCAACCCACCGGTGCACGCGTGGGCGGCCTTGCGCGTCTTCGAGATCGACGGCGCGACCGACTACCAGTTCCTCGCGCGGGTCTTCCACAAGCTGCTGATCAACTTCAC
>PKYW01000030.1:18021-27280 GCA_003132805.1 Candidatus Dormiibacterota bacterium | reverse complement strand
ACGTACGAGGACGTTGCCACCAAGTTCTTCGAGCACTTCGCGGCAATCGCGACCGCCATAAACGAGCAGGGACTCTGGGATGAGAATGCGGGTTTCTATTACGACAGCTGGCAACTTGCTGATGGCACCCGGATCCCCATCCAGGCGCGTTCGTTCGTCGGGCTGATCCCGCTGTGCGCCGCGACGACACTCGGTGACCAGACGCTGCGACGCCTGCCCGACTTCGCCGAGCGGCNNCTCTTCATCAAGCTCAAACCACGCTATGCCGCGGCGGTGTCACTTGAAGTCCAGGACGCCCAGCGCGAGAGCCGGCTCCTCGCGATCGTCAACCCTGATCGGCTCCGCCGCATCCTCGACTACGTGCTCGACGAATCCGAGTTTCTCAGCGACCACGGCCTGCGCGCGCTCTCGAAGTTCCATGCCGCGCATCCGCTCGACATCGACATCGGCGGCGTCGTCGCACGTCTCGATTACGAGCCGGCGGAGTCGACCTCGCGCCTCTACGGCGGCAACTCGAACTGGCGCNNATCTCGGCACCGTCGCCGACGATATCGCTGCGCGGTTGGTGTCGATCTTCCTCAAGGACACGGGCGGCGTGCGTCCGGTCGTCGCCGGAACCAAGCCGTATCAACGTCCGGACCTCGCCGATGCTATCCCCTTCCACGAGTACTTTCACGCAGAGACCGGACGCGGGCTCGGCGCCTCACATCAAACCGGGTGGACCGGACTCGTCGCGGACCTGCTGCTCCGCGGCACCCGCGCGCGCGATCGCNNGTCGGGAACACTCTAGACTGCACTCGTCATGGGAGCTCAGAGCGTTGTCCGGGGTACGCTCGCCGCAGCCGTGACACCGCTCACGGGCGTCGATGGTTCGATCGACGGCGACGGGATCGATGCAGTCATGGACTTCTACGCTCGTTCGGGTCTTGACGGCGTGCTCGCTCTGGGGACGACCGGTGAGGGGATCATGTTCTCGATGGACGAGCGCCGTTTCGCGGCCGACGAATTCGTGACGTCGGCACATCACCGGCTCGCCGTCGTGGTGCACTGCGGAGCGCAGACCACGCATGACACCGTCGTTCTCGCCGAGCACGCCGCGGCCCACGGAGCCGATGGCGTCGCGGTGATCCCACCTCCCTATTTCGCGCTCGACGCAGAAGCCATCTGGCGACATCTCGACGCCGCGGCACATGCGTGCGACCCTCTGCCTTTCTACATCTACGAGTTCGCGGCTCGGAGCGGATACTCGGTGCCGATCGATGTGATCACGCGGCTCCAGTCCAGCGCCCCGAACCTCGCCGGACTCAAAGTCTCCGACTCGCCGTTTGAGCCGGTGCGGCCGTATCTCATCCCTGGTCTCGATGTCTTCATCGGCGCCGAGGGCCTGATCTGTCAGGGCCTCGAGGCAGGGGCGGCAGGCGCGGTGTCCGGTCTCGCAGCGGCATTCCCGGAGCTCACCATCGATGCTGTCCGGTCCGCGACTCCAGACGCGAGCGCGCGCGCTGCGCGGGTGCGGTCCAGCATCGAGCCGTTCCCGTTCCAGTCGGCGCTGAAGTTCATCCTCACGCACCGTGGCGTGGTCATCAACGACGCCGTTCGCGCCCCGCTGCGCACCCTTGACGGCGAGCAGCGCCACGCTCTGAGCGCGCTGATCGAGGACCCGGCAGGGGAGATCGCGGAACTCCTGGCGGCCTAGAGCACCGCCGTCTCGACCACCGCGCCCGGCTCGTCGAAGCGGCTCAGGCGCAGGGGATGCAGGTCGAAGGTTGTGCAGCGTGACTCAGTGATGAGCTCGGTGACCGCCTGGCCGGCTGCAAACGAGTGCATGATCCCGTGGCCGCCGAAGCCGGCGCACTGGATGAACCACGGCAGCTCAGCCGGCGCGTCGACGATCGCGTGGTGATCCGGGGTCTCGGGATAGAGGCCGGCCCAGCATTTGCGCGAGTTGATCGGCACATCCTCGAGGAACGAAAACCGGTTGCCGACGCGCGCGGCGATCGCATCGAGAAAGGCGGGATCGAAGGCGGTGTCCGTGCTCGGCGGATCGCTCGGATCAGAGAAACCGATGAGAAACCCGGCGCCCTCGCGGCGGATGAGGATACCGGTGTCGTTGTCGACGCACATCGGGATGTCACCGGCGATGCCGTCCACCGCCTCCGTGCACGCGAGGTTTCGCCGCCGCGTCACCACGGGGAGGTCGATGCCCGCGGTTGCGGCGAGGGTGCGGGCGAACGGCCCGGCGGCGTTGACGACGAACTCGGTCTCGATATCACCGGTCGTGGTGCGTACCCGTGGCGACGGTCCGGCCTCGACCCCGAGCACCTCGGTGTCGAAGGCAAATGAGGTGCCGAGGCGCCGTGCCTCCGCCCAGAGTGCGCTCGTGACACCGTGGGGATCGATGATGCCGTCACTTGCGCAGAAGGTTGCCGCCGCGAGTCCATCGACATTGAGAAACGGTGCTCTCTCGATGACGCCGGCGGCTGAGAGCCATGCCACGTCAACACCGAGCGAGCGCTGGAGCTCCCAGGCGCGTCGCAGCGCGATCTCGCCCGCATCGGTGCCGGTGAGAAAGAGATAGCCGACGCTCTTGAACCCCACCTGGCCGGCGCTCTGCTCGTGCAGCTCGCGCAGTTGCTCGATCGTGAATTGCGAGAAGGCGATGTTGACCGTTGTGGTGAACTGCGCTCGGACCCCGCCGTTAGCGCGGCTCGTCGATCCCATGCCGGCGGACGAGTTGCAGTCGACGACGACGACGCCTTCGACGCCGGCTCGGCGCAACTGCAGCGCGACCGCAAGCCCGATTGCCCCGGCGCCGACAACCACCACTCGGGCGCGAGCAGGTCGCCGCACCGCGATCGAACCGGCGTCGCTCGTCAGCGTCTCGATCACCGCCTACGCGGTGGGCGAACCGGCGCGCAACTGCGCCGGCGGCAGCCCACGGATGGACGCGTCGAGCAACTCCACGGGGTGAAAGGCGGGGAGCGGGTGTCCCGAGCGGCGCAGCGAAGCACTGATCTGGAGCAGGCAGCCACCATTGCCGGCGGTCACCAACTCGGCTCCGGTGGCGGCGATGTTCGCTGCCTTACGAGTGCCGAGGTCGTCGGCAGTCTGCGGAGCGATGAGGTTGTAGATGCCCGCGCTGCCGCAGCACACGTCCGCCTCCTTGAGGTCGACGAGCTCGAGCCCTGGAATGCGAGCAAGCACGCTGCGCGGCTGCGCGCGCACTCCTTGCGCGTGCGCGAGGTGACACGCATCGTGATATGCGACCCGCGCGGGCAGCGGGTGCAGGCATGCGGGGAGCTGCACCTCGAGATCCGCAAGTATCTCCATCACGTCACGCACACGAGTTGAGAAGCTCGCTGCGCGCTCCGCCCAAAACGGATCGTCGGCCAGCATCGCGCCG
Organism: Candidatus Dormiibacterota bacterium; assembly: GCA_003132805.1. Classification (GTDB taxonomy): domain Bacteria; phylum Chloroflexota; class Dormibacteria; order Aeolococcales; family Aeolococcaceae; genus Palsa-851. Next base: position 23,877 of record PKYW01000030.1, on the reverse strand, counting down.
TACTCTTTCATCGCCGAACCGCACCCCGCGCTGTTGACCACGATGTGATCGATGTCGAGGCGCTCCATCTGCGCGATGAGCTCGCGCATCCGTCGCAGCGCGGGTTGCTCCCGTCCGGAATGGATCTCGAGCGCTCCGCAGCAGCTCTGCAATGGAGGAACCAGCACCTCGCATCCGTGAGCGGCGAGCACCCGAGCGGTGGCTCGATTGACCTGCGAGAAAAAGGCGTCCTGCACGCACCCTGTGAGCAGCGCGACTCGCAGGAGTCGCTTGCCTCTGGGCCGCAGACGGCGCGGTGCCTGCGCTCTGAGGCCTGCACGCGTGAGCGATGGCGCCATGTCGTCGAGACGGCGCAACGTCGCCGGAGCAAAACGCCGGATCGCGCCGACGCGCAACGCCCTGCGCAGGCCAAGTGCCTGGGTAAGTGCCACAGCGGACGCGATCGTGCGCATCCGCTGCGGATACGGGAGGACTGCGAAGAGTGCGGCGCGCGACGCGCGGGCTCGCCAGCCACGAGCGAAACGCCGTTCAATCTGCGGGCGAACCTGCTCGATCAGGCGGTCGTACTGCACACCCGAGGGACAGGCGTCGACGCATGCCATGCAGCCGAGGCACGCGTCCCAGTGACGCACGACCTCCGGCTCCATACCGACCTCGCCGCGCGATGCCAGATCCATGAGCAGGATGCGACCACGAGGGGAGTCCATCTCCTCACCCCAGAGCAGATACGTGGGGCATGCGGGGAGGCAGAACCCGCAGTGCACGCAATCGGCGATCAGTGCCGGATCGGGTGCGTGGTGGTCGTCGAAGGCGACGGTCTCTGCGCCTGCACGTGCGTGCCCCGCGACCTGGGGTGGAGCCGTGGTCAGACCGGCCACGTCAGATGCCACCGGCCTGGCGGCCCGGGCTCAGCGTTCGCGCCGGGTCGAGCTGCCGCTTCACCAAGCGCATGAGGTCGAGGGCCACATCGTCGTCCGCATCCCCGGCCGAGATCCCGTCGCCGCGTCTGATCACCATCCGCCCGCCGGCGCTGCGCACGCCTCCGCGCACCATGTCCAGGACATCGGGCGCGAATCGCACCTCACCGGTGCCCAGGAGCGGCCGCAGCGTGACCGCGTCGCACGTAGCAGACATGGATGTCAGAAACGTCCCGATTCGCGCAGGCAGCATCGCGACAGCGCCAACCATCCCCGACCCGGTCCATGGTGAGCCGGTCAGCGCATCGGTCAGCGCGGCCTCGTCGCCCCCGCTGATGATGCGTCCGCCGATCTCCCGAGTGACGCGCTCAGCCTGCAGTGTCGCGCCCTGCTCCGAGCTGTCGAAGCGCACCACGACCAGTCCCTGCGGCCAGTGGAGATCGACCACGCTCGGCGTCACCTGGAGCCTTCCCACCCGAGCAGCGAACTCGCAGAGATCGAGCACCGACCGCGATTCCAGGATGACCATCCGCGACGCGGCGGGGAGTGGGTGGAGCCGGAAGGCGACCTCGGTCACGACCGCCAGCGTTCCGAGCGATCCCACCAGCAGCTTGGCGACATCGAAGCCCGCGACGTTCTTCACGACCTTGCCGCCGCTCCGTCCGATGGTGCCATCGGAGAGCACGAAGCTCGCCCCGATCACCAGGTCGCGAGGCGTGCCGAAGCGGGTGCGCAGCGGACCGCTGGCAGCGGTGGCAATCACACCGCCGATGGTCGCGCGCCCTCCCTGGGGCGGGTCGAGCATGAGGCGCTGCCGGAAACCGGGAACCGACGCCAGGGTCTCCTGGAGGTGGCCCAGCGTCGTTCCAGCTCGGACGACGCACACGAGGTCCGCTGGTTCGTGGTCGACGATCCCTTCGATCCGGGAGGTGGAGAGCAGGACGTCGCATCGCTCCGGCGGCGAACCCCAATCGATCTTGGTGCCGCCCCCGCGAGGGACGACCACAAGCCCCCGCGCGGTCGCCGCCGACAGCACGGATGCGACCTCGCCCTCGTCGCCGGGCGACACCACGATGCTCGGCACGATGCCGCCCACCGCGTCCGACGCTTCGGCGTTCCTGACGTTCGCGGCCCCGACGAGTTCGGTGAAGAGGTGCAACTCCTGGGCTGTCGAGGCCGTCACAGCCGCTCCGCCAGACCCGCCATCTCGATCTCGTGGGGTCGATACATTCCGGGCACCTCGCCGCAGAGCCTCGGGGTGGGGAGGGCCTTGCCCGGATTGCACACGTCTCGCGGGTCGAAGGCATCGCGCACCCTCCCCATCACGGAGATGGATCCGGCGCTGAACATCTTCGGCATGTAGCAGGCCTTGTCCGAGCCAACACCATGCTCACCGGTGATCGATCCACCCGCCGTGATGCAGGCGTCCAGGATCAGCCCGGCAAGCTGGAGCGCGCGGTCGCCGGCCCCTGGCTCGGTGTTGTCGTACAGCACCAGGGGGTGGAGGTTGCCGTCTCCTGCGTGGAAGACGTTGGCGACGCGCAACCCGTAGGTGGTCGAGAGCGAGCCGATCTCCTCCAGGACGTCGCGCAGCCGGGTGCGGGGAATCACGCCATCCTGGACGTAGTAGTTCGGGCTGATCCGCCCCATCGATGCGAAGGCCGCCTTGCGTGCCTTCCAGATCAGGGCGCGCTCCGCCTCGCTCGCAGCGACGCGCGTCTCGGTCGACCCGCTCGCCGCGCAGATGTCGATGACCTGGCGGAGGAAGGCGGTGGACTCGACTTCCGGCCCGTCGAGCTCGACGATCAGTGCCGCACCGCAGTCCGGGTACCCGGCGTGGACGATCTCCTCGCATGCCTGGATCGCGAGGCGATCCATCATCTCGATGGCGGCGGGCGTGATGCCGGCCGCGATGATTCGCGAGACCGCCTCGCCCGCGTCGCCCATCGTGGAGAACGCCGCGAGGACGGTCTCCGTGGATTCCGGGACGCGGATGATCCGGAGCACCACCTCGGTGACGATGCCGAGCGTCCCCTCGCTGCCGATCACCACGCCGAGCAGGTCATAGCCGGGGGCATCGCGTACCGTTCCGCCGAGCCGCGCGATCCGTCCGTCGGCGGTGACGAAGGTCGCCGCCAGAACGTGGTGGGTCGTGAACCCATACTTCAGGCAGTGCGCGCCGCCGGAATTCTCGGCGACGTTGCCACCGATGGTGCACACCTGCTGCGACGAGGGGTCCGGCGCGTAGAAGTACCCGAGCGGTCGCACCGCTTTGCTGACGTCGAGGTTGGTCACGCCGGGCTGCACCGTGACCTGGAGGTTCTCGAGGTCGATGTCGAGGATCGACCGCATCCGGCTGAGGCCGATGACGATGCCGTCGGCCACCGGGAGCGCTCCACCGGAGAGCCCCGTGCCGGCGCCTCGCGCGACAAACGGCACGCGCGCCTCGGCACAGGCACGCACGACGTCGGCGACCTCCTCGGTGGTGAGCGGTAACACGACAGCGGCAGGTGACACGCGCCGCCCGGTGAGGCCATCACACGCGTACGTCTGCAGTGCAGGCGCTTCGGTGATCATGCCATCGTCGCCGACCACGGCCCGGAGCCTCTCGAGCAGTGTGCGATCAAGCATGGGCGCCCAGCGTCGCCGCGGCAGCGTCGATGGTTCGCGCAGCCTCGGTTTCGGTGACCGTGCCCATGTGTCCGATGCGCACTCCACGGCCCGCCCAGGGGCCGAGACATCCCGCGATCACCACGCCACGCTCGTTCATGCCGGCACGCAGCGTCGCGTCATCCACACCGTCTGGGACCGCGAGCACGCTCAACGTCGGTGCCAGGCATGCGGGGTTGGTGAGCGGCTCGAATCCAAGCTCGCCCATGCCATCTCGGATCATTGCTGCCACTCGTTGGTGGCGCTCGTATCTCGCCGTCAGCCCCTCGGCGAAGATGGCGTCGAGGGAGACCTCGAGCGCCCGAAGCAACGACACCGCATGAGTGGAGAAGTACTTGCGCGGATCATCGACGGAAGCGTCCCAGCGGCGGAGGTCGGCGTAGTAGGCGTGAATGTCGCCGAGCGACTCGCGCCGCCGGCGAGCTCGGTCCGAGACCGCGAGCAGGGCGAGGCCCGGCGGCACGCTGAGCGCCTTCTGGGCACCCGTCAGCAGGACGTCGACATCCCACGCGTCCATCGACTCCTCGATGCCGCCTGTGGCGCAGACGCCGTCGAGCACGATCACTGTGTCGGGCGCGGCCGCTCGGATCGTTGCAGCGGTCTCGGCGCAGTCGGCGAGCACGCCGCTGCTGGTATCCACATGGGTGAAGCACACGAGCGCAGGCGGGTCGCTGTTGCGGATGAGCGCTCGCAGGACGTCCTGGTCGGCGCGCTGTCCCCACTCGACCGCGAGCACGTCGGTGCGCATCCCGAGGGCGCCGGCGATCTCAGTGAAGCGGTCACCAAAGTAGCCGTGGCTGATCACCACGACCCGGTCACCCGGAGCGGCGTGGTTGACCATCGCCGCTTCCATGGCGAGGGTTCCCGCGCCGGCGAAACAGTGGATGCGCGCTCCGTCCGATCCCACCAGCCGGCGGATCCCCTCCTGGATCCGGAGCATGGTGGCCGCGTTCTCAGGCCCGCTGTGGCTCCGCACCGGCTCGGCGAGCGCCGCCAGGACGGCGGGCGCGACCGGGGTGGGCCCGGGGATCATGAGCAGCGGCGTCGTTGTCATGAGCCACCTCATGCTGCCACATGAACGAAGGCACCCGGCACTCGCGCGCACGCGATTCCGACCGATTCACGATGACCAGGGTGGGGCGGCGGTTGCTGGGACCCTAGATGGAGTCGCGACGGAACGCTGCGATGACGATCGGCGCATCCTCGCGGACTGAGACATCGCTGCCGTCAGCGAAGCAGATGCGGGTCGATCCGACCGATACCTGGCGGACCTGGGTCACCGCGTCGACGTTGATGTAGGTCGACGCGTCATCGGGACTCAAGTGGAGCACGACCCATTTCGCCACGCTGTGCAGTGTAGCAATGGGCGAGCAAGTCCCCAGCTACGCGGATGACACGAAACCACTGTGGTTCGCAGGTGAGGACGGACGGCGGGGTGACGGTTGTGACAGTGTTGTACGAGCGTCGATTCCCACTCCCTGTAAGTACGCTGTCGAACAGACGGCCCTCTGGCGGGCACTGCAGATTGGCCTCGAGAGTCCCGTCGGAGTGGCCACCGCACGCACGGCGTGGACGTCCTCGCAACAGATCGGGCGTACGGCTTGCGCTGATCACAGGAGACCTTGACCGTGACCATCACCAGCGCACGGTTGCAGGCTCGCCGGATCTAGGCGCCACCGTGTCATCTCGCCGGGTCTTCATGGGGGCGAGTGCAGCTGTCGCTGTGCTGATCATCGTCCTCCTCGGCGCGTCCCTGCTCGACGTTGGGGGCAACGCCTTCGAGGATGGTCTCCACAATGTCGCCGAGGTCGGCGCTGCCCTGTTCGCGGCCGCGCTCGTCGGTGTGACGCTCACCCGCACGTACCTTGCTGTGCACACGAATCCCGGGCTCGATCAGGCACTCGTTCACCAGGCGGCGCACGACGCACTGACGGGACTGCCCAACCGCGTGCTGCTCCGGCGCCGCATCGAGCACGAGCTCGCCGCGCTCGATGCGGACGGCCCGGGCGTGACCTTGATGATGCTCGACCTCGACGGGTTCAGGGAGATCAACGACACGTTCGGGCACAGCACGGGTGACGCGGTGCTGGTACAGGTGGCCCAACGCGTCGTCAACAGCGTTCGAGACATCGACACTGTCGCCCGGCTCGGTGGTGACGAGTTCGCCGTCCTGCTCGCGCCGGGTCCCGCGGACCACGTGGCGGTTCTGGCCCGACGCGTGCTCGCCGCGATCGAGCTGCCGCTCACACTGAACGGAGCCACCGTCGAG
>PKYW01000030.1:0-17991 GCA_003132805.1 Candidatus Dormiibacterota bacterium | reverse complement strand
TGCACTACCAGCCGATCGTCGATCTCGCGAATGGCAGGATGGTTTCGATCGAGGCACTCGCTCGCTGGAGACATCCCGACGGCGATGTGATACCGCCCGATGTCTTCATCCCGATCGCCGAGCGAACCGGGCTGATCATCCCCATTGGTGCACGCATCCTCAATGAGGCATGCCAGCAGCTCGCAGCGTGGCAGCAGGAGTACGGCGATGCGGCGGACGTCACCATGAGTGTCAACGTGTCGCCGCGTCAACTCTATTCAGATGACTTCGTCGCCATTGTGAAGGAGGCGCTGCGCAGCGCCGGCATCGAGCCCAGGTACCTCATCCTCGAGGTGACGGAGACAGCGATCATGGACAACATGGACGGTGCGATCCGGGTCCTCAGCCGTCTCAGAGCCCTCGGAGTCGCGATCGCCATTGACGACTTCGGTGTGGGTGCATCATCGCTGGCGAGGTTGCGCCGCCTCCCCGTCGCCGTGGTGAAGATCGACAAGTCACTGGTGGACCACGTCCCCGACGGACACGTCGCCAGCGGACTGCTCGACGCCGTGGTGGGCATGGTGCGGGCGCTGCAGCTTCGGACGACGATTGAAGGCGTGGAGCGCGCCGACCAGGCGACCCATCTGCGCGNNGGGTGCTCGTCGTCGACGACGACCAGGGTGTGGGCGTCACGGCATGCCGGATCCTCGAGCGGCACGGTCTGCGCACCGTGCTCGTTCCGAGCATTCGAGAGGCAATGGCGGAGCTCACACACAGCACCCATGCGATGGTCGTCGACATCGGCATGCCGGATGGCGATGGCTGGGACTTGATCAGCCATGTGCGCACCACCGCGATGCACGCGCGCATACCGATTGTCGTGATGACCGGCCTGCTTGACAGTGCTGAGGTGCTCAACCGTGCGTATGAGCTCGAGTGCGAGTACCTCGGCAAGCCGTTCGCGTCTGAGGCGTTGATCGCGAAGATCGAGTCGGCACGACGCATGATGGGTGGAACGCCACCGGAGCTCGTCGCACCGCACGCCGCCTGATCGGATCGCGCGGTGCTCCGTGGGAGAATGGCCGCCGTGTCTCGTGAGCTGCGGTTCGGATACAAGGTCTCGGCTGAGCAGTTCAGCCCATCCGACCTGCTCGCGTTCACCGTTGCAGCAGAAGAGTTCGGCTTCGACACTGCCGCGATCAGCGATCACTTCCAGCCCTGGCGGCACACGGGTGGCCATGCGCCTTTCTCGCTGGCCTGGCTGGGTGCAGCCGGTCAGGCGACGAACCGCATCGCGCTCGGGACCAGCGTGCTCACGCCGACGTTCCGCTACCACCCGGCGATCGTCGCCCAGGCGATGGGCACCCTCGCGTCGTTGTTTCCCGGTCGTATCTGGCTCGGAGTCGGGACCGGGGAGTCGATGAACGAGGCGCCGCTCGACGCCGTGTGGCCGGACCCAAAGGAACGGTTCGCACGGCTCAAGGAGGCGGTCACCGTCATCCAGACCCTGCTCAGGGAAGATCGGGTCACGTTCAACGGCACGTACTATCGAACGCGGAACGCCACCATCTACGACCGGCCCGCGACGCCGATTCCCATCTACGTCGCGGCCGCGGGAGCGTCAGCGGCGCGGCTCGCGGGGCGCGTCGCAGATGGGCTCATCTGCACCAGCGGCAAGGGTATGGAGCTGTACTCCGACACCCTGCTCCCGGCTGTGATGGAGGGTGCACGGGCGGCGGGGCGAGACCCCTCCGATGTCGAGTTGACCATCGAGATGAAGGTCTCGTTCGATCACGATCTGGAGAGAGCGCGCGAGGACACGCGTCACTGGGCGGCGCTTGCGCTGTCTCCGGAGGAGAAGACCGGCGTCGAGGATGCGGTCGAGATGGAGCGCCTCGCCGACGCCCTGTCCACCGAGCGGGCCGCGAGCCGCTGGATCGTATCCTCCGATCCGGACGAGCACGTGGAACGAATTCGCCCGTACATCGATCTCGGATTCACGCATCTGATCTTCCATGCTCCGGGGACCGATCAGCGACGCTTTCTCGAGGTGTACGCGAGCGAGGTGCTTCCGCGGTTGCGCAGAGTCGTGCCACACGTAGGTGTGGACTGACCCGCTCCTATCCCTGGGTCGTCGGTCCGCTCCGATCCACGGTGATGCGCAGCAGCACGCGGTGCTCACTAGCCATGGCCTCGCGATACTCCTGCCAGTCCGGATGCTCGCCACTGACACGGCGGTAGTAGTCGACGAGCAGCTCCATCGCCTCGGGAAGGCTGATGACTTCGGCATTGCCCTCGACGGTGTGCCACTCGCCATAAAAGCGCGGGCTGAGTGCACACAGTGCAGCTCGAGGGTTGCGACGGAGGTTGAGCGTCTTCATCGCGCCCTCACGGGTGCTGATCACCACTCGTGATTCGGCGTCGACGGCTGCGAGGACAGGCGAGAGCTGCGCCTGTCCGTCACGGCGATAGGTTGCGAGCACGGCCTGCGGGTTGGACCGGATGAAATCGAGCGCAGCTTCATGAGCCATCGGCCGACTCTAGGGCGTGCAGCAGCGATGCTGCCAGGCGCTTCTCGCCGTCGACCCCGTCCATGACGATGTCGTCGAGGAGTGTGCGCACTCCCAGCGAACGGATCGACTCGAGTGAGCCGGCATCAACGCGATCGATCACGATGGTTGACGCAATACCCGCGTAATGGCGGGCGATTCCGAATGCGGTCGCCTCCTCGCCCATGTCCCGGAGCATGTCGGAGGTCGGCCCCTTCAACGACTTTCCGCCGACAACCGGGGAGACCACGGTCACGCGCTCCCGGTCGAGCTCGTCACCGAGCACAGCGAGGATGGGATCGACACTCAGCAGTGGGTTGGACGGCCCGATGATCACGGCATCGGCACTGCGCACCGCGGCGACTGCCTCTCGCGCCGGCCGTGCTGCGTCGATCCCGGCGAGCCGCATCCCGCGCACTGCCGGCTCGCATCGCTGCCCCACGAACCACTCCTGCATGCTCAATTCCCCGGCGTCCGTCCTGATCCGGGTGCGCACCGGGTCGTCGCTCATCGGGATCACGCTCACCTGGATCCCGAAGCCGCGAGCGAGGCGGGTCACCGCCTCGGTGAGCCGCATCCCGCCGCGCAGGAGCGAGGCTCTGAGCAGGTGCACGCCGATATCCCGGTCTCCGAGCTGGAACCAGGTCTGCTCGCCGAGACTGCCGAGCATCGCCTGTGCCTGAAACGTGTCGTCGCGGACGCCGAATCCGGTCGCGTCGTTGAAGACGCCGGCCAGCCGGTAGAGGATCGCGTCGACATCGGGGCAGACCAGGAGGCCCCAGAACTCCTCGTCGTCGGCGGTGTTGGCGATGATCGAGAGGTCGTCGGGCGCCATGACCGTCGCCAGCCCGCTTGCGAGCCGGGCGCCGCCGGTTCCCCCCGAGAGCAGGGCCACTCTCACCTGAAGAGATCGAGCTCCGACGGTCGAACCAGTTCCTGGCCGGTCCCCGGCGCCACTTCGAAGACGTCGAGACCGTGCGCGATGACCGCCGGAACCCGGCGGGTCTTGCCCATGAGCAGTTCCGCCGCGGCGGCGAGCTCGTCTGCGATTGCCACCACGGTTGCCTGCAGGGGCATCCCGAAATCGTCCGGGCGGCCACGATAGTCGAGCACGGCCGGCATGCCGGCGACGCCGAGGGCGACGTTCACGAGGCCCATCCGCCACGCGCGCCCGAAGGTGTCGCTCACCACCACGCCGACCCGCGCGCCGGTCAGCGACTCGATCCGCTCGTGCAGCGTGCGGGCGCTCACATCGCAATCAAGTGGCAGCAGGCAGACATCGTCTGCGCCGTCGACGTTCGACCGGTCGACCCCGGCATTGGCACACACGAAACCCTGGCGCGTCTCCACGATCAGGACGCGGTCGTCACGCACGATGCGGGTGGTCTCATCGAGCACGACCTGCACCATGCGGGGATCCGCGTCGAGCTTCCGGGCCAGGGTGATCGCCTGCTCGGAGGGGGTCACCTCGGAGAGGGTGCGAATCCGTCCCTCCGCCTTGGAGACGACCTTCTGGGCGACGACCAGGACATCGCCACTCCGCAGCGATCCCGCCCGCTCGACGATCAGCGCGGCGAGATCGTCGCCGGGATGGATCTCGGGGAGGCCCTCGACGCCGCGGAGCTCGAGGTTCACCCGGTTGGCTCGAGCCGGCGCCAGGCGGAGAGGTCGGACGGCTCGTCGAGATCCAGGCCGAGGCTCGGGTCCTCGTGGAGGATGAAGCGGCGCCCCCTCAGCTGCGCCTCCGCTTCGAATTTCGGCAATGAGGCGTCGCCGAAGTGGAGCGTGAAGTCGCCGGGCGGCCGCAGATAGAGGGCGTTGGTGCCGTGGCGGCCGTCGGCGGCGGCGGCGATGACGAGGCTGCCCGGGAGCTCGGCGTGCGCCAGCATCCGGCGGAGCGCGGCAGTGTCGACGAGTGGAAGGTCGGAGCTGAGCAGCAGCGCCGACTCGGCGCCGCGCTCCAGCACCTCGGCGAGTCCGCGCATCGCCGCCGGGTTCTGCCCGCTCGGCGACGGTTCCACAACCAGCGACGCGCCGTGCTGACGGGCGAGGTCCGCGGCTTCGATCGATCCACAGACGGCGAGAGTCGGTGCAAGCGCAAGCGCAGCGTCGAGGGCGCGCGAGGCTGTCGTCTCGGCGAGGCGGCGACGCTGCATGGGCTCGAGCACTGACGCGAGCCTGCTCTTCGCCGTCGTGAAATCCTTGATGAGCACCACGATCCAGAGCGAGGGCACCATGGTGTGACTAGGTCCTGGCTTCCGCGGCTGCGGTCACGTCGGCGCGGCGCGGCGCCTCCACGACATCGCGGTGCTTGAGCAGGTTGAGCGTGGTCACCACCGCGATGAGGATCAGGGCACCGACGATCTCGATGCCGTAGAGCGGCAGTCCGAGCCCCACCGGTGCCGGCAAGGAGAACACCAGGAAGAGTGCGCACGGGTAGCCCAGCTCGGCGATTGATGCCATCGACGCCGGGGTGCTCGCCAGCGCGCGGTAGTACAGGAGCATCGCCAGCAGACCGGGGACCAGCGCGATTCCGATGAAGCTGGGAATCTGATGCACCGAGAAGGTGCCGAGGTGACCGCCGCCGACGCCGGCGAGCATGAGGATCAGCAACACAGGCAGCGCAAGCGTGAAACGCATCGCCGCGGTCGTGACGAACGAGACATTGGAGAGGCTGTAGCGGCCGAACACCGTGCCGGATGCCCACAAGATGACGGCGCCGAGAATCAACAGCGCCGCGAGCAGCTGCCCGTGCTGGACCGACGAGAACGGAGACAGCGGATTCTGCGGAAAGACGATCAGATAGACACCCACGATGGCGCAGGCCGCGAGTGGCCAGAAATATGGCTTGCGGCGTTCCTTGAGAAAGATGCTGGCCATGGCGATGCCGAACACCGGTTGCAGCATGTAGAGCAGGTAGACCTCGTTCTCGACGTTGAAATCCGGTGCGGCGTGTGCGGGGAACGCGTAGCTCAGCGCCTGCGTGAACAGCACCGTCGCGAACGCCTGCGCGCCGAGCGCGATGATTGCCATTGCGATCCACTGGCGTACCGGCAGGTTGCGCAGCTCTCGGCGTACGCGCCCGGCGACGGGCAGGAAGCAGAGCGCGATGAGCAGCGACTCGACGAAGACGATCTGGCTCGCAGTCAGTTGCTTGGTGAGCGCCGGGCGAAAGTACGGGTCGGTCGCCCACATCGCGGCGGCGATGGCCACAGCAACGGCTCCCATCCGTCCGATCAGCGCGCCGGTTCGCGAACCAATGCTCAGCCGATCCTGGGTCAGATGGCGCAGCGAGGAGGGCGAATCGTCGATGTGCACCGGTAAATTACACTCGAAAGCCTGTCCCCCGGCGTCGGGGGAGGTCCCGCAAGCGGAGTTTCACGGATGCTGTTCGGCAGAGAGCACGTCGACCGATACGTTGCAACAAACGGTGAGGAAGGCTACACGTGGCGCGAGGGCGCGCCGATCCTCATCCTGACCACCAAGGGCCGCAAGTCCGGTGAGGAGCGCACCAACGCGCTCATCTTCGGCCGCCACGGTGACGACTACCTGGTCGTTGGATCCAAGGGCGGGGCTCCTGCGCCGCCGGCGTGGTACCTGAATCTCGTGGATGATCCGGAGGTGCACGTACAGGTCAAGGGGGATCGTTTCGCGGCTCACGCGCGCACTGCAACTGCCGAAGAGAAGCCGGAGCTCTGGAAGACGATGACCGCGGTCTGGCCGCACTACGACGAGTATCAGCAGCGCACCGAACGTGAGATTCCCGTCGTCGTCCTGACGCGCGACTGACCGTTCTTGCTACCCGTGCAAGTCAAGAGCGATTGAGGAGGCAATGGTGACCACGACCGTCTCGAGCGTCGACGAGTTGACAGCATTGACTGGGACGCATCTCGGGTACAGCGCATGGCGTGAGGTGACCCAGGAGCAGGTCAACACATTCGCGGACGCCACCGACGACCACCAGTGGATTCATGTCGACGCTGAGCGCGCGGCGGCCGGCCCCTTCGGCACCACGATCGCGCACGGGTTCCTGACGCTGTCACTGCTCATACCGATGTGGAGTGAAATCCTGCATTTCGACGGCGTCCGGCTCGCGATCAACTATGGATTGAACAGAGTCCGGTTTCCGTCTCCGGTACCGGTCGGTTCGACAATCCGCACCGGTGCGACACTCATCTCCGTTGATGCCATCGCCGACGGGAGCATTCAGATCGTTGTCGACTTCGTCATCGAGCGCGAGGGCGGCGAGAAACCGTGCTGCATCGCCCAGGGGTTGTACCGCTTCTACATCTGAGCGGCGCGACCGGCCGGCACGGGATCAGGGCGCCGGCCGCAGGTCGAGGAAATCCTCTTCCCAGTACTCGTTTTCGGCACGCGTCTGCGCAGACTGCTCGCGCAGGCCGGCTTCCCTGGCGCGCAGATCGACACGGCGAATCTTCCCGGAGATCGTCTTGGGCAGCTCGGCAAATTCGAGCCTGCGGATGCGCTTGTAACCGGAGAGGTTTGCCTGCGAATGCTCGAAGATCGAACGCGCGATGTCCTTTGACGCCACGTGTCCGACGCCCACGGCGATGAACGCTTTTGGGACGGAGAGCCGGAGTGGATCGGGTGACGGCACCACCGCCGCTTCGGCCACGGCAGGGTGCTCGATGAGCACGCTCTCCAGCTCGAACGGAGAGATGCGATAGTCCGACGACTTGAAGACGTCGTCAGAACGGCCGACGTACGTGATGTATCCATCACGGTCGCGCGAGGCGACGTCGCCGGTGTGATAGAAGCCGTCGCGCATCACCTCCGCGGTGTGCGCGCTGTCGTCGCGGTATCCCACCATCAGCGCCACAGGCCGTTTGGAGAGGTCGATGCAGATCTCCCCGGTCTCACCGCGCTCGCCGCTTGCAGGATCGATGAGCTCGATCACGTACCCGGGAAGCGGGCGTCCCATCGAGCCCGGCTTCACCGTCTGCCCCGGCGGATTGCCGACCTGGGCAGTGGTCTCCGTCTGGCCGTAGCCGTCGCGGATGGTGAGCCCCCACGCGCGCCGAACCTGTTCGATGACCTCGGGATTGAGGGGTTCGCCGGCGCTGACCACCTCGCGCAGCGGTGGTCGCCATGCGCTGAGGTCCTCCTGGATGACCATGCGCCACACCGTTGGTGGTGCGCACAGGCTGGTCACCGAGCAGCGCTCCAGCGTGTCGAGCAGCCGTCGCGCCGAGAATCGCGCGGAGTTGAGGATCAGCACCGTCGCCTCCGCGTTCCACGGCGCGAACACGTTGCTCCACGCGTGCTTCGCCCAGCCGGGTGAGGAGATGTTGAGATGTAGGTCGCCGGGCTGCAGCCCGAGCCAGTACATCGTGGAGAGATGTCCGATCGGATAGCTCGCGTGCGTGTGCTCGACGAGCTTCGGCTGGGCGGTCGTTCCGGATGTGAAGTAGAGAAACAGCGGGTCGTCTGCCCGGGTGGGACCGTCCGCTGCAAACGTGCTCCCGGCGGTCAGGAAATCGTCGTAGCGCAGCCATCCGTCGACCACATCGCCCACGGCGATCCGCGTGAATGCTCCGTCGATGCCGGCGAAGCGGACCGCCAGCTCCGACTCGGCGATGACGTGGGCGACGCGGCCGCGTTCGACACGGTCGACGATGTCGGCGGGGGTCAGGAGCGTGCTCGCGGGAATCATCACCGCGCCCAGCTTGGTCAGCGCGAGGATGCACTCCCAGAGCTGCGCTCGGTTACCGAGCATCAGCAGGGTGCGGTCGCCACGGCGGACACCCTGGTCGCGCAACCAGCCCGCGAGCGCGTTTGACCGCGCGCTCAGCTCTGCAAACGACAGCCGCGTCTCGCTGTCGTCATCGACGATCCAGAGCCCGGGCCGGTCATTGCCTGCAGCGATGACGTCGAACCAGTCGAGGGCCCAGTTGAAGTTCTCAGGGCGCGGCCAGCGGAAGTCGCGGTACGCGGTCTCGTAGTCGTCGCGGGTCGAGAGCAGGAAGTCGCGGGCAGCCTCGAATTCCATGCCTGTGCGCTCCTCGTTGTCTGGTCAGGAACCCCTTGAGCGTAGCGCTCTCGCCGTGTCCATGAGGCGCTCGGCGCGGGCCGGGTCCACCCGGCTCCAGGTGTCGCCGTCGACCTTCAGGCTCGTGCCCACGATGACGCCGTCCGCGACCGCGAAGATGTCGCCGAGGCGCTCCGCGCTGACGCCGGTGTTCGCGAAGACCGGCATGTTGGGAACGGCATCCTTGGCGGTCTTGAGGTCACTCATGGCGAAAGGGACACCCGCTGCCGGACCGGAGATGAGGATCGCATCAACGCCGAGGTAGGCGGCACTGCGGGCGCGATCCGCGATGCTTCGGCTGCCGATCGCGCTGCTGAACTCGGGCGCGATGTTGTCGAAGAACGCGACGTCGTCGGCGCCGATCGCGGTGCGATAGCCGGCGAGGTCGCCGATCGAGGGTGCGATCACACCGAGGTCGCTCTCGTACACGCCGGTGAGCACCTCGCGGATGAATGTCGCGCCGGTCGCTCGCGCCACCGCGAGAGTCGACTTCGCGTCCCAGAGGATGTTCACACCGAATGGCACGCGCACCGACGCGCGCAGCTCGCCGATCACTGCCGCCATCGCGGCCGGGATCTCGGGTCCGACCGTGAGCTGATAAGGGATGTCGTTCTCGTTGCAGAAGAGGACGCCATCGACGCCGGCGCTCTGTAGGGTCTCGAGATCGCGCCCCACCACGTCGACGAGATGACTCCTGCCGAGCTCACGGTTGTGGCGCGGCCGGCCGGGCAACCCCGGAAAGTGCAGCATCGCGATCACCGGTTTTGGTGTGCCGAATCGCTCGGCAAGGGAGACGCTCATCCCACCTCCTTCAATGCACCGTGGCGCGATGCTGATCAATGAACTCAATGACGGCCCGGTTCCACGGGTCGGGATTCTCAACAAATGCCGCATGCCCGCCGGGCACGATCGCCCAGGTCCCGCGCGGCAGCTCCTCGAACATCCGGTGGGAGAGCGACAGCCGGATGATGATGTCGTCGTCGGCCGCGATCACCAGCGCGGGGGTGCGCAGCGATCCGAGACGATCTGCGCAATCGTGCGTCAGCAGTGCTGCAATCTGCGCCGAAAAGGCGGACGCGGGCTGCGGACTCCGCTCCATCTCTTCGAGGATTGCCGCCAGTTGCCTGGGATGCGCGGCGTAGAACGCGGGGCTGAAAACCCACGGCGCCTGCTGACGCATCATCAACGGCATCCCGCCTGCTTCGGCGATCTGCCCCCAGGCATCGAACGCGGCTCGTGTGTAGGCGTCCGGCTTGGCGTACGTGTTGGCGAGCACCACCGTGCGCAGATCCTCGGGGTGGGACAGCGCATACTCCTGCGCGATCGCGCCGCCCATGGAGACACCGACGAGGTGGAACCCGGTCAGCCCGAGAACGTCGGCCAGCGCCTTGGTGTCAGCAGCCATCTCGCGGCTCGAGTACGGCCCCGGTGGCAACGACGTGCGTCCTACACCGCGGTTGTCAAAGGTGATCACGCGCAATCCCGCGGCGACCAGCGGACCGACCTGCATCGCCCAACCCTCGAGGTCGTCACCCACGCCGTTGACGAGCAGCACGGTCTCCGCACCATCGCCTGTGATGCGGTAGTGGATGTCGAGCCCGTTGGCATGCACGATCGGCATCGCTACGCTCCGAGCCCGCGAGCGTCGATCGCGGTGCGCCACAGGTCGACGGAGGCACGCAGATCGTCGATGACGCGATCGTCAGGGTCCTCGAAACCGGGGATGATCTCGAAGATCAGGTCGACCGTCCCGGCGCCCGCGGCGTCGAGGGTCTCGAGCACCCTGCCCGGCTCGATGATGCCGCCTGCGTTGTGCTCCTTGGTGAACGCCCAGTGGTGATCCCCGAGACCGTCCGTCTGCTGCAACTGCACCTCGACGAGGCGGCTGCCGAAGCGCTGCAGCCAGGCGTACGGATCGCGCTCCGCACCTTCGGTTCCGGGCACGCAGTGATGCCCGACGTCGAGGCAGAGCCGCCACGGCACGTGCTCCGCGTCGCCATCGGTGAGCAGGCCCTCGATGTGCGCCATGGTGGACGGCTCGCGTACCGCTACGAGGTTCTCGACCAGGAGGTACTCGAGGCCTGCCGCACTCGCGTGCGCCGCGATTGCCTCCAGGTCTCGCTTGAGACCGTCCCAGCGTTCGGCGCGGAGCTCGGGGACGTTCCACTCGGGGACGCTCATCGCGCCGACATGTCCGCCGGTTGCGCGACATCCGAGGGCCGCGGTCAGGTCGATGATGGTGCGGTACCACTGCACCGCGGCGGCGCGCCGCGCCTGGTCGGGATGCATGAGCAGGTCGAGCGAGTACGCGGCGAGCCCCGTGAAGGTGGCGTGCGCCTGCAGGCCGTTGGCGTCGAGCGCGGCACGGTGACGCTCCACGGCGTCGCGGCTGCCGGCGAAGGACTCGATGCCTTCGACGAGGTCGAGCGACAGCTCCACGAGGTCGAGGCCGAGGTCGTTGCGGACCACCGATGCCCAGTCGGCGGGACGCGGCCAGCGCTTGAGCGCGAAGCAGGTGTTGATGCCCAGGTTAACCTTCATGCGCGCTCTCCGGCAGGACGTTCGGTGGACGATGCCACGGCGTGCAGCGCCGCCGATGCGACGACCGATCTGTAGCGCTGATAGACCGCTTCGTATCTGTCGTGATTGGCAGGATCTGGCTGAATCGGCGGATCGGGACGGCAGGCGGCCGCAATCGCCGACTCGGCATCCGGGTAGATACCGACACCGAGCCCCGCGAGCATCGCCACGCCGGAGGTGGTCGCGTCGCCGGGGACGCGAGCAACGGGGATGCCGAGGACGTCGGCCTTGATGTGATTCCACGTTCGCAGCGACGCCGGGCGGCCGGAGACGCGCATCTCGGTGGCCGGCGTGCTTGCTTTCTCCAGTTCCTCGACGTGCGCGCGAATCGCAAAGGCAACACCTTCGAAGGCGGCTCTCGCCAGAGACTTTCGGTCATGACGTGTCGAGAGCCCGATGGCTGCACCCCGCAAAGCCGGGTCGTCGCGCTCGCCATCACCGAGCACCGGCACGAAGAGCAGGCCATCCGACCCCGGAGTGACCTCGTCTGCCTCGCGGTCGAGCAACTCGAAGTCGGCTGTTCGCACGCGGCCTGACCGGCCGCCGTACGTCAGCGAGGCGAGCCAGTCAATTGCCTCGCCTGCAGTGTTGATCCCGACCTCAGTCACGTAGCCCTCCGGCCCGACAGCGCTCGGATAGTGGGTGATCGCCAGGTCGGTGGTGGGCTCGCTCACCACCGTGTTGAGGCACGTTGAGCTGCCCGCCATCTCGCTCACCGGTCCCGGGGTGGTGACCCCGGCTCCCAGCGCGCACGCGATGCTGTCGCCGGCACCGGCAACCACGGGGATCGTCTGGGTCAGGCCGAAGCGGCGTAGCAATGACGGTCGCAGCTCGCCAACGACGCTCCACGATGGAGAGGGAACCGGCAGCCGGGTCATGTCGAGTCCGACGGCGTCGACGAGCTCGGGTGCCCAGCGGCGCGCGCGGAGATCGAGGAGCGCGCTCGCTGCTGCCATGCTCCAGTCGGTGACCGCGTCACCGGTGAGGGTAAGCGCAAGAAGCTCGGTGGGCTGCAGGAACAGTCGCGCGGCACTGAAGACATCCGGTTCGTGGCCGCGAATCCAGAGGATCTTCGCAGCGACGTGAAATGCAGCCGGCACGTGCCCGGTCAGCGTGTGCAGCCGCTCGACGCCGAAGGTCTCGCAGAGACTGTCAGCTTCGGCGACGGCGCGGTTGTCCCGGTAGATGAGTCCCATGCGGAGCGGCGTACCCCGGCCATCGATCGGCACCACCGAAGGGCACTGTCCGGTCAGCCCGATGGCTCGGATGTTGTGGCGGCTTCCCAGTTGTTTGACGAGAGCGGCGAGCGCGGAAAGCGACGACGAGCGCCATCGGTTTGCGTCCTGCTCCGCCCAGCCGTCGCGCGGCGTGAACGTCGGATACGGGCGGCGTATCTCGAGGAGCATCGCGCCCGCCGTGTCATAGGCAGTCGCGCGAGCGCCGGACGTGCCCACGTCCACGGACACGAGCGCTTCACCATTGGTGGTGTTCACGGACATTCCGTTACTACCCGCGAACCAGCTGCTGCGCCTTGACCTTGTCTCCGTCGAGCGTGATCAGAGCGCCGTTGAGCGCGCCGGTCGAGTAGTCGCTGCCCGGGTTGAGGACGACGGTGCGGCCGATCCGGCGGATCCCCGACGACTCGTGAATGTGTCCGTGCAGTCCGAGCAAGGGCTGGTAGGCCTGCTCGGCATCGCGAACCGCGGTACTCCCCACCGGCACCATGCGCACCTGACCGAGGGTTGCCTGCACCTGCAGGTTCGCGTCCAGGAGGGGCGCCTCGTCGAGCTGGGTTCCGAAGGGCGGCGCGTGCAGGTTGAAGACCGCCCGCTCGGGATGCTCGAGCTTGGGCACCATCGCATCGATGGAGGCACGAAGATGCGCCTCGTCCTGCTCGCGATAGGTGTGCCACGGCGTCACGTTCGAGTAGCCGCAGCTGATCATCTCGTGCTCATCGTCGAGCCAGACCACCTTGCCCTCGTCGTTGGTGCCCCAGGGTGCAGTGTCGAGCAAGGCGCTCAACTCCTCCGGATCGTCGTTGCCGAGCATGAAATACAGCGGTATGCCGAGCGGGCGGAGGCGCGCGTCAGCAAGCTCGAGCCATTCGGTAAGCCGCTCGCGCATCAGGCGCAGGAAGAGGTCATCGAGGCCGCCGTCAGCTTCCATGGCCTCCAGTTCGCCCGGGTCGGCGCGGTACGGGTAGTAGCCGTGGTCGGCGATCAGCTTCTCCAGCGCGATCAACTCGGGGCCTTCGACGACGTCGTAATCCGTACCGACGAAGCGGCATTGCCAGCGCCCGCCGGGCGCGCGCACGATCGACTGGATCGCCTTTCCCGCCACGTCGCCGCCGAGGATGAGCACCTTCGCCTCGTAGATCTTCGCGGCGTTGATGAACTTGCGGAAGCAGACGTTCGATCCGTGCAGGTCGCTGACGAAATAGATCCTCGTTTTCGCCATGTCAGGCGGGAACCGCCTCGCGCGCGCGGTGCACGGCGTTCATGAACCGTCCAGCGCGCTCGGGGTCGACCGGGTTCCAGGTGACGCCGTCATGCTTCAGGCTGGTGCCGACGAAGACGCCGTCGGCGATGGCGAGAATCTCATCCACGGTCTCCTCGCGCACCCCCGTGTTCGCGAGAACGGGCATGTTCGGAACGGCCTGCTTGGCTTCCAGCAGTTGCGAGAGGTGGGTGGCGGTGCCGGTGATCTGTCCGCTGATCAGGATCGCGTCGACACCCAGATACTCGGCGCTCTGCGCGCGCATGGCGAGCGAGCGGTTCCCGAGGCTGCTCGCGAATTCCGGCGTGATGTTGCTGAACATCGCCACCGAGCCGGCACCGATCTGCTCGCGATAGGCGGCGATGGTTCCGAAGTCGGGCTGCATGATGCCGAGATCGCTCTCGAAGACAC
Organism: Candidatus Dormiibacterota bacterium; assembly: GCA_003132805.1. Classification (GTDB taxonomy): domain Bacteria; phylum Chloroflexota; class Dormibacteria; order Aeolococcales; family Aeolococcaceae; genus Palsa-851. The sequence goes on along the minus strand of PKYW01000030.1, from coordinate 3,927 downwards.
CGGTGAAGACCTCGCGCACGAAGGAGGCGCCGGTCGCGCGCGCGACCGCGAGGCTCGAGATCGGGTCCCAGACGAGGTCGACGCCGAACGGCCGGGTGATGAGGTCACGCACTTGGCCGATGACCGCCGCCATACCCGCGGCGACCTCGGGACCCACGTGCATCTGATACGGAAGGTCCGCCTCGTTGCAGAACAGAAAACCGTCGACGCCGGCAGCCTGCAGCGACTCGAGGTCTCGCTCCACCGACTCCACCAGGTGCCGCATCCCGGCAGAGCGGTCGTGGCGCGGGCGACCCGGCATCGCCGGGAGATGGAGCATCGCGATGATTGGCTTGTCCACGCCGAACACTCGACGCAGCAACGTCATGCGGGCCTGCGGACGTCGGCGAGACGGGTTCGGCCGTTCTCCATGGGGCGCAGCAGCGATGCGTCGGTTCCAGCGACCACAACCTCGATGCCGGCCTGCTCGATGCGCGCGATCTCCTGAGCGTCAGCACTGCTGTCGGTCACGATGGTCGACACCTGCTCGATCGGCGCCACAGTGCTCATCGCGACCGCGCCGAACTTCGAGCCGTCGGCGATGACGATGATCCGCTCGGTGCGCTCGAGACCACCGCGGATCACGTCGGCGTCCCGATCATCGAGCTCGGTGATCCCACGGCGCGCGGAGAGCCCGGCGGCGCCGATCACGGCAGTGTCGGTGTTGTAGCGGCGCACGGCCTCGACTGCCGAAGCGCCGATGCAGGTCAGCTCATCCTGGCGAACCAGACCGCCCGCGATGATGACGCGGACATTGCGGGTCCCAAGCAGGCTCGCCACCGCGAGCGACGGCGTGATCACCATGAGGTCTTCGCGCACCGGCAGAAGTCGCGCGAAGTGCTCGACGGTCGTGCCGATCCCGAGGAACATCGAGCGCACGCCGACGGTCAGCTCCGCTGCGCGCTTGGCGATGACGCGCTTCTCCCTCGCGTGGTGCAGGGTCCGCGCGTTGGCGCCGACCTCAAATGTCCGGACGAGGTGCGTGGTGGCGCCGCCGTAGGTGCGCCGGACGAACCCGTCGCGCTCGAGCCGGCGAAGGTCGCGCCGGATGGTCATCTCGGAAACCTGGAAGTCGCGCGCCAGCGTGCTGACCTCGATGGCCTGGTCCTCCGCAACGCGTTCCAGCACCTTCAGGCGCCTCTCGACCGCTAACACCGTGCGCCGATCCTCCTTGGCCTGCCCTTACTCGCTTGTCGGGTGTTGACCGGAAGGTGTCCCTCCGTGTCCGGAACCCTCTTGACAGTGGTGTTCGATTGTGTTCAAACTCTGCGGGATTTCGACGCGCGTGTCAAGTTTGGTGGCGGTGGACCACCGGAGGGTCGCTATGGCAACCTCGAGCAGGCTGTTCGTCCGTAACAGCACGGGACTGGTGCGCTCTGCGTCGGCCGTCGATGCCACGATCTTCAACGCGGTCATCTCCGCGCCGGTGGGATCGACGATTGCGTACTCGATCTTCTTTGCGCTGGTCGCTTTCCCAGGTGCGGATGTGGTCGGCGTCCTGATCCTCGTGGCGATCATCAACATCCCGGTCCTGATCATGTTCGCGCTCCTCGGAGCCAGTATGCCGAGAGTTGGCGGTGACTATGTCTGGGTCAGTCGAGTGCTCTCGCCGCCCCTGGCGCTGATCTCAAACCTCTGCATGATCATGGGCGGCCTGCTCGGAGCCGCGTTCTTCGCCAAGTTCTTCTCGTTGCTCGCGCTTGGGCCGGTGCTGGTCGCGCTCGGGTCATTCGCGAACAACAACACGCTGATCAGCTGGGGAACGTCCTTCCAGACCAACAACAGCTGGATCCTCGGCGCCTCGCTGTTCATGGTCCTGCTGCAGACGCTCATTCTTATCAGCGGCACCAAGGCGACGTTCCGCTGGCAGAACTACTCGTTCATCATCGCCATGGCGGGCACGCTCGTTGCGTTCATCGTGCTACTCATCGGCAGCCAGGGCGACTTCTTCTCGCACTTTGACACGCTCAACAAGAGCTTCGGAGGCGGCACCGTCGCGGCGGTCATCAGCGGAGCCCCGGGAGCCGCGGGGGCAGCGCCAAACTTCTGGAGCGCTGCGACCCTGCCGACGCTGTTCTCGATCCAGGGATTTATGATGTGGAACTTCTGGTCGGTGTACATGTCGGGAGAGTTGAAGAGCGCCTCCAACCGCCGCCGTCAGCTTTCGGTGATGTTCGGGGCGCTCGGCTGGGACACAGTCCTGCTCGTCATCGGGGTGCTGCTGCTCTTCCGGATCGCCGGCTACAACTTCGTCTACGCGCTGAACGACGCCAGCACCGCGTACAAGATCCCGTCGGGCCCGTTCTATCCTTTCCTCGCGTCGCTGGTCTTCAATACCCCTGTTCTCACGATCATCATCATGGGGTCGTTCCTGTTCTGGTCATTGCCGTCGATGATCGCGAACACCTTCATGCCGATCCGTTCGTTCTTCGCCTGGTCGTTCGACCGGCTCATGCCTGAGAGCCTCGCAAACGTCAATGAGCGGACTCACTCGCCGGTCAACGCGATCATCGTCACCAATATCATCATCGCCGCGCTGGTGGTCTGGAGCGTGATCGGCAATCAGTTCCAGCTGGTGCTCGGGCTGATCGTACTCGCCGGTGCACTTGCCGTGATCATCGTCGGCCTCGCGGCGATCGGTCTGCCCATACGACGGCCGGACCTGTATCAAGCGTCGCCCGCAAACGTGAAGTTCCTGGGCATTCCGGTGCTTTACATCGTCGGAACGCTGTCGATCCTGGAATTCATTGGCATCATCGCGATCTCTTTCATCAACCCGCTGTCGGTGATGAACGGCAACCGCGACGACTGGTGGTGGATTCCAGCCTGGCTCGGCGCGCTGATCGTCGGTGGTGCACTCCTCTATTACGTGCCGCGCTTCATCCGTGCCCAGCAGGGCGTGAACATCGGGTTCGTCTACAAGGAACTCCCGCCGGAGTGAGCGACTCTGCCCCTTGGTTGGAGGGCGGCCGGTGATCCCACCGGCCGCCCTTACTATGTCCTGATGCTGATCGGACACCGCTGATGGCCGAGCCCGCCACCCTCATCCTTTCCGATATCCGCGAGGAGGCGGAGCGGCTCGCCGGTGCGGCTGTGACGCTGGGGCTTTCGGCACGGCTCATCGGCGGCCTTGCCATCTGGTTGCGCTGCCCGAGCGTGCACGAGGGACCGTTCGCGCGGCCGTATGCGGATATGGACTTCGCGATCAGCGCGGCCGCGAGCACCAAGTTCAAAGCGTTGCTGCTGACCCAGGGCTACCTTCCGGACCAGTTCTTCAACGGTCTGCACGGAGCCACCCGCCTCTATTACGGCGAGCCGGCCGGGCGATGGTCGATCGACGTGGTGATCGACGAGCTCGCGATGTCGCACAAGCTCGACCTGCGCGGCAGGCTCGACGGCCCCGCGCCTACGGTCCCGCTCGCCGACCTCCTGCTCACCAAGCTCCAGGTGTGGGAGATCAATCGCAAGGACCTTGGGGATACCGTCTGCCTGCTCGCCGATCACGCGCTGAGCGAGGATGACAATACTGTCGAAGGCATCGGCCTCCCCCGGGTGCGCTCGGTGCTGGGCAAGGACTGGGGCTTCTGCCACACCGTCCAGGGCAACCTGCAGAAGGTCGCCGAGCTGTGGTCACGTGAGCCGCTGCCGGGAACGGAGCATGACGTCGCCGATCAGGTCGCCAGGCTGCAGCAGGCGATCGAGGATGCACCGAAGTCGCGGGCGTGGCGGCTGCGCAGCCGTGTCGGGGAGCGCATTCGCTGGTACGAGACGCCGGAGGAGGTCAAGCACTGACCCTGGGTGCCCGGCACTAGACTTTCGGGCGTGGCTCACACCAGCGCGGCATTCGTCATCGATTCGCAGGCGCCGCACTCCCTCGATCTCCCAGAG
>PKYW01000100.1:6353-19728 GCA_003132805.1 Candidatus Dormiibacterota bacterium | reverse complement strand
GCCGGGGAAAATGACCTCAGTTCGTTGTGACTTCACGCTGCAAGTAACTCGAGAACGCCTGAAACTGTTTCCCTGCGAAAATGATGTAAAAGCGCCAAAACAGCCCGAAGCAGAACAAGCACCGTGCCGGTGAGCAGGAGCAGCCGGGCTACGCGCTGTAGATGCCGGCGTCGAGGAGAGATTTCACTCCGCTGATTTTCGACAGGGCGAACCTCGATCAATGAGCGAGTCAAGCCAGGAACCGTTTCTTTGTACACGCTCCAAAGCATAGATATTAATGCGGCAAAGAGCGGGATAAAAAACGAAGAAGTTCCGGCAGCGATTTCCAGTTTGCTCCCCAGGGGAATTCTGCGGAATGTCACCTCGAAACCAGGAAGGTAAACGCTTGGGAATATCAGCAGGCTTATCAGCGCAGAAGCACTTGGCTACATCTTGAGGAACGATCTGATCTTTTCTTCCTCCGGTCTTCCTCCGGCCTTCCTCCGGCCTTCCTCCGGCTTCGCGTCCACGAAGTAACCATTTTTTCGCGGACCGAGCGGCAGAAAAACTAAACCGCCGCTCGGATCCTTGCGAAATTGACTTTCAACCTGGTAGTCCATCGCTCTGGAAAACAGAGAGATCATGACTGCTTCGAACAATCGGTCAAGACTTTTCCGCCGCGAATGCGCTCTACATCACTTCGTTGCGCTTGCGCAAAAATGCGGGTACGTCGAGATCGTCCTGCTCGAAGTTGTTCACGATGGCCCCGCGCAGGTTGTCGCGCATGCCGTCGAGCGAAATCACCTCGCCCGCCAGTTGATCGGAAGCGTGAAACGGCGCGGGCGCTGCGTTATGCGCGTAGGCGTGGTCGCCGGTCACGCCGCTGTCGGACACGGCCCTCTCCATGATGTGCTTGGGCGCGGGGTCCAGCCGGGGATCGTGCGATTCCCGTTCTTGGGGAAATTCCATCGCCTCTTCATGCGCGGCCGCAAAGGACGTGCGAGTTTCCTGCGGACGCGGCCTGGCGGATGGAGCCTCGCGGAAGCCGGTGGCGATGACGGTGATCTTGACCTCGCCCTTCATGTGCTCGTCGATGACCGTCCCGAAGATGATCTGCGCGTCGGCATCCGCCGACTCGCTGACCAGCTGGGCCGCTTCATTGACCTCGTAGAGGGTGAGGTCCGGGCCGCCGGTAACGTTGAGGAGGATGCCCTTGGCGCCGGCGATCGTGGTCTCGAGCAACGGGCTCGCCACCGCGTCCTTGGCGGCATCCGCGGCGCGCGTATCGCCACTGCCGAAGCCGATGCCCATGAGCGCCTGNNGCGTCGCCGATGGGCGTCTTCTTGTCGACCACCTGCATGAGTCGCTCGTTGGGGATCGTGATGAGCGTGTCGACCCGGCCCTGGAGGTTGGCGATGCCCTCCTCGGCCGACTTCTGCCGGCGCAAGCCCTCGAAGCGGAACGGCTTGGTGACGACGCCGATGGTGAGCGCTCCCGACTCGCGCGCGATCTCGGCAATGATCGGCGCCGCTCCGGTTCCCGTGCCGCCGCCCATGCCCGCGGTGATGAACACCATGTCGCTGTCGGCCAGCGCCTTGGTCAGCTCGTCGCGCGACTCCTCTGCCGCGTCCTGACCTTTCTGGGGATCGCCACCGGCGCCGAGCCCGCGCGTGAGCTTGCCGCCGATGCGGATCTTGAGGTGCGCAGACGAGGAGCTGAGCGCCTGATGGTCGGTGTTGATCGCGATGAACTCAACGCCCTTGAGGTTGCTCCGGATCATCCGGTTGACGGCATTGCTGCCGCCGCCGCCGACCCCCACGACGCGGATGCGGGCGTTGCCTTCAAGTGTCCGGTCCAGGTCTGCCATGCCTTTCTCCTCGCGTTGCGATGTCGTTTCTCGGTTTGGGGTCGAATTCGATGACGAGCGCCGTCGTGCCAGGGCGTCCCCGGGCTGGTCGAGTCCATGGGTCCGCAAATGATCAAAAGAGGTCACGAAACCACCTCGAGAGTTTCGCTCCGGCGGCGGGGCCGTCCGAGCTCTTTCCGTTGGAGCGTGAGGGTTTGCGGCCGAGGTTGCTCCGTGCTCCCCAGCGCAGCAGGCCGACGACTGTGGCGTGGCTCGGCCCGCGGATCTCATCGTTCATGCCGTGCAATCCCTGCGGCGCAGCGACCCGTGCCGGAAGGTTGGTCTGCTGTTGCACCACCTCGGCGAAACCGCGCAGGAGCGCACCGCCGCCGGTGATCACGATGCCGCCCGGGAACATGCCGAGTGGCCCGGCGCGCTCCACCTCGGCGGCGATCAACGACGCCATCTCGCGCGCGCGTGGACCGATGATCTCGGCGAGATACCGTTGCGGCACACCGACCGGTTCGTCGTATCCCATCGGGGTCAAGGTCACCTCGGCGTCGGCGGGCAGCGTGAGCTGCAGACAGTGTCCGAAGTTTCGCTTCACGGTTTCAGCGGTCTCGAGGTCGCAGCGCAATCCCACCGCGAGGTCGGCGGTCACGTGATTTCCGCCGACCGGAATCACGCTCGTGTGCACGATGCTCCCGCGCGCGAACACCGCGATATCGCTGGTACCGCCACCGACATCGACCACGACAACGCCGCGCTCGATCTCGTCCTCCGTGACCACCGCCTCGGCGGATGCGAGCACCTGCAACACCATGTCGTCGACGTTGAGCCCCGCCTTGTGCACGACCTTCACGACGTTTTGGATCGCCGTGTTGGCGCCGGTGATGATGTGCGCGTCGACCTCGAGCCGGTTGCCCGCCATGCCGATCGCGTCGCGCACTCCCTCCTGCCCGTCGATGGTGAACTGCTGCGGCAGCACGTGCACGATGCGCCGCTCGGACGGAACGCTCACCGCGCGAGCGGCATCGATGGCGCGATGCACGTCCTGATCGCGAACCTCGCGGTGGCCGGCTTCGACCGCCACCACGCCGCGGCTGTTCTGCGACGTGATGTGCCCTCCGGCGATCCCGACCACCGCGGAGTCGATGGGAACCCCTGACATCTGCTCGGCCATGTCCACCGCCTCGGCGACGGCCTCGGCGGCACGATCGATCTCGACGACGGCCCCCTTCCGGACCCCCTTCGACGCGACGAGACCGACACCCAAGACTCGGAGACCGGTGCTCTCAAGATCTGCGACGGCGCAGCAGACTTTGGTCGTTCCGAGATCGAGTGCGAAGACGCGGCGAGGACGGGTCACTGTCTAGTCTCCGAGTGTAGCCGTCGCGGGTGCGCCGTTCAAGGGTTTTCGGGCGCAAAACCGCAAGATGCTGGGTTCGCCGGCCCAGTATGCCACAACATGTTGGTTGTCTTGGGAGGCCGACCGGGCCGTCGAGCGCATTCACGAATCCAATCCCGTCTCGTCGGGATTACCGGTCTCCACTGGTCCTGGAGACACGGACAGGGCCTCGCCACTGCACCTTCTGGACGAGGCCCTGTGCGCCGCGGTCTGAGTGGACCGCCGAAGCTGCGCAACCGTAACACCGCTCGACCACGACGTCTACGCTTGCCGGGGCGGAATCGTGGATTTGAGCGTCCTCGCCAGGTTATCGAGCGCCTCGGCAACCGCCACGGGGTCGACGACCATGTGCAGGTGCTCACCGTTGAGGCGGAGCGTTGGCCAACCCAGCTCCGCGGCGGTTGCCGCCTCGGACTCATAGCCCTCGCTGAGACGCAGGTACGCGCAGCGTTGGCGTGCCCATCCGGCCGGCACCTCAATGCTCTCCTCATAGAACGACAGCGGAAGCCGCGGCTCCTGGGCGGCAACGCGCCGTCGCGTCGCAGGATCCGGATACAGCCCGGCGGTCGCGTCGTCGGGCCACCACTCGGTCCAGGGCGGCAGGATGCCATCGAACGCCATCGCGCGAAGCTCTTCAAGGAATACCGGCGGCACGAGCGGCACGTCGCCGCCCTCGACGGGTGGTATCGACGCGTCGGCGAAGAGCAGGGCGCACTCGCGCGGCGCCAACGACCGGGCGATCGCCGGAATGAAGAGGCCGGCATTGCTGTGCGCCACGAGCAGCGCCGTCCCGCCGACCCGCAGTGATGCGAGCGCTCCGGCCGCGCGATTGAGATAGGCACGAGCGTACGGCGGCTCGCCGTCCGCAAAGCCGAGCATGGATGGCACCTCGACCGCGTGGCCCCGGGAACGAAGCTCGTCGGCGACCGCCTCCCACGTGGCCGGACCGACGCTCGAGCTGTGGACCAGGACGAACACCGGCGGCGCGAACCGTTCGCTCACGCCTCGAGGACGATCTTGCCTCGCAGGTCGCCGTCAGCCATCTCGGCGAACGCCGTCGCTGCGTCGCGGAGTGGATGCGTCGACCCGATCAGGGGACGGAGCGCACCGGTGGCAGTCAGGTCGACGAGGCGGCGCAGCTCCCCGCGCGTGCCCATGGTGGTCCCCGCGACAGTCACGCTCCGAAAGAAGATCCGGTTGAGCTGCGCCGGAGGATTGGGGCCGCCGGTCGCTCCGGGTACAACCACCACCCCACCGGGTCTCACGGCTCGAAGGCTCAGGTCCCAGGTTGGCTCGCCGACGGTGTCCACCACCGCGTCCACGCCAAGACCATCGGTGGCGCCGATGACGGCGCGCGCCGTCTCGCGCTCGACGGGGAACGCGGCCTCGGCGCCGATGTCCACCGCGAAGGCCCGTTTCGCCTCGTCGCGAGAAGTGGCATACACGGTGATCCCGGCGAGGCGGCCGAGCAGGATGCAGGCCGTCGCCACGCCCCCAGTGGCGCCCTGCACCAGCACGTTCATGCCAGGCAATAGCCCGGCGCGGACGAACAGCGCTCGGTACGCGGTGAGGTAGGCGGTGGGCAGACAGGCCGCGTCGGCGAAGCTGACCTGGTCCGGCAGCACTATCAGGTTGGCGGCCGGGATCTCGACGTATTCGGCGAGCGTCCCCCCGAGTGGCGACTCACTGAGCATCCGGAAGAACCGGCACCCCAGCGGGTTGTCTGCCAGGCATGCCGCGCAATGGCCACAGGTGATGACCGGATAGACGACCACCCTCGCCCCCACCGGCGGAGCACCGGCGGGCGGATCGCCCCCATAGGCATCGACCTCGCCGGCCGCGTCGCAGCCGAGGATCTGCGGAGGAGTTACCGGCGCCGACGAGACTCCGCGAAGGGTCCAGAGATCGTGGTGGTTGAGCGACGCGGCGCGGACCTTCACCCGCGCCCAGCCCGGCTGCGGATCGGGCGCGGGCAGCTCTCCGACCGTCAGGTTCGCCAGAGGATTGTCGCCGCCAACTGCCGACGCATAGGCCGCAAGCATTTCGCGGACCGTAGCATGGTGCTCACCATGCGCCTCGACACGGTCCTCGAAGGACGCCGGCAGCCCATCTTCTCGTTCGAGTTCTTCCCTCCGAAGACGGACGACGGCGTGCGCCAGCTCTTCGAGGCGATCTCACATCTGCGCGAGCTCGAGCCGACATTCGTGTCGGTCACCTACGGCGCGGGCGGCTCGGTGCGGACGCGCACGGTGGACCTCGTCGCCCGCATCAAGCGCGAGCTCGACATCGAGCCAGTGGCGCACCTGACCTGTGTCGACGCGACGGTCGACGAGTTGCACGGCATTCTCGATGGGCTGCGCGGTGCCGGGATCGACAACGTCCTGGCGCTGCGCGGCGATCCACCGGATGGCACCGGGCCGTTTGTCGCCACCGAGGGCGGTCTCGCCCATGGCAGCGAGCTGATGGAGCTGATCGCCGCCCGGTATGACTTCTGCGTCGGTGGCGCGTGCTATCCGGAGAAGCACCCCGAGTCAGTGGATGCCGACGAGGACGTCCGATCAGCGAAGCGCAAGGAGGATGCCGGCGCCAGCTACCTCATCACCAACCTGTTCTTCGACAACCGGATGTATTTCGACTTCGTACCGCGGGCACGCGCCGCCGGCGTGACGGTCCCGATCATCCCGGGCATCATGCCGGTGACCAACGTCGGGCAGATCACCCGGTTCACCTCGAAGATCGGCGCCACCATTCCGGACGCGCTGCTCGATGCGTTGCGCTCACGGCAGGACGATCCGGACGCGGTGCTCCAACTGGGGGTGGCGTGGTCGACGCTCCAGTGCGCCGAGTTGCTCGGCGGCGGCGCACCAGGCGTGCACTTCTTCACGATGAATCGCTCCCCCGCTACGCGCGCGATCCTCTCCGCGCTCCGCGCCGCGCGGCCCTGGGATCGCGTCCGCTAGCGGCGTCGCACTTCTTCAGGGTGATGGAATCGGAGTGGTGGGAGGAGGGGTGTTGAGCTTGATCTCGGAGCTCGGGGTGGCGCTGACCGACGGTGACGGCGAGGGTGTCGGCGTCGGGACGGGAGTAGGCGGCGCCGTGGGTGGTGCGACCGCGGACGCTGCTGGTGCCGGCTGGACCGCGGGCGCGACTGGCAGGAGCGCGGCGGTCACCTCGGCCGGGAGGCCCGGCACTCCGCCACTGACCGGGTAGGCGGGCGCTTCGACGTCGACGTAGCCGAAGGTCGGCTTGGTGAAGTTGAGACCCTGCTGGCCCTTGAGTGCCGCCAGGGTCTCGATCTCGGCAGGCAGCGCGTCCAACGCGTCCTGGGTGTCGAGATGTCCCAGGATTGCTCGCCAGCCGGTGCTCGTCCAGAGGCTCACGACATCGTCCGCACCCCAGAGGTAGGCGGCCACCGAGCATCCGAACACGGCGGGAAAGCGATGCGCGATCGAGCTGAGCAGCTGGACGAGCACGGGGTTGATCGGTTGCGGCGACCCGGCGCGGTCGTCGATGAGGACCGGGATGCCATTGCGCGCCGCGGGGGTCGCGTCGGCCCCTGGCAGCGTCGCGCCATCGGAGGCCATCAGCGTGTCGGCGCCGTCGCGGCGGACGCGCAGCATCGGCGCGCGCTCCACCACGGAGATCTCCACGGTTGCGGGGAGCTCGGTCGTGACCATCGCGCTCGCCACCCACGGCAGCGCCTGTACCCGAGCCTGGATGGCGGAGCCGTTGATGGTGAAGATGCTCTGCTCGGGCACCTCTGCCGCCGCGACCACCGCGCTGGTGGTGATCAGATGGGTGCCCTGCACGGTCACCTGGCGCACCTGGAACCCCGGAAGCGTGAGCGCGAGCACCAGCAGCGCCACCTGCACCGTCAGCGCTCCAGCCGCAATCGCTCGCCGTCGCCAGGAGGTGTGCCGCTTGGCCGCCGGCGGTGGCGGCGGCGTCCCGCCGCGACCGTGACGGCGCTTGCGAGGCGATGAGGTCAGCTTGGCCCCTGGGCTGAGGACCAGACGGCGAACCGATCGGGAGGAATCGGCGATGAGGGCGGCCTGGGCGCGAACGAGGGCGACGTGGCGCGAGCGCTCGTCGAGCACCTCGGTGCTCATAAGACGTGCTCGGTGCGGAGGGGACGTTGCATATACGCAGGCTGAGACGTGTGGTGAGACGTGGAAGCCGCACGGGGCCGCGCAGATTATCTCCCAGGGGGCGCCGGCGTGACCGTCCTACGAGCGAGACGCGTGCGCGACGGGGAGATATGTATCCGGCAGATCGTTGGCGAACAGGACCACGTCGCCGGGACCCGACAGCGTCTGCAGCAGTCGTGTCGCCTCATCGAGGGTCTCGACGACATGGATGCGGTCGTCGCTCATGCCGCCGTCGCGCAGACCGGCCAGCAGCGCCGCGCTCGTCTTCGCCGACATCACGATCACGTGGTCGCAGACCCTGGCGGCATGCTCGCCGTACCGCCGGTTCTCCTCGTCCTCGACGCTGCCGAGCTCGACAAGCCCCGGTGTGATCAGGAATTTCCGCGCTCCGCTCATCGCCGCGAGCACCTCCAGGCCGTAGTGCACGCCGACGGGATTGGCGTTGTACGAGTCGTCGATGACCGTGAGCGGTCCGGCGCTCGCCATCAACTCGAGCCGATGCTCGACCTGCTCCAGCGATGCCGCCGTTGCGATCGCGTCGTCGACCGAGTAGCCGAGGGTGTGCACCGCGGCGAGGGCCGCGCTGACGTTGGCGACCTGGTGGCGTCCGAGCAGCGGAATGCTCACCTCGCGCTCCAGACCCTCGGCGTCCCAGCGCCAGCGAAAGGTCGCCCCGTGCGAATCGACCGTGATCGACGATGCGACAACGTCGGCGTCGACGCCCTCGGCACCGTCGGCCAGCGCATAGCGGATCAGGTGACGCTGCTCAGCACGCGCCCGCGCCGCGAGTGCGGCACCCGGCTCGTCGCCGGTGTGGAGGATCAGCGTCCCGTCTGCCGGCAGCGCGGTTGCGACCTCATAGAGCGCGTCGGCGATGCGGTCGATGGTGCCGAAACGCTCCATGTGCTGCGGCCCGATCGCCGTGATGATCGCAACGTGCGGATGCACGAGGTCGCTGATGGCCGCGATTTCTCCCGGCGCATACGCATCCATCTCGACGATGAACACGCGATTCTCAGGGGTGAGATCCTCATTGATCACCCGGGTCACGCCCATCAGCGTGTTGAAGCTCTTGCGCGTCGGCAGTGTGTTCACGTTGGGCTGGAGCAGCTGGGCGAGGATGTGCTTGGTGCTCGTCTTGCCGTAGCTGCCGACCACGGCGACCACCATGGGATCGACCAGCTTGATCCGCGCCGCGGCGAGCGCGAGATAGTGCCGCCGTATCCGCGCCTCCGCCGGCTTGGTGACGACATTGGCAGCAACCAGGAGGATCTCGCTGAGACCGGTGACCAGCGCCGCGGCGATGAGCACGAGGATCGCCGAGACCACCGGGTGCAGGGCGACGATGCCGAGCGCAAGCCCGGCCGCGAGCACCACCGCGAGAAATCCGCCCGCGATGAGCAGGCGACGCATCCTCGCGGTCATCACCAGAGGCCGCTTCGGTGACGTCCATCGCCACGTGAACTGCGCTGCGGCCGCCGACACGAGCCACGCGATGGCGATGCCCACCGGCCGCGCGGCAGGGAGGATCGCGGCGACGCTGAGTGCAACGGCGCCGACCAGCAGCCCGAGCCACACCGTGCGATGGACCAGCCACTCCCGGGTCAGTCCCCAGCGGAGAAACCGGATCGACTCGTACTCCTCGATCTGGAACATTCGCGCGGCCACCAGCACGATCCGGAAGATGAGGATCACCCAGACGACCGCCGCGAGCGCGACGAGCGGACCGATCAGCGGGCTCACGCTGCGCCTTCACTCGGGTCGTCGCGCAGGAAGACCTCGACGATCCGGCAGAAGCGCGCGGGCTGCTCGAGGTAGGCATAGTGACCCGCGCCCTCGAAGACCACGAGCCCGGCATCCGGAATGAGCCGCTCCATGAGGCGACCGTCGTCGAGCGGCGTCTCGGTGTCCTGGTCGCCCCAGATGAGGAGCACCGGCACGTGAATCCTCGGCAATAGGGTTCGGAGATCCTCGGTGACGAGGCGGACGAGCGTGCCCCGCATCACCCCCGACACAGCGCGGTAGTCGGCGGAACCGCGCTGATCGGCACGGCGTCCGGCTGCCCGGCGAATCGCCCCGGGCATCGCGCCGGACCGCTGCGCTGCCCGGAGCAGCTTGTAGGAGCGAACGCGCGCACGGGTGCGCAACGTCTGCGGCGAGCGGATCCCGGCCGCGCCCGCGAGCACCATCCGGCTGACCCGCCCCGGATACGTGGCGGCCATGGCGATCCCGATCCTGCCGCCGTTGGAGTGCCCGACCAGGTCGCATGTGTCGATCCCGAGCCGGTCCAGGAGCGCGATGCACCACGCCGCGTACTCGTGCACAGACCACGGCGTCGTCGGCTCGGGAGTGGCGCCGAATCCGGGGAGATCCGGAACGATCAGGCGCCGCCCAGGCTGCAGCGCGTCGAGGATCGGGACGAAGAGTTCGGACGACACACCCCAGCCGTGGAGGAGCACCAGCGGCCGGCCGGTACCACGATCCTCCAACGCCGCGCGAGGGATCTCGCCGGGAGTCCCGGCCGCGCGATCCCCACTCAAGTCGCCGTTCAGGCCGGCCGACCAGTGAGCAGCCACGTATCGATCGATGACGTGGTCGCCTGCTGCTCGCGATGACGTGCGATCGCCATCTCGATGAGACGCGCCAGCAGCGCGTCGAAGTGCAGCCCCGATGCCTCCCAGAGATAGAACGACAGTGAACCGGGGAGCGTGTTCAGCTCGTTGACGACGAATGAGTCACTTGCCGGCGACACCAGGAAGTCGACACGGGTGACGCCCGCGGCGCCGATCGCGCGAAAGGACGCCATTGCAGTCTCTTGGATGCGATTGGTGAGCGACTCGGAGATGGGCGCCGGGATGATGCGTTGCGAGCTTTTCATCCCGCCCGCCGGCGCCTTGGCACCGCCCTTTCCCTTTGCGCCACTGAGATATTTGTCCGCGTAGCTGAGCGTCCCACGGGTGACGGGTTGCTCGCAGACTGAGGCGCGAACATCGTCACCTGCTCCGAGCACCGAGCAGTTGATCTCGATGCTCTCATCCTGGGCGGCCTCGGCGAGAATCGACGTGTCATAGCCGAATGCGACCGCGAGCGCAGTTCGCAATGCATCGCCATCATCGACTCGTGCCACACCGATGCTCGACCCGAGCCTTCGCGGCTTGACGTACATGGGGAAACCGGGTTGGCGGGCAAGCTCCGTGCACACTGCATCCGCCTCGTGCTGCCAGCGCTCGCGCGACACCATCACGTCGTCGAGCACGGGGATGCCCGCACCACGCAGCGTGGTGCGAGACAGCCGTTTGTCCATGCTGAGCGCCGCCGACGCGACGTCGCATCCGCAGTAGGGCAGCGCCGCGAGCTCGAAGAGTCCCTGCAGCGTCCCGTCCTCGCCGTTGGATCCGTGCACCAGCGGCATGGCCACGTCGAATCGGGCCGCACGTGCGGATCCTCCGAGCAGGCCACGACGGCCGTCCACCTCGAGCAATTCACCACCGCTGCTCGGGTCCGGACGCATGGTGACCCGCGTCGACGCCGCGATCAGACGGTCGATGTCCTTGTAGCGATCGAGCTGGAGCAGCTGATCGCCGGTGTACCAGGCGCCTGACTTGGCGATGTAGACCGGCACCGGGACGAAACGATCCGCGGGCATCGCGGCGATCGCCTGCTGCGCGGTGATCACCGACACCTCGTGCTCCACCGAGCGGCTCCCGAAGAAGACGCCGACTCTGAGCGGCTCAGCCACGGTGGTCATCCGAATGCTGTTTGCCGAGCACGATGATCTCCCGCTCGAGGTTGACGCCGAACCGCTCCTGCACCGTGTCGTGCGCGATGTGCACCAGGGCCAGGACGTCGGCGGCCGTCGCATGGTCGACGTTGACGATGAAGTTCGCGTGCTTCGGCGAGATCTGCGCGCCTCCGGATCGGCGGCCCTTGAGCTCCGCGGCCTCGATGAGCCGCCCCGCCTTGTCGTCCAGGGGATTCTTGAAGACGCTGCCGAGGCTGCGAATCCCATACGGCTGCGTCGCCTTGCGCTCCGCCTGAATCGCATCGGTCCGCGCGCGGACCTGATCGGGGTCATCGGCGTGGACACGCAACCGCGCGCTGACGATCGCGTTGTCGCGCAAGTCGTCCTTGAAGCGCGAACGCCGGTAGCCGAAGTCGCATTCAGCAGCGGTGAGGGTCAGCGGTTCTCCCCGCGCGTCCAGCGACGTGCAATCGATGAGCACATCGGACATCTCGGTGCCGAACGCTCCCGCATTGCCGTACACGCTCGCGCCGAGTGTCCCGGGCACGCCGATGCCGAACTCGACTCCCGCAAGCCCGCGCGATGCGCAGTCCAGTGCCACGCGCGGCATCATGCAGCCCGCGCCGAGCTCGACGGTGTGCTCATCGGCAACGCGCAGCGTGCGATCGTCATGACGGACCACCAGCCCGTCGATACCGTCGTCACTGATCAGCGTGTTGCTGCCGGCCCCGAGCACGGTCACCGGCACCCCGGAATCGCTGCAGCGTCGCAGCAACTCGGCGAGGACGGTGGTCTCGCGCGTGGTGATGAACCACTCGGCCGGACCCCCGACTCCGAACTGGCTGTGACGGGCGAGGGGCTCGTGGCGGCGCACTCCAGGAAACGAGTCGAGCCACTCACCGGCGGACACCCTGTGCCTCCAGGGCATCGCGGAGGCGCGGCGCCAGCTTGTCGAATCCGCCGAGGGAAAGCACGAGGAGCACGTCGCCGGGCCGCGTGATCCGGCTCACCAGGTCGATCGCCTCGTCGCTCGACGAGACCACGTGCACGGCATGGGCTTCCCCGGCTCGGTCGGCGACATCCTGACTGGACACGGTCTTCGGCATTCCCCGCTCGCGAGCCTCCTCGATTGGGCCGATGATCACCACGTCGGCGCCGGTGAAGCTGCGCCGGTAATCCTCGAGGAGGCGGCTCACCCGCGAGTACGTGTGTGGCGTGTGGATCGCGATGAGCCGGCGTTCCCCGTAGCGCTGGCGCGCCGCATCGATGGCGGCCGCGACCTCGGTGGGATGGTGTGCGTAGTCGTCGACCACCGAGACTCCGGCGACCTCGCCGAGGATCTGAAAACGGCGCGCGGGTCCGAGGAAATCCGCGCATGCCGCGCTTGCGACGGCCGGGTCGACACCCGCGAACTCGGCGAGGATGAGCGCAGCGCAGGCGTTCTGCGCATTGTGGAGTCCCGGAAAGGTCAGCACGACGTCCAGCGGTTCCGTCGCGTCGCGCTCGATTCGGAATCGCTGCATGCCGTCGCGTTCGTGCGCGTCGCGGATCCACCAGTCGCTGCCTGTCTTCGTGCCATAGGTGACTGTAACGCTGCTGGCAGAGTCGCGGAGCGCCAGGCACTCCGGGTCGTCGGCGCAGAGGGCGAGCACGCCGTCCGCCGGCATGGTGGACGCCAGCTCGACGAAGGGCTCGCGGTATGCGTCGAGGCTCGCGTACACGTCGGGATGATCCAGCTCGAGGCGCGTCACGCAGGCGCCCTGCGGCCGCGTGTGGAGGAATTTCGGGCGCGCGTCCCACGGCGCCGAGGTGTACTCGTCGCCCTCGAACACGAACGGTCCGGTTCCCAATCTCGACGTGCCGCCAAGGTCGAGCGACGTCGAGCCGAGGCGGAACCCCGGGTCCATCCCTGCCCGCTCGAGGATGTGCACCAGCAGTGCCGAGGTGGTCGTCTTGCCGTGGGTGCCGCAGACCGTGAGCCGGGTGCGATCACGAGCGAGGGACACGTAGAACTCGATCTCGCTGACACACGGGATGCCGCGCCGGCGCACCGCCTCGAGCTCCAGGTTCGCCGGCCGCGTCTGGTTGCCCACGACAACCAGGTCCGGCACGCCCCAGCGGTCGAGGTTGGCTGGGTCGCTGTGGTTCTCCCACTCGATCCCGGCAGCGGTCACCGCGTCGCTCATCGGCGGATAGGCGTGGTCGTCCGAGCCGGTGACCCGGTCGCCACGGATCAGCGCGAGGTTCGCCGC
>PKYW01000100.1:0-6230 GCA_003132805.1 Candidatus Dormiibacterota bacterium | reverse complement strand
ACGTACGGCGCGGCGTTGTGGCGCTGGTGCCCGCCGGCGTGCGGGTACGGGACCACGATCATGGGCCGGCCCAGCGCAGAGCACTCGGCGATCGACGATCCGCCCGCCCGCATCACCACCAGGTCGCTCTGCCCGATGCGCATCGCCATGTCATCGAAGAAGGCTGAGGCGGTGTACCGCGCCGCAAGCTGCGGCGGCAGTGCGGCCGCAGTTCGCTCGACTGCCTCGTAGTCGAGGCTGCCGCACTGATGCACGATGCGCAGCTCCGGATCCCTGCTGAGCAGATCGACCATGCAGCCGGCCACGGCACGATTCAGCCGCCTCGCTCCCTGCGATCCGCCGGTGACCAGGATGGACCGCAGCCGGTCGCCCACCGGCCTGCTGGTGACCGCTCGAATCTCGGCGCGAATGGGGTTCCCGGTGTGGACGACGCGGGCATGGGGAAGACGCGCGGCGGTCTCCGCGAAGGACGCCGCAACCACCCGGGCCCGACGGGCGAGCATCCGGGTCGCGCGCCCCGGCATCGCGTTCTGCTCGAGGAGCACCACCGGGATGCGCTGCGCGAGCGCCGCCACCACCACCGGGACCGACACGTATCCGCCGGCGCCCACAACGACGTCGGGCCGCATCCGGCGGAGCAGCCGCCGCGCGCTCATCGTCGCCCGAGTCACCTGGGTGGTGGCACGAGCGACGCCGCCTGCGCTGCCGACATCGACGCCGCTGATATCGAGGGTCTCGAGAGGGATCCCGGCCGCTTCCACGAGCCGCTCTGCGACGCCGTCCCGGCGGCCGACCACGGCCACCTCGTCGTCAGGGCGACTGCTTCGGAGAGCGAGCGCGACCGCCAGGGCCGGCGTCAAGTGACCCCCAGTTCCCCCCCCAGCGATCAACGTGCGCACGACTTGCTGTCCCCTGCCGTCGACCCTGGGCGGAGATGTTGAGCAGGATGCCCATGCCCACGAGGGTGGTCGCCAGCGAGGTTCCACCGTAGCTGATGAAGGGCAATGGGATGCCCGTCGTGGGGATGACCCCGGTGACCGCCATCACGTTGATGAAGGCCTGCATGCAGATCCACGAAGTGATGCCTCCCGCGAGCAGGGCGCCGAATCGGTCGGGCGCCCGAAGCGACGCGCGCACACCGCGCCACGCCAGGAAGAGGAACGCTCCGAGCACCGTGACAGTTCCGATCAGCCCGAGCTCTTCCCCGATGATCGCGAAGATGAAGTCCGTGTGCGCCTCCGGCAGCCACTCGTATTTCTGGACCGAGTTGCCCAGCCCGACCCCGAAGATGCCGCCGGATCCGAAGGCGTACAGGGCCTGGCAATTCTGGAACCCGGTGCCGAGCGCGGCCGCGCAGGGGTTGAGGAAATGGGCGAGGCGGTCGGCGCGGTAGGCGACCAGTCCGATGAGCGCGACGCTGGAAGCCCCGAAGCCCACGATGATCAGCAGGAGATGCCGCTTCCGCGCCCCTGCCAGCGCGAGCAGGATCAGCGCGGTGGCGGCGATGACGATCGAGCTGCCGAAGTCGCGCTCGGCGAGGACGAGGGCGAGCAGCACGGCCAGCACGATGATGTAGTCGCGAACGCCGCGCAGGCTCCGCACCGAGCCCTCGCGATCGGTGAGCCAGCGTGAGAAGAACACGATCGCGACCCCGACGGCGACCGCCGACGGCTGCACGGACAGCGGGCCAACCTGGAACCAGCGCTGCGCACCGAAGTGCTGGGATCCGACGTGGGGTATCAGGACCACGACCAGCAGCACCAGCATGACCGCCATCGCCGGCCGGGCCAGGCGCGACAGGTTGTGGTAGTCGAGCCGCGCGGCGATCACCAGTCCGACACCACCCAGCACCGCACCGATCAACTGATGCGCGAAGAAGTAGTTGGGGTCGTTGTACCAGAGGAAGCCGAGCGCTTCGGACGCGCTGTAGACCATCACCAGGCCGAACCCGACAAGGCCGACCACGATGATCATCAGCCAGCCGTCGACCCCTGCCGCTGCTGCTGCGCGATCAGCGGAGGCGAAGGCGCCGGCGACTCGCGACCCGCCGCGCCAGCGCCACTTCCCAGCGAGGCCTCCGGTGAGCTTCCCCGCGCGCGCTGCCATCAGCCCTTCTCCGCCGGATGCACCGCGAGGTGGCCGACTGCCTCACCGAAGGCGCGGCCGCGATCCTCGAAGTCGCGGAACTGGTCGAAGCTCTTGTACCCGGGCGCGAGCAGGACAACGTCGCCGGGACGCGCCATCAGTGCCGCAGCCGTCACCGCCTCGTCGAGGGACGCCACCACGGTGCGTGCCGCAAAACCCCTCTGCGCAAGCGCCGCATCGAGCTCGCCCGCGCTTGCTCCATTGAGGACTGCGTGGCGCGCCCGGGCCACGACCTCGTCCGCGAGCGCGTCGATGGAGGTGCCGGCACCCTTGCCGCCGCCGATCCAGACGATCGTCCGGTCCGGGAAGGAGCGCAGCGCCGCAACCGCCGACTCGACATTGGTCGCCTTGCTGTCGTTGACCCAGAGCACACCGTCCTCGTCGCGAATGGTCTGCAGGCGGTGCGGTACCGGTTGAAAGTCGCGCACCGCCAGCGCGATCGGTGGGATCGGAACCCCGGCGGCGCGGGCCACCGCGACCGCCGCGAGGACGTTCTGCAGGTTGTGCTCCCCGAAGAGCGGGATGTCGCGCACCGGCAGCACTGGAGACGCGGTGCCCGCCTCGACGCTGACCACGTCGTCGCCGACCAGCGTGGCGCCGTCGCCAAAGCCGCGCCCGCGCCCGAAATAGTGCACCCGGCAGGTGGCAACCGCAGCCATCTCGCGGGTGATCAGGTCGTCGAAGCCGAGCACGGCATCGTCGAGCGCGAAGCGAACCAGGCGCCGTTTGGTCTCGGCGTATGTCTCGAAGTCGCCGTGGCGATCGAGGTGATCGGCAGTGACGTTGAGCACGCACGCGATCGCGCAGCGCGGCTCCAGCACCGACTCGATCTGGAACGATGAGAGCTCGAGCACGACCCAGTCGGTGTCGTTCACCGCATCGAGGCGGTCGAGCATGGTGACCCCGATGTTGCCGCCCAGGTGGACGCGCTCCCCCGCCCGCTCGAGGATGGCGGCGACGAGCGCGGTGGTGGTCGTCTTCCCGTTGGTCCCGGTGATCCCGCAGATGCGCGCGCGGCAGCGCTCAAAGACAAGATCCATCTCGCTCCGCACCGGCACCCCGTGGGCTCGCGCCACCTCGAGCTCCGGTGCGTCCCACGGCACTCCCGGGCTCGGGCACACCATCAGCGCATCGGCGGCGACGTCATCCGGGTAGCCACCGAGCCGCACTTCCACGGTGCCCGGAAGGAGCGCGACCCGCTCGCGGATCGCCAGCGTGTCGGATCGATCGACGAGGATGACGCGGTGACCCTCGCCGGCGAGGGTGCGCGCGCAGGCGAGGCCGCTCCGCCCCGCGCCAATCACGACCACCGGCTTCTCGGTCACGAGACGGGGCCGGCGACGTGGGCGAAGAGGACAGTGATGGCCGTACCCGCGGCAGCGGCAGCGGCGAATGCGGCGACCAGACGGCGCTCGCGGAGCCCGAGCTCCTCGAAGTGATGGTGGATCGGGCTCGCGCGCAAGACGCGGGTGCCGAACCTGCGGATCGCGGTGACGTTGACGACAACACTCGCCGCTTCAACGACGAACACGATCCCGAGGACGGGGAGCAGCCAGATGAGGTGCAGCTCGGCGGTGAGCGCGACGATGACGCAGCCGAGCGCCAGTGATCCCGAATCTCCCATGAAGACGCGCGCCGGGAACCAGTTGAAGAGCAGGAATGACGCGACCGCGCCCGCAAGGGACGCGGCGATGACGGCGACCGAGAGATCGCCGCGCGACACCCCGATGATCGCGAGGCCGATGAGCACGAGGGTGGTGCACGACGCGGCAAGGCCATCGACGCCGTCGGTGAGGTTGACGGCGTTGCTCGTGGCCACAACGGCGATCGCTGCCACCACGGCGAGGCCCCAGCCCAGGTTCGGGGCTCCGAGCCCGGGAAAGAACTGATGCGTGAATCCGGCGATCGTCAGCCCGACCCCCACCAGCACACCGGCAACACCCTGGAGGCTGAGCTTCTGATACACGGTCAGGCCGAGCCTCGAGATGTCGCTGATGTTGACGACGTCGTCGAGGCCCCCGGCGATGGCTCCGGCGAGCAACGCGAAGATGGCGACGAATCCCGCGCGCGACCGGTCGACGGCGAGCCACGCGACGATGACCACGAGGCAGAACAGCACGCCTCCGAGTGTCGGCGTCCCCTCTTTCGCACGGTGGCTTGCGGGGCTGTATGAGGCCACGTGTTGCCGCGCGCCAAATCGCACCAGCAGGCCGATGAAGACCGGGTAGAGAACAACCCCCGCAACGAATGCGAGGACGCCCATGAGGACCGTCTCCCTCACGGCTCGATCCGCCAGTCGTCGATCATCATCTCGGCCACCTGCTTCCAGATCGGCGCGGCGAGGATGGAGCCGAACCGATTGGCGGCATTCACCTGTGGGTTGTTCAGGATCACCATCATGGTGAACTGCGGGTCGGTGGCGGGCATGAAGCCGACGAAGGACGCCACCACGTTGGGTCCGTAGCCGCCACCGTTCGGGAGCGCCACCTGGGCCGTACCCGTCTTGCCGGCGATCTCCATGCTGTAGCCGGGGATCTTGGCGCGCTTCCCCTCCGCGCCCGCATCGTTGACCACACCGACCATCATCTTCGCGAGGGTAGCGGCAGCGCTTGCCGAGATGACTCGCCGGGTGGTCGGCACGAACGGCGTGGTCTTGCCCGTGTTGGGGTTGACGATCGCATCGACGACGTGCGGCTGCACCCAGACGCCGCCGTTGGCAACCGCGTTCACGGCGGCCAGCATCTCGACCGGGGTGGTCACGAGACCCTGCCCAAAAGACGCCTCAGCGTATTTGAGAGCGTTCCACGACGACTCCGGCGCCAGCGGGTCGTTGACCTCGCCGGCGAGGTCGATCCCGGTCGGGGCGCCGATCCCAAACGCGAGAAGGTTGTTGTAGAAGTTGTTGTCCCCTTCCATCTTCGTGGCGTCGATGGCACCGTTGTTGAGCGAGTCGTCGAGCACCCACTGCATTGTGACGTCGCCGTGGGACTTCCGGTCCCAGTCGTGGATCAGATAGCCGTCGATGCGCTGCTGCTTCTCGTCGATGACTGTGCTCGGCGTGAACGCGTTGTGGTTGAGGCCGCCGGCGAAGGTGATCACCTTCATGATCGATCCCGGTTCGTACGGCTGAGTCACAGCGAGATCGCGGAAGTCGGCGATGTCGGCCGTCGCGAAGTCGTTGGCGTTGTAGGAGGGGTACTGCGCCCACGCGTCGATGGCGCCGGTCTTGGTATCCATGATCATCAACGTCCCCGACGACGACTTCGAGGAGTTGACGCCGTTGGCGAGCGCCAGCTCAGCCCAGTATTGAATCTGCGAGTCGAGGCCGAGCTCGAGGTTATCGCCATTCTGGGCCGGAACCTTCTGCTGCGCCCCGAGGATGATCGCGTTGCCGTTGACGTCGGTCAGCGTGGATTCGTGGCCGTTGGTGCCCGAAAGGATGGAGTTGTAGTAGCCCTCGAGACCGTACTGGCCGGTCCCGCCGCCGTTGACGAATCCCAGCAGGTTGGCGGCGAACGATATGCCCGGGACCGGTGAGGGTTCGTACACGCTCTGCTCGGACGGGATCGTGCCGACACCGCTCAATCCCAGCGCCTGCAGCCTGTCGTTGACATCCTGCGAGACGCCCTTGGCCAGATAGTCGAATTGATTGGGCTGGTTGAGCGCGTGCATCACCTGTGCCGAGGTGAGCTGCAGGATCGGGGCGAGCTGGGCCGCCACCTGCGCGCGATCGGACGTCGCCACGAGTGCCGGGTCGACAAAGACGTCGAAGACCTGCACGTTGCTCACCAGAACGCGTCCGTCGCGGTCGAGGATCACGCCACGTGTGGCAGGCAGCTTGATGGACGTGGTGTGCGACGCGGCCGCTGCTGCGGCGAGCGTCTTGCCCTGGATGACCTGGATCTGCACCAGGCGCCCGAACACGGCCGTGGCCATGGCCAGGAACGCGAGCACCAGCCAGAGGCCGCGGCGGCGCAGGTCCGGCGCGCGGGCGATGGCACGTGCATGTGCCGTGCGCGCCGACTCCGGTGAGCGGCGGCGCGGATTCATCGGCCCGTGCCGCTCCCGTCGAAGGCCCCGTCGAG
>PKYW01000056.1 GCA_003132805.1 Candidatus Dormiibacterota bacterium | reverse complement strand
GACATCGTGCGCACCATCAAGTCGGCGCTGGGCCTGCATCGCAAGATCGTCCACGTCCCGGTGCCGATGATGCTGCCCCCGGCGTTCTTCATGGAGAAGCTCCTGAAGCACCCGCCGGTCACCCGCGATCAGCTCCGCATGCTGGGGCGCAACAACATCACCCGCGTCGACTCGGTACGTGTCGGCTTCGGTTTCGACGCTGAAAGGTTCGCCGACAACCTCGACTACCTCCAGGACTACTGACATGAGCGTTGAGGATCGTCTCGCCGATCTGCACATCGACATCCCGGAGACCACCACACCGGTTGCCAACTACGTCACCGCACGGCAGACCGGCAACATGCTGTACCTCTCCGGTCACCTCGGGAAGCGCGACGGCACCGTTGTGACCGGGAGCGTCGGCGACGACGTGGACACCGACACCGCGTACGACCTGGCGCGTCGCGCCGCCATCGACCTCCTCGGGACCGCGCGAGCCGCCCTCGGCACGCTCGACACCGTGACGGTGGTCAAGCTCACCGGGTTCGTGCACAGCGCGCCTGCGTTCACCGAGCAGTCCGCCGTCATCAATGGGGCGTCCGACCTGCTCGTCTCGGTCTTCGGACCGGAGCGGGGCCGGCACGCCCGGAGCGCGATCGGCGTCGCGCAGCTGCCCCTTGGTGCCGCCGTCGAGCTCGAGGCCATCTTCGAGGTCGTCGACGCACCGGCGTAGGGTCGAACCGGTAGGCTCTGAGCGTGCGACCGTACAAGCAACTCGGTGACGTGCCCCGCAAGCGGCACATGCGGTTCTCGGATGACGGACAGCTCGCGTACGAGGAGCTCTTCGGACGCGAGGGGTTCAGCGGACCATCCTCTCTGCTCTACCACCGCGGCATGCCGGAAGGCGCGCAGGACGTGAGCGAAGGCCCTGCCGACCTCATGACCCCGGAACACGAGCAGGTGCACACCAACGCGCATCTCAAAGGGTTCGACCTTCCTTCGCAGGGTGACGTCATCACCGGGAGGCGCTGGCTGCTCGTCAACGACGACGTGCACATCGGGCTGGTCGCGCCGGTCGCTCCACAGCAGGTGCTTTACGTCAACGGGTCCGCGGACGAAGTGCTTTTCGTGCACAAGGGCAGTGGCGTGCTGCACAGTCAGTTCGGCCGCCTGGCGTTCAAGCGTCATGACTACGTCGTGATTCCGCGCGGCACCATCTACCGCATCGACTTCGACGACCTCACCGACGTGCGCCTGCTCTGCATGGAGGTGACCGGCCTCGTCGACGTGCCCGATCGCTACCGCGCGCGCAACGGCCAGCTCACCGAGTTCGCTCCGTACAGCGAGCGTGATTTCCACGGCCCCGACTCACTCGAGAGCAACGAGCAGGGACCCGCGGAGATCTGGCTCAAGCGATCCAACCACGTGAGCCGGTACGTGCTCGACCACCATCCCTTCGATGTCATCGGATGGGACGGGACGATCTACCCGGTCACCTTCAACATCCACGACTTCGAGCCGCGCGCGGGTCGCTTCCACGTGCCACCGCCGATCCATCAGACCTTCCAGGCGCACAACCTGGTGATCTGCTCGTTCGTGCCGCGCAAGCTCGACTGGGATCCGGAGGCGATCCATCTCCCCTATCACCACAGCAACCTCGATTCGGACGAAGTCCTGTACTACGTCGAGGGGAACTATGCAGCACGCAGGGGGATCAGCCAGGGATCGTTCACCCATCATGTCGGCGGACTTCCCCATGGCCCGCAACCCGGCGCACTCGAGGCGTCGCTCGACCGTCCGCGTGAGACCGACGAGCTTGCGGTGATGGTCGACACGTTCCGGCCCCTGCACCGCACCGCAATCGCGCGCCAGATCTTCGACCGCGACTACCCGTTCAGCTGGCATACGGGCGGCGTCTCCGGCACGACCAGCATCGCCTGACGGTGGCGATCTCCCGGTGGTCGCGCACGCAACTCCAGGATGGTGGCTGGATACGGCGCATGTTCATGGAAGGCGAGCGGCTTCGCGCCGAGTTCGGCGAGGAGACGGTCGCGGACCTGTCCATCGGCCAGCCGCTGGAGGCGCCGCAGAGTGTTGTCGACGCGTTCGCTGCCGCGAGCCGCGAGCGCTTCGTCGGGCGCTTCGGCTACATGCCCAACCTCGGCTATCCCGACGTTCGCGAGCGCGCTGCGGAGGATGTTTCTTTCTCCGGCATCACCAGTGAGTGCATCGCGATGACGCCGGGGGCGGCCGCAGCGATCGCGGTCGCGATCCGCACGTTCGTCGATCCCGGCGACGACGTGATCGGGGTCGCGCCATACTTCCCGGAGTTCCGCCTGTACTGCGAGACGGCGTCGGCACGATTCGTGCCGGTGGCGACTGGGCCGGACCTGCGTCTCGACCTCGATGCGATCAGCGGTGCGCTCTCGTCACATACCGCAGCTGTGCTCGTCAACTCGCCCTGCAATCCGAGCGGCCACGTCCTCGACGGCGGGGAGTTGTCAGGGCTCGCAGCCGTGCTGGAGGCGCACAACGACCGGCATGACCGCAAGGTGCTGCTGATCATCGACGAGGTGTACCGCCGCCTCACCTATCCACCACACGAGCGCGTCGAGCCGTTCAACCTCTATGAGAACACGGTCCTCGCCAGATCCTTCTCGAAAGACCTGGGCGTTGCGGGAGAGCGGATCGGGTACCTCGTGCTCCATCCGTCGCTGGCCAACGCCGAGACGCACCGCGGACTCGCGCAAGCGTTGCGTGCGCTCGGATTCGTCAATGCGCCCGCCACCGCCCAGCGAGCGCTCCTCCACCTCGACTCGTGGGAGATCAACGCCGTCCCATATCGCGAACGCCGCGACATGGTCATGGATCGGGTGCGGGCGGACGGCATCGAGGCAATCGAACCGGCGGGCGGCCTCTACCTCTGGCTGCGCAGCCCGTGGGCGGACACGCTGCAGCTCATCGAAGCGCTGACCGAGCGCCGCGTGCTGCTCACCCCCGGGATCGCGTTCGGTGTGCCATCGCACATCCGTCTCTGTTTCAGCGCGCCGCGACGGAAGCTCGAGATGGCCATGGCGGTGCTCGGCGAGCTGGCGGCCGGCCAGATCTCTCCGGCGTAGGCTCCGAGGTATGCGAACGGCCGCACGCCGGGTGACCTTCGGCGTCAAGACAACCCAGCTGAATCTCAGCTACGGCGAGATCCTCCGTGTCTGGCGAGAAGCCGACGACGTGGCCGTCTTCGAGCACGCGTGGCTGTGGGATCACATGGTGCCGCTCCGAGGCGACGTCAACGGCGCAACCCTCGAGGCGTGGACGCTGCTCTCCGCGCTAGCCGCGCAGACTAGGCGGCTTCGCCTCGGCGTCATCGTGACGAGCAACCGCCTCCGCAACCCGGCGCTTCTGGCAAAGATGGCAGCAACTGTCGACATCATTTCGGGAGGGCGTCTCGAGTTCGGCATCGGCGCCGGAGGCAGCCGCGTCCCCGATCCGCAGGTGCTGGCGATGGTTCACCGCGAGTACGACGGGTATGGCGTCGATGTCGTCGCTACCTCAGAGGCGCTCGCTGCACTCGATGAGGCCTGCACCATCGTTAAGCGGATGTGGTCCGAGAGCGAGCCTTTCGACTTCGATGGGCGCTGCTACCGCCTGCACGGCGCGGTCTGTGAACCGAAGCCGATCCAGCAGCCACATCCGCCCATCCTCATCGGTGCAGGTGGTGAGCGTATTGCGCTGCGTATCGTCGCCCAGCACGCCGACATCTGGAACTGCCCCACGAACAACGTCGAAGAGTTCCGCCACAAGAGCTCGGTCCTCGACGAGCACTGTCGCGCTGTCGGTCGTGATCCCGCCGAGATCACCCGCTCGGTCCAGGTGCTCGTGTCATCCGAGGGGCCGAGCGCTCGCCCGGCGCACTTGCCCCAGGTGCTTGGTCCGGCCGAGGTGCGCGATCAGCTCGTGGGCCTGATCGACGCAGGTGTGTCCCACGTCGTCCTGGCAGCCGTCCAACCCATTCCACCGGTGCGCTGGCTGGCTGAGGAGATCGTCGAGCCGGTTCTGGCTCGGGTCCGCGATTCGTCATGAGCGACGCAGAGCGCTAACCCGGCCTGGTCTCCGTGTGCCCCGCCTGCGGATGGCCACGAGGCCGGGGTACGCTCCGCGCTCCGCGCTCGACCCGGCTCTCGCCGGGCGACAGGATGGAGGAGACATCATGCCGACCGTTGTCGCACACCACGACGTGAAGGATCAGCAGCACTGGCTCCACTCGCCGAAACGCGAGGAAGTCTTCGGCCCGCTGGGAGTCACCAACATCCGGACGTTCATCGATCCCCAGAATGCCACGCGAGTCGGGATCGTCATGGATGTGGCGGACATGGACAAGGTCATGGCGGCCATGGAAGACGACACGATGCGTGAAGCAATGGCATACGACGGGGTTATCCCCGAGTCCTTGGTGATTCTCGTCGAGGCGAGCTAGACCTCTGAATGCAATGGGTCGTTGCCGGTGTGCTGGCAGCGACCCACTCACCAGACGTGGAGCATCGCCGCGTTCCCACACCCCGTCAGGACAGGTCAGCGGGAGCCTGGATCGTGGGCAGCCAGCCATGATTGTGCCGGCCTGAGCTCGCCGCAATTGCATGAACGTCCTGATTCCCCTGCCCGACCGCGACTTTGACGTCACCGAGGTGGCGGTCCCGTGGCGGCTACTCACCCGCGCGGGTCATCAGATCACCTTCGCGACCGAGCACGGCGGCGTGCCGCCCGCAGCGGATCCCCGGCTGCTCACCGGCGTGGTGTTCGGGAGGCTCGGCGCCGCGCCGGAGTCGATCGCGTTTTACGGCGAGATGTGCGCGTCGCCCGAATACCGCTCGCCGATCTCCTGGGATGCGATCGACGCGGAGCGTTACGACGGCTTGCTCCTGCCCGGCGGCCACGCCCCTGGCATGCGCCAGTACCTCGGTTCCCTGCTCCTCCAGCAGAGGGTCGTGCAGTTCTGGAATCTCGATCGTCCCGTCGGCGCCATCTGCCACGGCGTCCTGGTGCTTGCGCGCAGCCACGACCCAGCCACTGGACGCAGCGTCCTTGCCAAACGCCGGACGACGTGCCTGCTCAAGTACCAGGAGCGCACCGGATACCTACTGACCGCGTGGCGCCTTGGCCGCTACTACCGCACGTATCCGATATATGTGGAGGACGAGGTGCGCGCAGCCCTCGATGACCCCGCGCAGCTCGAGCACGGTCCGCGGGTGTACTCGCGGCGAGGCACGCTCGATGATGACAGGCCCGCCTTCGTTGTCGAGCACGGCAACTACGTCTCAGCGCGGTGGCCCGGCGACGCGTACCTGTTCGCACGGCGCTTCGCCACGCTGCTTCAGCGATTTGCACCACAACATCCGTCTTGACCATTGCGCGAGCCGGTGGAAGACTCCGGTTGGTGGGACTCGCCTACACGATCACGGCTCTCGACGAGTCGACCTGGCCAGACTTCGCGGCGCTGGTCGACCGCAACAATGGAGTCTTCGGCGGATGCTGGTGCATCGGCTCACCGACGGCCTCGCCTTCGCTACCTACCATCCTGAGCCGGGCAAATGACCGTTCTGCTGAGCTTGGGAGCGCGGCCGCAAAGTCAGAGTATCCGGCGGTAGCGGATGTGCGTGGTCAGCGGCGAGTGCAAGACTTCGGCAGGCTCGAAGCCGAAATCCCCGATCCCGTCGAAGATGCGCTCCCCCGAACCGAGGAGGACGGGCGCGATGTCGAGGGTGAGCTCGTCGATCACCCCAGCGACGAGCGCCTGCCGGACGGTCGAGGCCCCGCCAGCGATGTCCACTCCGCTTTCACCGGCGGTCTCACATGCCGCGGAATAGGCCGAGTCGAACCCTTCGGTGACGAAATGGAACGTCGTCCCCCCGTCCATCCGGATGGGATCGCGACCGTGATGGGTCAGGACGAACACCGGCGCGTGATACGGCGGTTCGGGGCCCCACCAGCCGGTCCATTCCTCGTCCCAGTCCCCGCGGATCGGGCCGAACATGTTCCGCCCCATCACATAAGCGCCCCGGGGGCGCATGAGCCACTCGGTCGCGATCTTGTCGGCCTCAGTCGCCCGCGAGTCGCCCGTGTGCCAACCGTGCAGCTCCCCGCCCCGCTTCCCCAGCGGGTTGTCCAAGCTCTGGTCCGGCCCGGCGACGAAGCCGTCAAGCGAGATCGACATGTGACAGGTGGTGTCTGGCACGAGGAGCTCCCAAGTGGCTGCACCGACAAGTGGTCGTGCGGACGATAACAGTGGGCGACCGGATTTGCCGCGTTGACGCTCTCCCGCGAGGTCTGTCTGCGACGCCGAAGCTCAGAGCTTTACCCCGGCCTGGCGGGAAGGGGGGGATTCGAACCCCCGGAGGGACTTAAGATCCCTCACCCGCTTAGCAGGCGGGCGCTTTCAGCCTCTCAGCCACCTCCCCAGGCCGCGGCCAGTATATGTCGTGTCCGGCTCGCAACCATCCGAAATGTGCCTCCTCGTACAGTAGCCACGTGGTCCAGATTTGGAGGGGGACCGCCGCGATCGTCGCCCTCGGAATGGGCACCGTTGCGCTGGCTTCGACGCCGGTTACGGCCGAGGCCGCGATGGTCCGGCTCCCGGTCGGAACCCAGCGCATGCAGATGCCACTCGACTGCGAGGCAACCTCGCTGACCATCGCACTCGCGTCGGTCGGCGTCCACACCACACAGCAGTACATCCAGGACCACTTCCCCACCGACACCCGCGCCCCGATCCTCGGCGCCGACGGCCTGCCTGCGGAGTGGGGCGATCCCTACACCGACTTCGTCGGTCACGTCATGGGCTCCGAGCCGGCAAGCAACCCGCACTGGACCGAATACGCCGGCTGGGGCGCCTATGCGCCGGTGGTCGCACGCGTCGCGGAATCGCTCGGCGTCCCGGTGGCGGCTCAGCTCACGGGCTGGAACCCGGCGGCCCTCTACGCGGCGGTCGAGGCGGGTCACCCCGTGCTCGTCTGGACGACGGTCGACTACTCGTCGCAGACGGCGCGAACCTGGACCGCCTGGGACGGCCGCACAGTGCCGTGGACCGAGGCCGGCCATGTCGTCGTGCTCATGGGAGTGAACACCTCCGCGGGGACGCTCGAGTTCAGCGACCCGCTCACCGGCTCCTACAACGGCACGACCATGGCGCAGTTCGCTCGAACCTTCACCATCTACGGCAGCATGGCAATCGTTATCGAGCGAACCGCGCGGGTCGGAACGCCCGCACCCACGGTGCGGCACGTCGCCACTGTCGCCCATCACGCACCGACGGTCGGTCATCCGATCGCGACGCCTGTTCCCTGGATGCCGATTCACCACGTGCGCGTGTCGAGTGCCTTCGGCAGCGAAGATGGCGCCGGGCTCGTCAATGGTGTGACGGCGACATCGACGAAGGGCTTGGGTGTGATGCCACCGTTGGTTGCCGCCGGAGTGTTCGTTCTCGCAGGTGGCACACTGCTGGCTGTTCTCATGCGAAGACGACGGCGTCAATGCGCTGGGTGACGTTCACCACATCGAAGGACACCGGCGAGCGGACCGGCACGCTCGTGGACGGTCGGATCCATGCGTCCGCCTCCGGAACGACGTTGCTCGGCCTCCTCGGTGACGACGGCGCGCGGCTCGCGGAAGAGGGCGACCTTGTCCGCCGCGATCCACGCGACGTGTTCGAGCTCGACGCCGTCCAGGTGCTCGCGCCGATACCGCGGCCCCCCACGGTCCGCGACTTCTACGCATTCGAGCAACACGTGCGCACCGCACGTCAGCGACGCGGCCTTGAGATGGATCCGGATTGGTATGAACTTCCCGTCTTCTACTTCAGCAATCCGTACGCGATTTGTGGCCCGGATGTTGACGTCGCGACCCCACCAGGATCTTCGGAGATGGATTACGAGCTGGAGGTCGCGGCTGTCGTCGGCGCCGGGGGCGCCGACCTCGATCCCGACGCTGCAGAGCGCTCCATCGCCGGCTACTGCGTGATGAATGACTGGAGTGCTCGCGACATCCAGCGCCGCGAGATGAAGCTGAGCATGGGGCCCGTCAAGGGCAAGGATTTCGCGACCTCCCTCGGACCGGTGTTCGTGACACCCGACGAGCTCGAGGACACACGACGCGACAAGAGCTTCGATCTCGAGATGACGGCAAGCGTCAATGGCGTCGGGTATTCGCGCGCATCGCTCGCGGATATCTACTGGAGCTTCGGCGAGATGATCGCGTATGCGTCGCGCGGCACACGCGTGGAGACGGGCGACGTCATCGGTTCCGGCACGTGTGGAACCGGGTGCATCCTCGAGCTGTCACTGGTGCACGGTGTCGAGCGATTTCCGTGGCTCCAACCCGGTGACATCGTCGAGCTGACCGTCGAGCGTCTGGGAACGCTCCGCAATCGCGTAAGCGCGGGGTCCGCGGTGCGGCCGTTGCGATGAGTACCGGCAGCGACTACATCGCGCGTCTTGACGCAGTCGAGGCCCGGCTTGCGGCCGCTGTATCGAGTGAGCCCGCACCGGGAGCGCTGACGGGCGCTGATCCAGACAGCGGCGAGCGGTGGGACCGCGGCCAGGTGTGGGCACACCTCGCCGAATTCATCCCATACTGGATCGCCCAGGCGGGACCGGTGCTCCGCGGTGAGCCTTCCGGTGAGCCGGTGCCGTTCGGGCGGACGAAGCGTGATCCCGAGCGCATCGGCGCAATCGAGCGCGGTCGTGGGGAGGCCATATCAGTGCTCTGGGGCGACACACGCTCCAACATCGCCACGCTTCGCACCTTCCTCGGCACAATTGATCCGGAGCAATGGAACATGCGTGGGCTGCATCCGACACTCGGGGCCATGACGGTTGATGAGCTGACCGAGCGGTTCCTCGTCGGCCACCTGGAAGAGCACGCCGATCAACTCGAGGGAATGACCCCGGCCTGAGGGCGCTCCACTAACAACTTCGAGCGACCTATGGACGCGGGACGGCCGTGTCGGAAAATCCCGTACGCCCGAACGCCGCGTCCACCGCGAGCGGCTGCGTGATGGTGATGCCGCTGTCGTACAGGGCCTGCATCACCTCCTGGAAATCGCTGTAGCAGTAGCGCTCGGCGTCATTGCTCCAGTGATCCGCCGGATCAGACGATGTGCAGTCCCACTGATCCTTGCTGGCGGTGTACGGAGGACTCTTCCCGGTGACGAGCAGGTACGCCTGCAGGGTGACCACCCGCCCCGGTGGCAGCGCCTCGATGGCGTCGATGACCGCCTGCGGGTCCTGGTAGGTCAGCGTGCTCCCGTCGATGGTAACCGGCCCGCAGCGGTTGGCTCCTGTGGCTGCGCTCAGACAACCTCCAAGCAGCTGCCATGCGTACTGGTAATACGGCGGTGTGCTGAGAGTCCCGACATCGGTCGGGGCGTTCCGGAAGACGCGGCTGGTGCCGAAGCACGGCTCGACGAACTGCGTCAGCGCCGTGCTGTTGAGGTAGCTGTGCGGCCAGGCGAACATCGCGTCCGCGCCTGGCAATCCGTGAGCATCGATCACCTGCGCCGAGCCGCAGGTCTGGTCCCACTGCTGGCCGGGGTCCGTCGGCCAGGTGGTCGGGTAGGTCGCCGAATGAGAGATGAACGTCCAACCGTACGTCGATGCGAGCTCCTGAGCGAGGTCCCAGGAGGTCGCGAGCGTCGACTGATAATGCGTGCAAAACAAGCTGCTCTGCTGGGTAGGGCTCGTCTCGATCGTGCCCGTCGCCGAGAAGCCGAGGGACTGCAGATACGGAGCGACTGTGGTGTCCAGAAGCGCGATGTCGGCGTCGTCGCGGACGCAGTTGTCGGCTGCAGTCTCCTCTGTACGCGAGAACAGGAGCTCGACGAATTTGCTCGTCACGACCGTCAGCGCTGCCGTCCCGCTTGCGCTGCCGTCGGTGCCGGTGATCGTGTGCGCTCCTCCGATGCTCGATGCGCACGTGGCGCCATTGCAGGTGGTGCCGTCGATGCTGAAGGTGGTTGAGGCAGTGACGTTGCCGAGGTCATCGCCGGCGGCGTCGTAGGCTTCCGCGGAGAATGTTGTGGATCCATCGGGTGCGATCCAGGCCTCTGCCGGCGACAACACCAAGTGGTCGGGAATCGCGGTTATCACCGTGAGCGACGCGGTGCCCCGTGCCAGCCCGTTGACGCCTGTGACGGTGTACGCGCCGGGAATCGTTGGGGTGCAGATCGCGCCGATGCACGAACCGGCCGGGACAATCGAGAACGTGGTGGTCGACGTGACGTCGCCGAGATCGAGACCTTTCGGGTCGAAGCCTTCCGCGTGATAGGGCTCGCTACCGCCCGGGGCGATGGACTCGGTCGCCGGCGACAGCACCACTTTCGCGAGGCGCGCGACCGCGACCAGCAACAGCGCCGCCTGGCTGTCAGCCCGGCCGGCGCTGTTGCTGAAAACCGCGCGGTAGCGGTTTCCATTCAGTGCCACCGTCACGTGCGACACCGTCAGGCGTCCCGTCGTGGCACCGCCGATGCCCTTCCATGGGCCGTTACCGTGGCTCACCTGCCACGCCACCGTCGGTGTCGGCGACCCTGACGCGGCCGCGGTGAAGATGGCGTTCTGCCCTTGGTAGAGGTTCACCGACGCAGGTTGCAGAGTGATCGTCGGGGCGACCGCTCTCGCCGTTGCAAGAGCCGGCTGCCCTGAGAGTGCAGCGGTTGCCGACACGATTGTCACGATCGCTGCGACCGACAACAGCCGGATCAGGCGAGACACACGCTCACCTTGATTCGAGCTTCAGCGGTGATGACCCTTCCCAAATCTGCGGCGGAGTATGCGCTCTTGCGACGCGATATAGGCGCGATATAGGGAAGGACCGTGGAATCGGCGTTCCCCTCCCACCAACCGGGTGTCATTAGACTTGGACCATCCCGCGGAGGGATGCCGGAGCGGTTGATCGGAGCGGTCTTGAAAACCGCAGGGGCCGCCAAGCCCCCGGGGGTTCGAATCCCTCTCCCTCCGCCA
>PKYW01000087.1 GCA_003132805.1 Candidatus Dormiibacterota bacterium | reverse complement strand
CCTTTCGCGCCGACCACGTCGGTAGCCTGCTGCGCCCTCCCCAGCTCATGGAGGCACGCGCTCAGCACGCCGCCGGCACACTCAGCGCAATCGCTTTGCGCGAGGTCGAGGACGCTGCGATCCGCGACGCGATCGCTATGCAGCGCGACGCCGGTCTGCAGTCGGCAACCGACGGTGAGTTCCGCCGCAGCGCGTGGCACATGGATTTCATCTATCAGCTCGGTGGAGTCACTCAGGCGGAGGAGAAGCTGCACGTGCAGTTCTTCAACGACGGTGGCACGCTTGATTTCGCACCGGCAGCGCTGCGCATCAACGAGCGCGTGCGCCTCGGCCAGACCATCTTCGCCGACCACTTTCGCTTTCTCAAGGACAACGTCGCCGACGGGATCACGCCGAAGCTGACCATCCCTTCGCCGAGCATGGTCCACTACCGTGGCGGACGTGCGGCGATCGACGAGTCCGTATATCCGGACATGGCCGGTTTCTGGGACGACCTCACCGCTGCGTACGCCGAGGAAGTGCGCCGGCTCGGCGAGCTGGGCTGCACGTATCTGCAGCTCGACGACACCAGCCTCGCGTATCTGAACGATCCGCGGCAGCGTGAGCTGATCGCGTCGCTCGGTGGTGACCGTGAGCATCAACACGAGCTGTACATCCACAACATCAATCGCGTGCTCGCCGCGAAGCCTTCGACGATGCGCATCACCACGCACATGTGCCGGGGCAACTTCCGTTCATCGTGGGCAGCGGAGGGCGGCTACGACTTCGTCGCCGAGGCACTCTTCGGCGGGCTCGGCGTCGACGGCTTCTTCCTCGAGTACGACGATGCGCGCTCTGGAGGCTTCGAACCGTTGCGCTTCGTCCCCAAGGACAAGTACGTCGTGCTCGGATTGGTCACCACCAAGCGGGGCGCGCTGGAATCCAAGGACGACCTCAAGCGGCGGATCGACGAGGCCGCGAAATTCGTGCCACTCGAGCAACTCTGCCTATCGCCGCAGTGCGGCTTCTCCTCCACCGTCGAGGGCAACGTCCTCACGTACGACGAGGAGGTTGCGAAGCTTCGCCTCATCGTCGAGACCGCCGCGGAGGTGTGGGGGTAGCGCACCGTCCGGTCACCACCGAGCACGCTCGGCGTCTGCTTCCGGCTCGGATCTACGTTCCAAGGGCGAAGCGCTGGGGATACTTCGTCATGCCACTCCTCCACGGCGACCGGCTGTGCGCACGTTTCGACCTCGCAGTCGATCGNNCCCGCGAAGCGGTGACGCGGGCGCTTGCGGAGCTGGCCACCTTCGTCGGTGTGGCTGCCCCATCCCCGCGCTGAGGCACGAGCGGCAGCCCCGTCATTCGCGTCACAATTGACCAACTTGACGTGGGAGCCGCCATCCCGCAAAGTAGACAAGAGCGTCAAACGCGGCAGGGGAATTGAGGAGGCGACGGGGGGTGCACATCGACCTCTATGTAGCGCTGGCGGGACTGATCGTGGGATTCGCTGTGGGTCTCACCGGGATGGGCGGGGGCGCGCTGATGACCCCGATCCTGGTGCTGCTCTTCGGCATCGCACCGCTGGCCGCGGTCTCCAGCGACCTGGTGGCGTCGCTGTTCATGAAGCCGATCGGCGCCGCCGTTCATGCGGGACGGGGGACTGTCCGCTGGAACCTCGCTGGCTGGCTCGCGCTCGGCTCGGTACCCTCGGCCTTCCTCGGGGTTCTCTTCCTGAAGTCGATCGGCAGCGGAGCTAGGGTGCAGACCGTTGTCAGCGTCGCGCTCGGCGCGGTCCTGCTCGTCGCGGTCGCCGCGCTGCTGGTGAAGATGTATCTCGACCACCGCAACGGCACGGGTGCCGGCGTCGACGAGAAGCTGCTCATCAAGAAGGCGCCGACCCTGGCAATCGGGGCGAGCATCGGGTTCATCGTGGGTATCACCTCGGTCGGCTCAGGGACGCTCGTGATCATCCTGCTGCTCTTCCTCTACCCGCGCCTGCGCGGCTCGCAGATGGTGGGGACGGACCTGGCCCAGGCGATCCCGATGGTGGGCTCGGCAGCGCTCGCGCACATCATCTTTGGGGACTTCAAGCTCGGGCTGACGCTGTCGATCCTGATTGGGAGCATCCCCGGCGTGTTGATCGGAGCGAGCGTCTCGTCCTACGCGCCGACGGCCTTCCTGCGCGGGGCGCTGGCGGCTGTGCTGCTGGTGTCGGGGCTCAAGCTGGTCAACGTCCCGACCCTCGGGATCGGGATCGTGCTCCTCGCCTGCATCGTGGTGCTCGGCGCCGCCTGGATCTATGTCCGGGCCAGCGGCCGCACGCTGCGCGAGATCTCCGGCGAGCTGCCGGTGCCGGTTGCGCACCCTGAACCCACCCTGCAGACGGCCGGCTCGCTCTCCGAGGCTTAGCCGCTCACTTCCGCGCACGGCTCAGATCGAAGGCGGCCCGGCGGCCAGGCGGTCACGGATCTCGCGCATGCGTATGTCGCTGTTGTGGGGCATCTCCCAGCGGGTCTCGAGCCACCACGTTGCGCCGGCGTCTGCCCAGCGCGTGACCTCTGCCGACGCGGCGGCCGGGTCGCCTGTCGGGGTCTCCCCATCGATGGCGACGTCGATCTGGTCGCGACCCCGTTCCGCAAGCCACGCGCGAATATCGCGAACGTCATCAGGCGATCCTTCGCGTCCGGCGATCTCGATCTGGGGCACGATGCCGTCGCAGCGAAGTACGCGCCGCATCGACTTCGGTCGCGGCCAGACGCCGACGACCCAGATGGGAATTCGCGCCTGCACAGGCTGGCCGGCCTCGGTGAGGTCGCGCCGTTCGCACTCGTAGTGGTAATGACGCCCGTGATATTTGGTTCCACCGTCCCACAGCGTTCTGATCAGGTCGATGCCCTCGTCGAGGTACTCGGCACGCATCGGCAGGTCGATNNCCGGACAGCTGATCGAGGGTGGCGACCTGGCTCGCCACCTTCCAAGGTCGCCGCCAGGGCAGCGGGGTCAGCAGCGTGCCGAGCATCACACGGCGGGTGCGCACGGCCATCGCCGCCAGCAGGCCCCAGGCGTCGACGCCGTACCCCGCCTCCCACACGAACACCCCATCCCAGCCGCAGTCCTCGGCGACGATCGCCTGCTCCAGTTGCTGGGTCGCAGTCCCGCCCGGGAGCACCACTCCGAACTTCATGCTCTCGCTCCATGAGTTGTGTCGACCGTCTGCGCCGCCACGGAAGGCTGGTCCGGCCCCTTTTGGCTGCCTCGCGCGTATAACCCGCATGCGAAGGACAGCGCCTGGGCTCCTCGCCGTCGCAGCGGCCACGTTGATTCTGGCTTCTTGCTCGCTCCCCGGCACTGCCACGACCCCCACTGGTTCGGCATCGCCAACCGCCACGGCGTCGGTTGTGCCAACGCCGACACCTGACCTCTGCACCAACGCCAGCGTGCTCGCGACGTGGAGCCTCACGCGCCTCGCGGAGCAGACGCTCGTGGTCCCGGTGGAAGAGAGCGACGTCGTGGCTGTCACCGCCGAGGTCGCCGCCGGAGCCGGTGGCGTGATCCTCTTCGGTTCCTCCGCGCCGGCGAACCTGGGCACGAGCCTGCACGTCCTCACCGCCGCGGCGCCCGGAGGCATCGCGCCCTTCGTGATGACCGACGAGGAGGGTGGCGCCGTTCAGCGGATGGCGAACCTCGCCGGCTCGTTGCCATCTGCACGGGAGATGGCCGCGACCATGTCCGCAGCGCAGATCCGTCAGCTGGTGACCACAGTTGCGACGCGCATGCACGCGTCGGGGGTGACCATGGACCTGGCGCCGGTGCTCGATCTCGACGACGGCGTGGGCCCCAACAACCGGGACCCGGATGGGACACGCTCCTTCAGCCTCAACTCCAGCGTGGCGGCCGCAGACGGCATCGCGTTCATGCAGGGACTCGAAGCCGGCGGCGTCATCCCGGTCGTCAAACACTTCCCCGGACTCGGGCAGGCGTCGGCCAACACCGACGTCGCTCCGGCGACAACGCAGCCGTGGAGCGTCCTGGAGCACGCTGGTCTGCTGCCGTTCCAGAGCGCGATCGGAGCCGGCGCCCCGGTGGTGATGATCGCCAACGCCACCGTGCCCGGCCTGTCGACTCTGCCGGCGAGCATCTCCCCGACGGTGATGACAACCGTCCTGCGCAACCAGATGGACTTCACCGGCTTGGTGATCACGGACTCACTCTCGGCGGGGGCACTCGTCGACATCGGCTATTCCGTTCCCAAGGCGGTCGTCGCGTCGATCACCGCCGGCGCGGACATGGTGCTGTACACGGCCGCGGCATCGCAGGTGGCATCGCTCACAGCGACAACCGCGGCTGCGCTGGTCGCTGCCGTCGACGCGGGGACACTCCCGCTCGCGCGACTTCAGAGTGCGGTCGCCAACATCCTCACCGCGAAGCACGTGAACCTCTGCGCCTGACCGGGTCGCCCGGCCGGCGGTCCGTCGATCGCCTGAGAGCGCTACGTCTGCCGCTGAAACGCGAGCGACCTACCGCCCATCGAAATGGTCAACGTATCTCCAGAGATCCAGGCGTTTGCGCTCTCATCCTCGCTGTCGAGACCGGCGTGGAGCTGCCCCTGAGCGTCGACGGACCAGCGGCCGCTCGACTGCTTGCCTGTCATCGCGATCGTCTGCGTCGCACTGCCGTCGGCCGCGAAGCTGACCGTCATCAGGGGACTGCTCCACGTGCCGATGATCGCTTGTGCGAGCGGGCGCTGATCGAGCTGATCCGCGGGGGGCGGGACGGTGGCGCCCCTTCAGGCAGTCGGCGTGATCGCGTATCTCGTTTCGGGTATCGCGTAACCGCTGCGATCGTCCACCATCTCCTCGCCCGTCGCCGACCATCCCTGCGCCTCGTAGAAGTGACGCGCGTTCCAGTTGTCGCGGAGCACCCACAGCACGGCGCCGGTGAACCCGCGCCCGGCAAGCCGGTGCAGCGTGTGGTCCAGGACATCGTGCCGATCCCGCGGCGCCACGACCTGGGCTCGACGTGGAGCGCAAAGACCTCACCAATGCCGCCCGCTTCGGGTTGGCGGCGGGGACCTGACCCGCAGACGCCCACGACGGTGTCGCCATCCACCGCCACGATCGTCTCGCTGAGCGGCGACTCCGACGACGACAGCAATTGCCGCCAGCGGACGATCCGGCTCTCCAGGGTGATCCCGTCGAGGAATTCATCCGAGACAATGCCTCGATACGCGGCCAGCCAGCTCGCGCGGTGCAGTTCGGCGATCGCTTCGGCATCGAGCGTTGACGCCGCTCTGATTGCGACACGCGTGGATGGGGTCACCGGTCGAGCGTAGCGATGAGGGTAGGATGTGCCGGCTCCATCGGAGCACCGCTCGCACGCCAGGTATCGCGGAGGGTGATCGATGGCAAATCGCGCGACACGTGTGGGGAGCATCGTGCTGGCCGCGACGGCGCTGGCCGCCATGCTGAACACGTATACGGCTCACGCGGCGGACCCGGCGGCGCATCGCCCGGCGGCGACCGGCGGTGCCTGGTGGGGCATCGACACGGTCAGCAACGTCCAGTCCGGCAACATCATCGCGCAGACCAGGACCGATCTCGGTGCACCGCAATTCGTCGGACGCTATCTCATCTACAGCTCCGAGCTCTCGAGTACCGAAGCGCACTACATCCACCAGCAGGGGCTGTCGATCCTGCTCATCGATGATCCGAGTCGCACCTTCACGTCCGGCAGCACCGAGGCCCATCAGGCGATCACGCAGGCGAAAACACTCGGTGTTCCGCACGGCGCTGCGATCTTTCGCGACGTCGAGACCAGCGACCCGATAACAGCGTCGTACATCCAGACCTACGTCGCGGCGTTTGCGGGGTCCGGATATGTCGCCGGATTCTATGAGAATCCCATCAACGGCTCATTCGCCGGTGCGTACTGCTCACTCGCAAGCAGCAATCCAGCAGCGGTTCACGGTGTGCTGCTGTACTCGAGCGAGCCGGAGAACACGGGGAGCAACCCTCGACGCTCCGCACGTCCCCACTACGGCCCGAGTATCCCGGGGTGCACAAACCACACCGCGGCGTGGCAGTACCTGGAACGAGGATTGTTTCCGGCGGGGACATGGCCGAACGTCGACGTCGACGAACTGCCGGCGCGATACTCCGACGTCCTGTGGTGAGCCGTGGCGCCGGCAAGGACGTCAC
Organism: Candidatus Dormiibacterota bacterium; assembly: GCA_003132805.1. Classification (GTDB taxonomy): domain Bacteria; phylum Chloroflexota; class Dormibacteria; order Aeolococcales; family Aeolococcaceae; genus Palsa-851. Next base: position 8,646 of record PKYW01000087.1, on the reverse strand, counting down.
TGTTGAGACCGTGCTGAACGGCGAGCTCATCCCCGGGATCGTTCGACCCGACACTGCTGCGTCCGAGGCTGCGTATGAGGTGGCGACCACGTACTGCACCCCGGCGATCGTCAACCACTGCCTGCGTTCCTATGTGTGGGGTGCTTGGTACGCGACCAGCAAAGGCATCGCTTTTGACGCGGAGCTGCTGTATGTCGCGTCGATGCTTCACGACATCGGGCTCGTTCCGGAATTCGACAGTCATACCGTGCCGTTCGAGGATGCCGGCGGTCACGTGGCCTGGGTCTTCGCGGCGGGGGCGGGATGGCCGGTGGCTCGCCGACGCAGAGCGGCCGAGGTCGTCATCAGGCACATGCGCGGCGCGGAGCTCGAGGAGGATGCCGAGGGCTACCTGCTCGCGATCGCCACCAGCCTCGACATCTCCGGACGCAATCCCGATTGGTGGCCCGAGAGCCTCCGCCGCGACGCCGTCGCGGCTCTCCCGCGGCTATCGCTGCGCGAAGAGTTCGTGCGGTGTTTCGAGGACCAGGCCGCGCGCAAACCGGAGAGCTCGGCCGCGGCGGCGATGGCAAACGGGATCGCCGGGCGCCTCGCCACCAACGTGCTTGATGCAGGCAACGCCCCGCGCGCGAACTAGCAGTCCACGCACGGGGTGAGGTCCGCCGGCCCGCTGTCGGCGGTGCGGCGCTGCACCGCCACCATGTCGCCAGACGCCCAGAAGGCCGCCCAGGCCCGGGCGAAGCGCCCCGGACCGAGCATGCGGCGACGCTCGATACGTGCCTGGGCGCGGGCCCGAGCCATGATCGCGGCCTGCATGTGCTCCTGCTCCGCCACCTGGGCCATCTCTATCAGTTGAGTTCCGTACATCGCGATCGCCTCCGTTTGGATCACCATCAAAGGTGGTTTACTGGTGATAGCTTACCGCGCCGTGCATCACTTGTCAAATGCGTATACTGGTGACGAACCGACATGAGTGAACCCGAAGCGCGCAGCCCCGCACCCGGCTCGCTTGCGCTGATCCAACGCTTCATCAACAGCACGGAACTGCCCGATGGGATCGATGAGCTCGGCTCCGCTCCGCTGGCGGCACGGTGGTTGCGCGACGCGGTCGGCGCCAACCTGGAGGTCTCCAACAAGGACCGCACCAGGCTCATCGCCACGCGCGAGGCGCTTCGGGATCTTCTCGAGTCACACACGGGAGAGAACGTCGATCCGGCCGTCGCTGTGAGACTGGAGAAGCTGCTCGGCAGCGCACCGCTGCGGCCGGTCGTCTCGGCACAGGGGGCCACGCTGGCCGTCAACTGCGGCGGCGTTGAGAACTTCCTCGGGATGATCTCCACGGCGCTCGTCGAGGCCACGCTCATGGGCACCTGGGCGCACCTCAAGGTGTGCCGGAGCGACACCTGCCGCTGGGCCTTCTACGACCATTCCAAGAACGGACGGAGCTGCTGGTGCTCGATGCGCGTCTGCGGGTCGCGAGAGAAGGCTCGGACCTACCGAGCACGGCAGCGCGCGACTTCCGCGCCGTAACGGAGCGCTTTCGTCGGCGCCTCGATGGCGCTACAGCTGCGCGACGATTTCCCGTGCTGCGCGGGCGCCCGTTTCGACGGCACCGTCGAGGAATCCCTGGTTGTTGATCGACGTGTGCTCGCCCGCGAAATGCACGCGTCCCTGCGCTGCGGCCGCGATCTCGCCGAAGTTCGCGTACTGGCCGACCTTGTAGAACGAGTACGCGCCCTTGACCCAGGGATCACGCACCCAGTGGTCCTCGTATGAAGCGCCGGTGAATGCCGCCCGCGTTCCGGGAAAGATCGGGTCGATCCGATCGAGGAACCAGTTGGTGTCCTTGACCGGTGACGGTCCGTGTGCATCGCCGGTGAGCGTGTTGCGACCGGCGTTCGCACCCGGAAACGCGAGCAACAGTGCCGGTGCCCCGTCGGGACCGAGCGGTACCGAGTCATCCCAGCACACGTCGAAGCTGTCATGGCTCGTGTAGGCGACACCGTTGAATCCATGCTTCGCCCACGTCTTCTCCGCGACCTCGATGTGGATCTTGGCGTTCGAGCCCATGCCGAGCGTGTCGATGACCCGGAGCTTGGTCGCGGTGAAGCCGGCGTGGCTCAGGTCGACATCGCGAAGCAGCGTGAACGGCAGCGCGAGCGCGACGTAATCGGCGACCACATCTGTCGTCGCACCGCCGACTGCAAATGTGAGGGTGTGCGATCCATCGCTGTTCTCGCGTAACGCCACCAATCGGTGGCCGCGCTGCACGGCACCACCCGGCAGCTGGCCGGCCATGCCGTGCACCAGCTGATCGTTGCCACCGACGATGTGCCACTTCTCGTCGTAGCCGGGGAGCGGGTCGAGCGACGATCGCGGGTTGACCCCGGTGAGACCGATCAGATCGAGCGCGGACTGCTCGCCGGGATCGCCGCCGTTCTCCGAGACGGTATTGGCGATCATCAGCTGTCCAAAGCGTGACGTGCTGCCGATCGGCGTCTCATCGAGCCACTCCGGGGCGGACAGCTTGTCAAGACGCGCGAGTCCATGCGCCGTGTTCGACTCGTTCACGGCGTCGTGGAATGCCTTGTAGCCGAAGGCCTCCCAGTCCGCGCTCGCCTCGGCATACGTGTAATAGCCGCCGTCGAACCAGTACACCTCGGGCAGTCCGATGAGCTCGCCGCCGTTGTAGTCCTCGAGCTGCAGGCCGAGTTCCGCGGCGAGGTCCAGCGCCGCGTCCTGGTCCGAGTCGATGAACGCGCCACCGTGCTCGGTGATCAGCCCGTTGGAGAAGTAGTCACGAAGTGACCAGCACCGGCCACCGATCCGTTCGGGGTGCCCCTCGTACAGCGTGGAACGAATGCCGTGGCGCGTCCAGAGGAGATGGCTGCAGCGAAGCCCCGCCAACCCCGCGCCGACAACAGCGATGCGGGGCTGATGCCGCGACGACAGTTGTCGCACCGATGCCAGTGCGTGTACCGCCGGAGACAGCGCAAGACCTGCGCCCGCCGCCGCGGCACCGGTGAGAAATTTCCTGCGCGACAAGGGGCGGTTCGCAAGCACGCGCGTCTCGAGCTCCTCGAGCACCGCGTCAACGGGAAGCTTGCGCGCGGCCGCTGATTCGTGAACCGCGAACAGCCGGCGCAGGCCCGCGGTCAGCGGAGTCCTGGCCGAACGGCGTCCACGCATTGGACCCTGGTATCGGTCGCTCATGACTACCCCCTGCTCCGCGGCGATCGGCGCGCGCCAGCGCAGGATAGCCAACTTGCGTGCTCGAGTGAGCGAGCCGCACTATTGGTCTTCGTGTACCGGGGCTGTCAAGCTCTTGTGCACCCGCTGTGGGACCTCTGGGAATCACACCTCGCGGCGGTGGAGGCTCCAGACCGTTATACCGACTACGAGCACCACCCAGCACCCCGCCCAGACGAGATACGCCACCGACGGTGGCGACTGCACAAAGAATGGATTTCCTGCCCGTTCGGTTGTCGCACCGAGCACGTCGCGATAGAGGATCGGCTCGAGCTCATAGACCGATCCGCGCCAGAGCGCGTCTGTCGGCAGCAGGAGCTGGCTGATCGTCCCCGCGTTCGTGATCGCGGCACTGCTGAACACTTCCCCAATCGCTCCCGCGATGCCGCCGATCCAGGCGACAAAGAACAGCACGAGGCTGATGACGCCGGCGGTCATCCCCGACAGCCGCGTGCTGAGCAGCAGCGCCAGGGACATGATCACGAAGCCCTCGCCAATCAGGTAAAGGGCGAGTCCCACCGGGCCGGGGGGGACGTAACCGGTGGTCGCGTCAACGACGAGGAGTTCGATCGTGGTTGTCGCTGCAACGTAGATGGCGATGAGCGCGGCAAGCCCGAGCCACTTTCCAAGCACGACCTGGTACCTGCTCACCGGGCGCGCGAGCATCGACAGGGCGACACCCGACTCGAACTCGCTGGAGATCGCCGGAGACGCCACGACCACGGCACTCAGTGCGAGCACGGCACTGAACATGAACTCGACAAACACCAGGACTTGCGACACCGCAAGGCGCAGTTCGTCCGCGGGGATCTGACTTCCGTCGGGATTGGTGAGCGTGCTGAGGTGCTGGAAGCCCCACCCCGTGAGTCCGATGACGATCACGGTGAGGATGGCCAGCGCGAGCAGCAGCTTTCGCCGCGCGGCCTCGCGAATCGTGAGCCGCGCGATGGTCAGCGCTGCCATCGCGCCTGCTCGGCCTCGACCAGCGAGAGGAACCGCTCCTCGAGTGTCTGGCGGACCGGCTCGACGGCATACACTCTCGCGCCACTCGCGACCAGCTCCGCCACCAGATCGGGCACCGCATCGGCATCGACGCCGTTGACGACGAACCAGCCTTCGTGCTCGGCGAGCGTCCCGCGACGCGCGAGCGATGCGCGCCCCACATCCGTCAACCCGGTGAGCCGCATGCGCACCCCGCCACTGCCGAGCAGTTCGTCGAGCCTTCCGATGGCCAGGACGTGTCCGTCGGCGACCACGGCGGCCCGATCACAGATCTGCTCCACCTCGCCGAGGAGGTGCGAGTTCAGGAACACCGCGCATCCCCGGTCACGCAGACCCCGGATGATCGTGCGCGTGTCGGCACGCCCGACAGGATCAAGCGCGGACGTGGGTTCATCGAGAATCACGAGATCGGGATTCCCGAGGAGCGCAACGCCGAGCCCGAGACGCTGCTGCATCCCCTTCGAGAAGGTCTCGACCTTGGCATCGGCGTGCCCGGTGAGCCCCACCGTCGAGAGCGCCCCGGCGATCTGGGCCGGCCACTCGGCGCGTGCGATCCCCGCGAGCCTGCAGTGCAACCCGAGCACCTCGGCGGCGCTGAGCCATCCCTGATAGCGGAACAGCTCCGGCAGATACCCGACGCGGCTGCGGGTCTTGCGATCCCCGGCCGGATGCCCGAGCACCCATGCCTCGCCGCCCGTGGGGCGGCTGAGACCGAGGAGCAGCTTCACTGCCGTGGTCTTGCCACTTCCGTTGGGGCCGAGGAAACCGAACACCTCGCCTCTCGGCACGACCATGGTCAACCCCGAGAGGGCCACGGACGACCCGTAATGCTTGGTGAGCTCCAGGGTCCGGACCGCCGCCTCGTCTGGGGGTGGCGGTGGTGGGGCCGCGTCTGCAGCGGTCAATGGGTTGAACGGGCGACGCCGAGCGCTTCGTCGGTCGTGAGCGTTCCGGCGATGGCGTCCACGACGCCATTGTGTTGCCAGACGACGGCACTGCCGAGCCCGGTCGAATCCCCGATGAGAAGGCCTTGCGCGCCGTTGATGGTGACTGCCGAGCCGCTCGCAAGATCGATCGGAATGGGCACCGGTATCGTCTCGTCCGGGTTACCGATGGCGCGAAGCTCTGAGGCGACGTCAGCCGGGATGCCCGGAACGGTGAGGAGGTAGTCCTCGAGCTGGCGGGCGGTGACGCCGGTCGTGCTCACAGTCGGGATGCGCGTTGCGACAACGATGAATGCCGTACCAGTCGGGACGTCGCCGTTCTGGAGCAGGGTCGCAGGATCGACGCCGTAGGACACCACCACCGCCGGGGCGATCATCACCGACAGCGTGCTGCCATCGAGTCCTGCCGGCAGTGCCGGAAGCTGACCGCCCGCCTTGGCAGCCGCCGCCCGCGCGAGTGCTGCGTCGAACCGGAAGGTGACGACGCCTCCTGATACGACGGCGTAGGCCGGTGGTGTTGGAGTCGCGGTCGGCAGGCTGGTGATCGTGGGAACCGCGATGCCGGCGGCGCCGGCCGCCGCCGCGGCATCAGTCTCGGGCTTGAAGGTGATCGACGGCGCCCCGGAGACCGTCCCGTAGCTGGCGAGACCGGCAAGCGAGCGCACGTCCGTCGCGGTCACCGGGACCGCCGCGAGCTGAGACGGCTGGAAGAGGCTGAGGAAGTCCTGGGCGGTACCGGTGGCAACGAGCAGCACGCTGGCGCCGGCCGCGACGGCGACGGCGCCCACGACGCGCCGGGTTCGCGTGTTCCCGGAGCGCACGCGTCCAGACGCCCGCGCGGAGGTTTTCCCTGTCGTGACCTGGGACTCTTTGTAGGCCAGCCGGGCTCGTGCCGCGGTCATGTCGACAACCGGATCGGGAGATGCGAGCATCGCGCTGACCGCACCGCCGTTTGCGTTCATGCGCTGCAGCCGCGCGGCGCATCGAGCGCACGTTGCGACGTGGGCCCGGCTCGACGCATCGACGGCTACAGGTTCGTCGAGTGAGCGGCGCAGGGTGCCGTCAGACGGATGCATCGCCAACCTCCTTGCGCAGGCGCGCCTCAGCGCGCCGCAATCTCGTCCCCACCGCGTTCACCCCGATGCCGAGGGTCGATGCGATCTCCGCATAGCTCAAGCCGCTGTAGCGGAGTGCGAGCACCGTGGCCTGTCGCCTCGGGATCCGGCCAAGGGCCACCCGGACGGCCCGGTTTGTTTCGGCGACTTCGACGGCCGCCTGCGGATCGTGCGCCATGCTCGGCTCGGCAGCGAAGCGCTCCTCGCGGCCGGCGCGGCGACGGTTGCTGCGGATCACGTTCAGGGCAGTGTGGGCGGCGGCTGTCCGCGCCCACGCCGCGGCATTCACGCCCGGGTTGTCGCCGAAGCGACGGTGGACGTCGAGGAAGACGTCCTGGGCGACGTCCTCCGCCGCGGCAGGATCGCCCAGCACCCGGCGCGCAATCGCCGCGACCCGTGCGTATTCCTCCTGGAAGAGCCTGTCGAAGCTCGCCGGCCTCACGCCAACCTCGGGAGTCGGGCGAGGGACGTCCGTCAAAGCGCGGCGTCCAAAGGCTTCGACGGCGGAGAACTCGACCACATGACCTGAAGCACCGCGGCGCTCCGATTTGTGACAGGCGTCGCGGGCGGTCGTCTCGAGCGCGTCACTGAGTACCCTTCGGCGTGATGTCCGCAGCCCTGAGCAGCCGTCTCCGACGCATCACGCCCGGACAGCTGCTCGTGGTCGCCGCATTCATCGTGATCCTGTGCGTCCTCGTCCGGCGCGGCGGCGATCCGGACATCTTCTGGCACCTGATGACCGGGCAGTGGATGGTTGATCACCACCGGGTTGTCTCCCACGATCTGTTCACGTTCACCGTCGCCGGCGCGAAATGGATCGACCCCGAGTACCTGACCGAGATCATCGCGTACCTCTTCTACAAGGTCGGCGGGTTGGCGCTGGTGTCCATCGCGTTCGGCGCGGTGAGCTTCATCGGGTTCCTGCTCATCTGGCGGCGCGTGCATCTGGAGCCGGCGAACAAGCTGATCGCCGCGATCATGATCGGCATCGCGGGCCTGGGTGCGGTCCTGGTCTGGGGACCGCGGCCGCAGATGATCACGTTCACCTTCACGGCCCTCGAGCTGCTCTGGCTCGATCGGTATCTTCGCGGCAAGTCGCGGGCCATCTACTGGCTCCCGCTGGTGATGGTCGCGTGGGCCAACCTGCACGGCGGATTTCTCTTCGGCCTCGTGCCGGTTGGCGTTGCAGCGTTTGTCGAAGCGGTGCACTGGATACGGCGCGTCGACGGCGACACGCACAAACGCCGGGTGCGGAACCTCGTGCTCATCTTCGTTGGATGCGTCGTCGCAGCGGTCATCAACCCGAACGGCATCCACCTGTACGGCTACGTGATCCAACCGCAGTTCTCATCGGTGCAGCAGAACTTCATCGCTGAATGGCAGTCACCCAACTTTCACGTCCTCGAGGAGCGCGGCTTCGAGCTGATGCTGCTCCTGATACCGATCGCCTTCATGTTGCGACGTCCCTCGCTGTGGGACGTGTGCCTCACCCTGGCGGTGATCTACCTGGCGCTCTCCGCGGTGCGCCACTCAGCGTTGTTCGTGGCGGCGGAAACGCCTTTGCTCATATGGTCATTCTCGGCCGGCTGGGAGAAGATGGCACTGGCACAGCGCGTCCGAACATGGATGGCGCCACGCGCCAGGGACATGCTCGCAGGCGCGGCAGCGGTCCTCATCGTCGCTATTCTCGGCACCGCGTATTTCGTGCACGGGACCCTGTCCAACCAGGCGCGCGCAACGGCAGCGAACTTTCCGGTCGGCGCCTCGAACTGGCTGGCTGCGCACCCGACTGTCGGGACACACATGTTCAACCAGTACGGCTGGGGCGGCTATCTCATCTACCGCTTCTACCCGGACCCGAACCGCCGCGTCTTCTCGTTCGGTGAGGCCACCCTGCTCGGCAACAAGGTCATGCAGCAGGTGAGCGATGTCGAGACCGGCAATCCCGACTGGCAGCAGATCTTCGCGCAGTGGGACATCGACTACGTCGTCGACGTGCCGGGTGCGCCTGAGGTACTCGCGCTCGAGGTCGACCCGCAGTGGACCAAGGTCTACGACGACGGGCTGGCCGTGATCATGGTCAAGAACTCGGCGCTCGCGGGAGTCACCACCGGGTAGGACGGCGTGTCGTGCCGGATGCCGGCGCTCTGGGAAGATGCGCTCCGTGACCGAACAGCCGCGACATCTGTCCCTTCGCGATGCGGCTCCGGCCGTGTTCTGGCTCGACGACCCGCACGCACCTCAGCCGGAGCCACCCCTCGTCGGCGATACGAAGTGTGATCTCGCCATTGTGGGTGCCGGCTTCACCGGTCTCTGGTCCGCACTGCTTGCGCGGC
>PKYW01000003.1:4355-4500 GCA_003132805.1 Candidatus Dormiibacterota bacterium | reverse complement strand
TGTTCGCCATCGCCCAGCTGCTGGCGCCGCCCGCCCGCATCAGCGCGGGCAGCGTGGTGTTCAAGGGCCAGAACATGGTGGGGCTGACCGACCGGCAGCTCGCGGCGGTCCGGTGGAAGAACCTCTCGGTGGTGATGCAGAGCGC
>PKYW01000003.1:0-4307 GCA_003132805.1 Candidatus Dormiibacterota bacterium | reverse complement strand
TGGACGAGCCCACGTCCGCGCTCGACGTGGTCGCGCAGCGCTCGCTGATGGTCCAGATCAAGGAACTCCAGGACGAGCTCGGCTTCGCCGTCATCTTCGTCACCCACGACATGTCGCTGGTCAGCCACTTTTCGGACCGGCTGATGGTGATGTACGCCGGCCAGGTCGCGGAGTTCGGGCCCACCCGGCAGGTGTTCGACGCGCCGCAGCACCCATACACCATCGGCCTGATGGACGCCTTCCCCTCGATCAGGGGCCCCCGGGTGCCGCTGACCGGCATTCCCGGCAGCCCGCCGAACCTGGCCAGGCTGCCGCAGGGCTGCCGGTTCGCCCCGCGCTGCCCCAAGGTCATGACCCGGTGCGAGCAGCAGCCGCCGGAGCTGTATCACGTCAACGGCACGCTGGTCCGCTGCTTCCTGCACGCCGACGGAGAGGCCGGCCATGACTGAACCGCCCATCCTGCTCCGGACCGAGGGGCTCACGAAGCACTTCAGGATCGGCGGGGCGTTCTCCCGGCGCATGCTGCACGCCGTGGACGACGTCAGCATCTCGATCGGCGAGCGGGAGATCGTCGCGCTGGCCGGGGAGAGCGGCAGCGGCAAGAGCACCTTCGCCCGGCTGCTCGCCCGGCTCTACAAGCCGACCAGCGGCGAGATCTTCTACCAGGGCAAGCCGCTGTCCAGGGCGCGCTCCCGGGCCGACCTGCTGCGGTACCGGGGCGACGTGCCGATGGTGTTCCAGGATCCGTTCTCCTCGATCAACCCGGTCTTCCGGGTGTCCCACGGCGTGCTGCGCTCCCTCAAGCTGCACCGCCCCGAGCTCTCCGCCGACCAGCGGCGCGAGGAAGCGGAGCGAGTGTTCGAGGCCGTCGGGCTGTCCCCAGCGGCCGAGGTGCTGCAGCGGTTCCCGCACGAGCTGTCCGGCGGCCAGCGGCAGCGGGTGGGCTTCGCGCAGGCGCTGGCGCTGCGGCCGAAGCTGATCCTGGCCGACGAGCCGGTCTCGATGCTCGACGTGTCGATCCGAATCGGGCTGCTGAACCTGATGACCCAGCTGCGCGACGAGCAGGGGGTGTCGATCCTGTACATCACGCACGACATCGCGAGTGCCCGCTACGTCGCGGATCGGATCATCGTCATGTACGCGGGGCACGCAGTCGAACAGGGACCAACCGAGGTCGTGCTCTCGCGACCGAAACACCCGTACACGCAACTCCTCCTCTCCGCGGTGCCCGACCCTCGCGAGAAGGCTGTGCCCATCTCCGCGGACAGCGGCGAACCACCGCGTGTCATCGATCCCGGTGAGGGATGTCGCTTCCGGCAGCGCTGTCCCTACGCCATCGACAAGTGCGCAACAGTGACGCCATTGCCGAGGCCGATGGGTCCGGCACACGATGCCGCATGCCACGTTGCCATGCCCGATTCTCTGGACGGAGATGACGCGACGAGTGCTGGTGTGGCCGTGGCAGCGCGCCCGACGGACAGCAGCGTCTGAGCCTCGTCCGGCCCGGAGCGGGCTAAGGAAGACGACCGTCGCCTGGGCGAGAGCACCTTCACGTGCCGGACGGGCCAGTCGGCGGCTTGATGCCGATGGGTTTCTCTGACTATAGTCAGAGAATGGATCGGGCGATGGTCTCACAAGTGCGTCGATTCAACCGGATCGTCACTCAGCGCGTCGGCGCGCTCGAGGATCGGTTTCTCGCTCGGGACCACTCGCTCGGCGAGGCGCGGATGCTATGGGAGATCGGCCCGGAAGGCCGCGACGTACGGTCGTTGCGCACGGGGCTTAGCCTGGACTCGGGGTACGTGAGCCGCCTCCTACGATCGCTCGAGGCTGCAAGGCTGGTCACGGTCAGCCCGAGCGACACCGACAAGCGGATCAAGAGCGCGCGCCTGACGGCTGCCGGATCGGCCGAGTGGACGGTGCTCGACGAGCGCGCCGAGTGTCGGGCAGAATCGCTGCTCGCTCCCCTGACTTCGGCGCAGCGCGTTCGGCTCGTTGCTGCGATGGCAGACGTCGAACACCTGATGACGGTAGCGATGGTCGACATGGCTCCGATCGACCCCGACGATCCCAGGGCGCAATACTGCCTCCAGTCGTATGTCAGTGAACTGAACCGCCGCTTCGAAGCCGGATGGGATCCGTCACGGAGCATCTCCGCAGCCGAGGCGGAGTTGCGACCGCCGGCGGGGATCTTCCTGCTGGCCTCGTTACATGGGAAGCCGATGGGCTGCGTAGCGCTCAAGTTTCACGGCGACGAACCGGCCGAGATCAAGCGGATGTGGGTGAGCGACTCGGCGCGCGGCCTTGGCATTGGGCGGCGGTTGCTGCACGAGATCGAGGCACAGGCTGCAATTCATGGCATCCCGACACTCCGGCTCGAAACCAACAGGGCGCTGAAGGAGGCGATCAACCTCTATCGATCGGCTGGCTACGTCGAGGTCGACGCCTTTAATGACGAACCGTACGCACACCATTGGTTCGAGAAGCGGATCGCCGGTCCCGCGGAGTAGGAACGTGCCCCGTAAGGGTCTATCCCTGCTCGATGCGGACGTGATTCCCCGCGGGATCTCGCACAGCGATGTCGCGAGCTCCCCACGGTCGGGTGATGGGCTCCTGGAGTACCTCGGCCTCCGGTGCGGCCGCGACTTGGTCAAAGGTCGCGCCAAGGTTGTCCGAGCACAACTGGACCATCTGCAGCTCACCTTTGGCGAGCAGGGCAGCGAGTGCGTCACTGCTCCCGCGATCGGCCTGCATGCGGCTGCGATAACACGATCTCGATATCGGGTTGACTCGCGGTGACGAGCGTGATCCAGCGGAAACCGTCGCGCGCGACCTCGTTGCGGACCGTCAGGCCGAGGGTGTCGCGGTAGAAGCTGAGGGCAGCGTCGGGGTCGTCGACGAGAACATTTACGCGGCTGAGCGAGATGGTCATGGCACCGACGCTAGGCGGGTGCGGCGACAGATGCTTCTCCGAAACTGCTCTCTTCCGCGCGCGGGTGGGTGCTGTGTCTGCGCGGCCGCGTCAGCACCATCGTCTGGCACGCGGGCACGGCACGCAGGTCGTCGTGGTCGCCGGCGCGGTATGCGGACGGCGTCTCCCCGACAAGCTCGGTGAACCGCGCGGAGAACGAGCCAAGGCTCGAGCAGCCGACCGCGAAGCAAACGTCTGTCACGCTCAGGTCGCCGCGGCGCAGCAGCGCCTTCGCGCGCTCGATGCGCCGGGTCATCAGATAGGAGTACGGCGTCTCGGAGTACGCCTCGCGGAAGCGGCGGCTGAAGTGCGCCGGTGACATCAGCGCCGTGCGCGCGAGCGCAGGGACGTCGAGTGGCTCCGCGTACTCGCGATCCATCTGATCGCGCGCCCGGCGCAGCCTGCGCAGCTCGTCGATGTCGGCACTCATACGTCTATTTTCTACCTCCTGTCCCACCTTTCCTTCGGCGTGGAGGCCCTCCGAAAATCGAGCAGTATTCGAGAAGCGCCTGGCACGGAGCCACACCTAGCATGGCCGTCATGGACCTCAACAACCACGTTCAAGGAGTGACCATGACCAGCTCCACAACCCTGGGAATCAAGACCGTGCTGCACCCCGTCACCGATCTGGAGAAGGCCAAGCCCGTGTATACCGCCCTGCTCGGCGTCGAACCGATGGCGGACGCCCCCTACTACGTCGGCTACGAGGCAGAGGGTCAGCAGATCGGGCTCGTCCCGAACAGCGACATGACCTCGCCTGTGGCGTACTGGCATGTCGCGGACATCGAGGCGAAACTGGCTGAGGTGACCGCCGCCGGTGGCAGGTTGAAGGACTCCCCTCGCGATGTCGGTGGTGGCCGCCTGGTGGCCAGCTTCACCGACCCCGATGGCAACGTCCTCGGGGTGATTCAGGACCGATAAGCCCCGCCCGCGTGACCGGAGCGTAGAACCAGAAGCATGGACTCGAAGAAGGACAGCTCGCCGCCCAAGCTGCATGTTGCCGACAGCCACGACTGGATTCGGGTGCACGGTGCGCGTGAGAACAACCTCAAGGACATCAGCGTCGAGATCCCGAAACGCCGGTTGACCGTGTTCACCGGCGTTTCGGGCTCGGGCAAGACATCGTTGGTCTTCGACACGATCGCCGCGGACTCGCAGCGGCTGATCAATGAGACGTACAGCGCCTTCGTGCAGGGCTTCATGCCGACGCTGGCGCGCCCTGACGTCGACGTCCTCGAAGGGCTGACGACAGCGATCATCGTCGATCAGCAGCGAATGGGCGCCGATCCGCGCTCCACGGTTGGCACCGCAACGGACGCCAACGCGATGCTGCGCA
>PKYW01000080.1 GCA_003132805.1 Candidatus Dormiibacterota bacterium | reverse complement strand
GGTCGTCGGCCAGGACGACGCCATCAACGCGATCGCCAACGCGGTTCGGCGCGGACGCGCCGGGCTCGCAGACCCCAACCGGCCGATCGGCTCATTCATCTTCCTCGGGCCAACCGGTGTCGGCAAGACCGAGGTGGCACNNACGTCGGCTACGAGGAGGGCGGGCAGCTCACCGAGGCGGTGCGGCGCAGGCCCTACAGCGTGCTCCTGCTCGACGAGATCGAGAAGGCTCACCCCGACGTGTTCAACATCCTGCTGCAACTCCTCGAGGACGGCCGTCTCACCGACGGACAGGGACGCACCGTCGACTTCCGCAACTGCGTGGTCATCATGACCAGCAACCTGGGTTCGCAGCTCATCGCCGAGGTGCCACCGGAGGCCGACAGCACCACGTGGGATCGAGTTCGCGAGGCGGTTCTCGCCGAGCTCCGCACCAGCTTCCGCCCCGAGTTCCTGAACCGTGTTGACGACATCATCCTGTTCTCCCGGCTCGACCGCGCCCAGCTGCGTCAGATCGTCACCATCCAGCTGCGCGGAGTCCGCGACCGGCTCGCGGCAAGAAAGCTCACCCTGAGTGTGACCGAGGCCGCCGTGGACGCACTTGCCGAAGAGGGATACGACCCGACGTACGGCGCACGCCCGCTCAAGCGAGTCATCCAGCGCCGCCTGCAGGACCCGATTGCCATGGCGATCCTCGAGGGACGTTTCAGCGAGGGTGACACCGTTGCGGTTGACGCCAACGATGGCCAGATCACGATCAGCCGGGCCGAACCGAGCGCATCGCCGGCGGTCGCCGAGACCGCCACTGCCTGATCGCGTTCACGGCCGCGCCGGCGCGGCCCTCGCTGCGAGCACCGATCCGCAGAGGATCAGGACGAAACCCACGACGATGGCACCCGTCAGGCGTTCGTGGAGCAGCACCACCCCGAGCGTGACCGCCACAGCCGGATTCACGTACGTGATCACGGTCGCGCGAACCGGACCGATCTCGCGGATGAGCGCAAAGAAGAGCAGGAATGCCAGCGCGGTGCAGACAACCCCAAGCGCGACGACGGCCGCGATTGCCTGGCCTGACGGCCACGCATGCGGCAGCTGGATGATTGCCGCCGGTGCGTAACCGACGGCGGCCAGCAGCAGCGAGCTCGCGATCACCCCAAGCGCCGGTAGATCGCTCAACTTCCGGTTGATGATGTACGGCCCGATCGCGTAGCAGACCGCGACCACCAGCACCTGAGCGACCGCCCCGAACGTCGACGACGAGACGTCGAAACCCACGAGCACGCCGACTCCGACGAGCCCGATGCAGAGGCCGAGAATCCGGCGCCACCCATGGCGCTCACCGCTGCGCGTGACCAGTCCGATGACGACTCCGATGAGCGGGACTGTCGAGACGAGCAACCCTGACAGCGAGCTCGAGATGCGCAGCTCGGCATCCGAGAGGAGCACCCAGGGGATGCCCATCTCGATGACCGTGTACGCGACGATCCAGCCCCACCGCTTGACCAGCGGGCGGACCTCCACGCGGGTGAGTGCGATCGGGACGAGCAACAGGGCACCGAGCAAGACCCGGACGAAGACGAGGTCGACCGGGCCCAACCCTTTGAGTGCGATCTTGATGAGGAGATAGGGGATCCCCCAGATCACGCACATCGCAACAAAGAGGACCAGGCCGCGTCTGCTCACGGCGAGATCTTCTACGCTGTGCGGCTCCACATGGAACAGCACCGTCCATCACGAGCCCCGAGCCCGCTGCTGCTGACCGTCTCATCGCTCTTCGTGGCGACGCTCGTGGTATCGAACATCCTCGCCGTCAAGATCGCCGACGTCGGCCCGTTCTCGGTTCCAGCCGCGATCGTGATCTTTCCGCTCGCGTACCTCTTCGGCGACGTGCTCACCGAGGTCTGGGGCTACCGCGTGGCGCGCACCGTGATATGGACCGGCTTCTTCGCAAACATCGTCGTCGTCCTCTTCATCGCGGCGGCGATCGCGATCCCCGCCGACCCGCACTACACCGACCAGGCTGCGTACGCGGCCGTGCTCGGCGAGAGCCCGCGCCTTGTGCTCGCCTCACTCACCGCGTACCTGCTCGGCGAATTTCTCAACGCCTTTGTGCTGGCACGACTGAAGGTCGCGACCAACGGTCGCCTTCTCTGGACGCGCACCATCGGCTCGACCCTCGTTGGCCAGGGAGTGGACAGCGCAGTGTTCATCTCTCTCGCATTCGCCGGCACCCAGCCCTGGTCCGTCTTGCTTGTCATCATTCGCGATGTGTGGGTGGTCAAAGTCCTCTACGAGGTGATCGCAACTCCGATCACCTACGCCCTCGTCACCGTGCTCAAGCGCGTCGAGGGTGTTGACACGTACGACCGCGACACCAAGTTCGCCCCGATCCCACTCGCATCACTGCGTGCACGCTTGCGAGGAGCGCAACCATGACCGACGAACTGTACGGAACCCGCGCCATCCGCGAAGCGAAGCTGGAAGCCTTCGACAACCGCACCCCGGAACGCGACTACACGATCCAGTTCACGATTCCCGAATTCACGTGCCTCTGTCCGATCTCGGGCTTTCCTGACTTCGCGACGCTGCACATCCGCTACGTCCCGGGTCCCCGCTGCGTCGAGCTCAAATCGTTGAAGCTCTACATCAACGGCTACCGCGATAAGAACGTCTACCACGAGGACGTCGTCAACATCGTCCTCGGAGACCTGGTCTCACTCCTCGAACCCCGCTACTGCGAAGTGATTGGCGACTTCAACGTCCGCGGCAACATCAAGACAGTAGTAAGAGCAAAGCACCGCGAGCAGACGTGGCAAAACGACGTTGACCCGTGGTGGCCAACGGCAGGAAACGGAGCAGCGACGGACTCGTAGCCGCTTCCCGCCGACACCCCAGTGAGGAACGGGGCACGCAGGACCAAGTGGCCGCACCCCACCGACGACCTCCGGAGACAGGGGCGGTGACCGACGGCGCCACCCCTGTCTCCGCGCGCAAGCGCCAGGGAAAGGCGCCCATATGTCGCCCGCAGTACCCCGTTTCCGAAGAATCCGGGGCATACTGCACGCCAAGTCACGGCACCGCGCCGAGTTTTGCATCGGTTTTCTCCACATCTCAGCAACAGATTCGATGGCTATACACACACTTCCCGCAGGCTGGTCGCTCCTGGCAACGCGTCCGCGCGATGAGTTGCATCAGGCGCTTCTGACCAGTACTTGTGAGCGCTCTTTTGAGGATGTTCCGGTCGACTGGTGGGATGTCTCGATCGAGGCGTGGCGGCCAACGTCGATCGTGCGTCTGCTTGGTGGCGTCTGGGATGTGAGCCGTGATGTTGAGGTGCTCGTGCCCGATGAGGGTGGGCCGTCGCCTGCTCGGATCAGCATTGCCCAGGTACGGCTTTCCCGGCTGCTGACCGCCGGCATCTCGCGGTACTGGGTGGCCCGGTACCAGAAGCTGCTCGTGCTTCGGCTCGTCGAACAGGCCACGGTGCTCGGCGGCGATCCGGATCCGTTGCGCCGGTTGGCCGCACGCCTCCGACACCAGGAATCGCTCGCGTACGACGTCTGGGCGACGGCGTATTTGACCGGAGCTCGCGACGGCGTCGACTTGCCGCCCGAGGTTCCGCCCGCGACTGATGACAACGCCTGGGAGCCGGCGGGGGATGACGACCCGGTGGCGATCATCCACGCCGCGGTGCGAGTNNTGCTCTCCGCGATCACGTCGCTCCTGCTGCGTTCGCCGGCCACGCCGATGGTCAGCCCAGCGGGATCCGATTCTCGCCTGGCCTGAGCAGGACCCGCACCGCCGCATCGTTGCGGCACTCGTCGCGGACTCGAAGCCAGAGCCGGTCGCCGTCGATCTCGAAGCCCGCGCCCGACGGCGCAAGGACGGCGACGACCTGCGGGTCGATGGCGCCGACGCCGTCGAACGCCGGAACCCCGCCGGCGATTGCGAGGACCGGAGGCAACTCCTGCAGCCGGCGCGACCATGCGCCGATCGGAACTCGCGGCATCGGCTCGCCGAGCAACGTCGCCAGGAGCAGGGCCAGGCCACCGATGGTCGAGCGGGCAGGCTCTTCGATGTGGTCCGAGAGCGCCCGCTCGTGGATGAGTCCGGCGACGACCTCCCGAGCACGAACCGTGGAGTCGTCCGGTGGCACCGCCACCCAGAGGACCCGCTGGCCGGCGCGAGCGCTGAAGCCACCATCTACAACGATGCAGCCCGGCACCGAAGCCGCTGCGGCCTCGATGGTCGCGAGCTTCGACCCGAACCCGGTCGGGCTGCCCGGTGCGAGTCCGGTCTCCTCGTCCCAGGAACGGGTGGCGCGGTAGACGCGACCGTCACGGACAGCGGCGAGCGGGAGCGCGAGGCGGCGGATGCCGAGCTCCAGCGTGGCGGCGAGGGCGCCATCGCCGGTCGCTCGGGGCGGGTACACCGTGCCGCCGATTGCATCCGCCGCGATGCGCGCAAAGCCCAGGCCCCACCGGTCGCGCTCGGCCCTGCGCCGCGCGGTGGCGACCCGTGGCGACGCGCCCGCATGGCGCCACACGACCCGGAAAGTGGTTCGGTCGACCTCGAGACGGACTGCGGTGGCCGCGTCGTGCCGTTCTGCGTTGACGGCAAGCTGCACGAGGACCAACGCCGCAATCTCGGGACCGAGCACGGGACGTGGTGACCCCGCAACCGTGTCGACGCTGAGGCCGGTGCGCGCCGTGATCCCAGCGCGAGCGAGCTCGAGGACATCGTCGGTCGTGCCCCATCCTCCGGGTTCGCGCCCGGCCACGAGCCGCAGCGATCCTCCGAGCATGCGAACCCGCTGCGCCTGGGTGCCGGTCAGCCCGAGTGCCGCTCCGTCGATCGCGTCGAGCAGCCGGGTGAGCAGCTCATCGCAGTGCGCTGACGCCGGCAGTGTTCGAACCACCAGGCGCACGCTGCGCACGGGATAGGAGACCGCGCCCGGCCCTGGTCCGTCCCATTCCGGCGTTCGCGCGATCACATCTCCCGCGGCGTCCACCAGGGCTGCGGCGAGGGGAAGCTCGGCAATCTCGGCCAGGCTGAGATTCACGCCTTGTCGCAGGGCTGTGCCGCTCCCTCGGACGCGGTGACGCTCAAGCGGTACTTGCGATTGCCGTGGCTCACCAGGCGGACCGCCGAATTGTGGCTGTGCAGCCATTCACCAAAGCGGCGAACGGCCTTGGTTGCGGTGTCCGAGTGGAAGGTCACGATGTCCGGGTGGTGCACCACCAGCCGGATCGCCTCGCGGTGATGATGCTGGTCCAGGCTTGGGAGGTGAACGACCACGGTCCCGTCGTGGATGCGGAGGTCGCCGACCGTGCGGTCGAGCATCCGGTCGATGCGCTCGAGCAGTGAGGCATCGCCGTCGCGCTTGTCGTGCAACAGGGCACGCGGATGCGAACGCTGAATCTGGCTGCGGACGTTGAAAGCGTCGATGTTCTGCGAGTACACGATCACCGGACATTCGCGGAGCTCGCGTGCGAGGCGCGAGAGCACATCGCCGCTGCTCGCGCTGCGGTCGGGAGCCTTGCCGAGATCCCAGTCGATGATGGCGAGCACCGGCCGGCTCGAGTAGCGGTTGTTCTCGAGCAGTGAGAGAGCACGCGACGCGCTGCGGGCTCCGAGTGGATGAAACCGCTTGCGTGTGAAGTGAGTCTGCAGCTCATCGAGCGTCTCGGCGTCGTCCTCGAGGATGAGCACCTCCGGGTTCGCTCTCATCGACCTGCCCCGACCTGCGAGCTGACGAGCCGCACACAACCTGTCTCATCGCGCTGCACGCACCACCCTGCGTGGGACCGGGTGAGGGCATTCGACACGGCACGGAAGTTCTGCGCGGGGAGCGCGAATCCATGCGGATACGCCGCCACCAGCGACTCGAGCATCGCGCCGCGCATCAACGTGCCGTCGTCGAGCTCGACGCCACTGCCTGGCGCGAGGCGCATCTCGCCGACCTGGGCGGCGCACGCTCCTCGTACCGCGTCGAGCAAAGCCGCCGGCCGGTCGAAGCAGCGTGCGTGGCCCGGAAGCCCGGCCGGCACATCGCCGAGCCAGAACGTGAGCACCGGACGGTGGCACAGGACCGACGCGAGGGCCGGTGTCAGCGAGACAGCGCTGCCGATGACCATCCACGGCCACGGAAGGCATGCGGCGGTGATCTCGTCGGCATCCTCGGAGCGCGCGTCACGGATGATCGCCATCCCGCCCGGCACCGCGTCGTGCACGGCCACGGCGAGCTCGCCGTCGACGGTCACGACGAGGATGGCGCGCCCTCGATCCGGGGCACGCACGCCAAGCATCCATGGAGCGTCGGTGACCCCCACGAAGCATCCCTCCCAGCCAGGCCTCGTGAGCGAACGCAATGGTCCGTGCCCGCGAGCGGCCTCAGCCAGTGTAGTGGTGACGGGGGTGGGGCGGGCCGGCGAGGCGGACACGGACACTCAGTAACCATCGGCCCCGGACTGGGACATTGCGCGGACAGACACAGCGCCGCTCGACGTGGCAGACTGAGCGCGGTATGTCGACCTCAGACGCCGGGGAGCCAGCCGCCGAAACGGTCCGGCTGGCGCTCAGCGAGATCCTGCACCGCCCCCTTGTCGACAGCGCGGGCGGCCGGCTGGGCCGGGTCGACGATGTCATCGCCCGATTCGCCGAGGGCGGCTACCCTCCGGTGACCGGCCTGGTCGGGCGCATTGCCGGACGCAAGCTGTTCATTCCCCGCGACCGCATCGCCGAGATGAAGCCCGGCGGAGTCAAGCTGGCGGGAGAGGATCTCAACCTCGCCCGTTTCGAGCGTCGCCAGGGGGAGGTCCTGCTCGGCGACGACGTCCTTGGTCGCAGGCTGATCAGCGTTGACGCCGGCAAGCTCGTTGTGGCCCACGACATCGAGCTGCGCTACCAGGACGCACGGTGGGTCGTGGCGGGGGTTGACACCCGGGCGCGAGGTTTCCGCGGTCGCTTGCTCGGCGGTCGCAACGAGAGCCCGGGCTTCGTCGACTGGGCCGCGGTCGAGCCCTTCGTCGGACACGTGCCCAGCTCGCGACTGCTCATGCCACTCCGCCGTCTGCGTCGCCTCCACCCCGCGCAGATCGCCGACCTCGTCGAGGCCGCATCGCACGACGAGGGCGAAGAGATCATCTCGGCAGTGCACGGCGATCCAGAGCTCGAGGCTGATGTCTTCGAGGAGCTGAACACCGAACACCAGGTTGAGTTTCTTCGCGACAAGTCCGACGCGGAAGCAGCCGCGGTGCTCGCGGAGATGGGTCCGGATGACGCCGCCGACCTGGTCACCGAGCTCGACCAACCACGGCGTGCGCCGATCCTCTCGCTGCTCCCGCCCTCGCAGCAGGCCAAGGTGCGAGCGTTGCTCAGCTATGGACAGAGCAGCGCGGGCGGGATGATGAGCCCCGACTTCGTGTCGGTCGCTTCCGATGCGACGGTGGCCGACGCGCTTGCTGCAGCACGCGCGGCGGACGTTCTTCCCCAGGTCGTGGCTGACGTCTTCCTGCTCGACGACGATCACCTCGCGGGTTCCGTGCCACTCATCGAGCTGCTTCGCACCGACGGTGCGACCCAGATCTCAGACCTGGTGGAGCACAGCAACGCATCAGTGAGCGTCGACGACGACTTTCCTGAGGTTGCGCGGCGCATGGCCGATTTCAACCTCACGGTCGTCGCGGTGCTCGACGACGACAATCGGGTCGTCGGCGTCATCACGGTTGACGATGTGCTCGAGGCGATGCTGCCCGACTCGTGGCGGCGTCGCGCGGAAGCGGACGGGGACTGACCTCGGAGCTTCGGGTCCGCTGCGGGTTGTACACTCCAGGGACGGCAACCACTTTCTTTGGGGTGTATTCACTACTACATGGACGGCGGCGACAGTCCCCAGTCCCGGCAACTCGCGGGCCCGCCCGTATCGAGGTAGCGACGCACTCGTGACCTCCTGAGCGGTCA
Organism: Candidatus Dormiibacterota bacterium; assembly: GCA_003132805.1. Classification (GTDB taxonomy): domain Bacteria; phylum Chloroflexota; class Dormibacteria; order Aeolococcales; family Aeolococcaceae; genus Palsa-851. The sequence continues at coordinate 35,181 of PKYW01000080.1, read as the reverse complement.
GGCCCGCTCAGTCTTGCCGTCATCGACGGTGGGAGGTCCGAATTGACGAAGGAGAAGGCTCGCAGGACGGCCGCCAAGGTGGCGCCCGCCTCCAAGGCGATGCCCGATGACGCCCATCACGGCGACATCCGCGGCGCCTTCGGAACCATCGGCGAGCACGATCCAACCGGTGCACGGACGTTGCGCCGCAGGCTGCTTGCGTTTGCGGCGATCATCGGTCCGGGCCTGATCGTGATGGTGGGGGACAACGACGCAGGCGGCGTCTCGACGTACGCGGCCGCTGGACAGGACTACGGAACGAGCCTGCTCTGGACCTTGCTGCTGCTCATTCCCGTGCTTATCGTCAATCAGGAGATGGTGGTGCGCCTCGGTGCCGTGTCCGGCGTTGGACACGGGCGGCTCATCTTTGAGCGGTTCGGCAAGGTCTGGGGTCGCTTCGCCGTGAGCGATCTCTTCGTCCTCAACTTCCTCACGATCGCAACCGAGTTCATCGGCATCTCGCTGGGCGCCCAGTATTTCGGCGTTCCCGCGTGGGTTGCGGTGCCGCTCGCCGGACTCCTGCTCGTCGGCATCACCGTCACCGGTCGTTTCGAGACGTGGGAGCGGCTGATGTTCGTCATCCTCTTCGGCAATCTGCTCTGCATCCCGCTGATGTTTCTCTGCCATCCAACCCTGGGTCCTGTGCTCCAGCACTTCGTCATCCCAGGTGTGCAGGGTGGCTTCAAGTCGGATGGGGTGCTGCTCATCGTCGCCATCGTCGGAACCACCATCACGCCGTGGCAGCTGTTCTTCCAGCAGTCCAATGTCGTCGACAAGCGCATCACGCCTCGGTGGATTCCGTACGAGCGCGCGGATACCGTCATGGGTGCGCTGATCGTCGTCATCGGCGCGAGCGCGATCATGATTGCCACGGCATTCGCCTTCGGTCACAACGGTACCGGGGCAGGGAACGTGAATGCCTTCACCAACGCTCACGACCTCGCCGACGAGCTGACGGCGCACATCGGTCCGGCTGTCGGCGCGATCTTCTCCATCCTGCTCATCGATGCGTCCATCGTCGGAGCGAGCGCGGTGACGCTCTCCACGTCGTACGCGTTCGGCGATACCTTCGGCATCAGAAACTCGCTGCACAGGTCCTGGCGCGAGGCGCGGCAGTTCTACGCGATGTTCACCGGACTGGTGGTGCTGGCGGCTGCGTTCGTCCTCATCCCGGGTATCCCACTCGGTCTGGTGACGACTGCGGTGCAGGCTCTCGCGGGCGTCATGCTGCCGAGCGCCTGTCTGTTCGTCCTGTTCCTCTGCAACGACCGAGACGTGCTCGGTCCCTGGGTGAACCGGCCGTGGTTCAACCTGCTCGCGTCACTGATCCTTGGCGTGCTGCTGGTCCTCTCAGTCATCCTGGTCGTATCGACGATCTTCCCGGCGATTGACGTCGCGCGACTGTTCCTCATCCTCGCCGCCGTCATGGTGGTCGGACTGGCGTTCGCGATCGCAATCAACATCCGAGCGCGCCGGGCGATGCCGCCGGATCCGCGGATGCAGGAGGATCGCGAGACCTGGAGGATGCCGTCACTCGCCTTGCTGAGTCAGCCTGTGAAGTCGCGCGGCCGTTTGATCGCGCTGTGCACAGTGCGCGGTTATGCGATCGTCGCGATGGTGAGCCTGCTGATCAAGACGATCCTCACAGCCCGCGGCAGTCACTAGGCATTGACGTCGTATTCACGACTTGCTGATGGCCGCTGTCTGGTCCTGCGAGGGTTGTACACTTCGGGCAACGGCAACCACATTCATGGAGTGCAAATACCAGCACATGGACGACGGCGACAGACCCAAGTCCCGGCGAATCAAGGGCCGGTCCACGCCAAGGTAGCGAAGCGTTCGTGACCTCCTGAGCGGACAGGCCCGCTCAGTCTTGCCGTCATCGACGGCGGGAGGTCCGAATTGGCGAACGAGAAGGCTCGCAAGGCCGACGCCAAAGTGGCACGTGGCAACACGGCAGTCCTTGATGCCGCACATCTTGGAGACATTCGCGGGGCCTTCGGCACCATTGGCGAGCACGAGACCAACACACCGCGCACGTGGCGGCGTCGCCTCCTCGCGCTGGCGGTGATCATGGGTCCCGGCCTCATCGTGATGGTCGGCGACAACGATGCGGGCGGTGTCTCGACCTATGCTCAGGCAGGTCAGAACTACGGAACGAGCCTGCTCTGGACGCTGGTGCTCCTTATCCCAGTGCTGATCGTCAACCAGGAGATGGTGGTTCGCCTTGGCGCCGTTACCGGGGTCGGTCATGGGCGGCTGATCTTCGAGCGTTTCGGACGCTTCTGGGGCTGGTTCGCGGTCGGCGACCTCTTCATCCTCAACTTCCTGACGATTGCGACGGAGTTCATCGGTATCTCGCTCGGCGCGTCGTATTTCGGCGTGACGCCGTATCTCGCCGTACCGGTCGCCGGGATCTTGCTGGTCGGAATCACCGTGACCGGCCGCTTCGAGACCTGGGAGCGGCTGATGTTCGTCATCCTCTTCGGCAACCTACTGATCGTCCCGCTCGTGATCCTGAGCCATCCCAACATTGGGAAGGTCGCGCACGATCTGGTGGTCCCAGGCATGCAGGGCGGCGTGACCTCAACCGGGGTGCTGCTCATCATCGCGATCGTNNTGTTCTTCCAGCAGTCCAACGTCGTTGACAAGCGCATCACTCCGCGATGGATCCCATACGAGCGAGCTGACACGGTCATCGGTGCGTTTGTGGTCGTTATCGGCGCGACGGCAATCATGGTCACAACCGCGTTCGCATTCAACGGGACGCCGGCTCACGGAAGCTTCGTGGACGCAGGCCATGTCGCCACCGGCCTTGCGAAGTCTCTCGGATCCGCCGCGGGGGCGCTCTTCGCCCTACTGCTTATCGATGCGTCGATCATCGGCGCAAGCGCGGTCACGCTCGCCACGTCGTATGCATTTGGCGACACATTCGGTATCAGGCACTCCCTCCATCGTCCGTGGCGCGAGGCCAAACCGTTCTACGCGAGTTTCACCGCGCTCGTCGCCCTTGCCGCAGCACTCGTGCTTCTCCCCGGAGCGCCCCTCGGTTTGATCACCACGTCGGTGCAGGCACTCGCCGGGGTGCTCCTGCCGAGCGCGAGTCTCTTCCTGTTGCTCTTGTGCAACGACCGCGAAGTCCTCGGGCCGTGGGTGAACCGTACGTGGTTGAACATCCTCGCCACGTTGATCCTCGGCGTTCTCGTGATGTTGTCCCTGATCCTCGTGGTGACGACGGTTTTTCCGAAGGTCAACGTGCCGTTCCTGCTGGGTGTCTTCACGATCGTCATGATCGCCGCGCTCGTCGGGATCACGGTGTTCACCACGCAGGGCGCGCATGCACGTCCTGCGAGCACGTTCGATCCCGAGGACCGCGAGACGTGGCGCATGCCGTCTCTGGCTCTGCTGACTCGACCCGTACCGTCGCGCAGCCGGCTCGTTGCCCTCTATGCAATGCGTGGCTACCTCGTGATCGCGGTGCTGCTCCTGCTCGTCAAAGCAGTGCAGTTAGGGACGGGCAGCCACTAACCCGCGATTGCGACATCCTCGAATGGCGTGACGCATGGGCGGCCGGGTGCATGCTCGTACACGACGTGCTCGCCGCCCGCGATGACGGTGGACGCTGACACGGTGCCGTAGACATCGCCGTGGATGCACGCTGCGTCGACCGGCGAGTCGGTCGCCGATGTGTTGTCGGCGAGCATTGCCTTCAATCCCGCGATCGTGACGCCGGGATCATCGCCGGCTGACAGCACGCGATCCATGCCGGCGCGCAGCATCGCCACCTTCGCGCTGCGGGGGTCGTCGACATCGCGCGTCGTGAGCACGTGCGGTCCGGGTGCGAGCTCGACAACGCACACCGGACCGGAGTCGTCGACATGGGCCACAAGCGCTCGGTTCCCGTCCACCCAGAGCACATTGACCGGGTTGTAGCGGGCGTGCCCAAGGTCGGCGAGACGAGCCTGGATGTCCTCACGGTCTCCGCTCAGCAAGGCAACCGGGATCTCTCCGCGAGAGCGCCGCGTGGGGTCGGGCGCAACCGGGGGGCCTTCGCCGGGATGCCGGTTGGTCACCGCGCAAACAGCGCCGTCTGCCGTAACCGCGAGCCAGGTCCCGCCGGCGCCCAGGTCGCGACCCCCGAGGATCAGCGGGTTCTCGCTGAGCATTCCTGGCGGCACGCTCGGGCGAGCGATCAGCTCATCGCGATTCGCCGCGAGCACGATTCGTGCCGCAGGGTGGCATCCCCAGGCCAGGAGGATCGTGCACACCGGCCGAATCGTATGCGGACTGCCAACGCTGGTGTGACCGCTGTGAACACGGCCTCGCGACGCCGTGACGACCCGCCGACTTCCATCTCGGTTTGGGGGTATTAAGACCACAGTTGGAACACGTCAATGACTGCAAACGTCATCCACAGGCTCACACCCCGTCGGCGCCCGAGAGGACGCGCGGCCGTCGCGCTGCTGCCTGGCGTCTTCGCGCTCATGCTCGCCGGGGCATCCGGAGTAGCGGCCGCCACTCCCACTCCCTCGCCCACGGCGACGGTGTCCCCATCGCCCGCGCCGACGTGTCATCACCGCCACCACACGTGTCCGACGCCTACTCCCACCCCCACGTCGACGCCGACTCCGAGCCCCAGCCCATCAGGCGGACCCAACGGAGGCTCGACACCGACCCCAACCGCCGCGCCGACGAGCACTCCCGCGCCGACCAACAAACCCGGGCCGACGCCCACCCCTAAGCCAGTGACCGGTGGCGGATCAGGGGGCAGCCACTCTGCCGGCAGCGGTCCCAGCGGCAGCACCGGCGGAGCCACCGGTGACGTCGATGCCACGCACACCCAGGCCGCGGCGGTCCCAACACCGTTCGCGCCGCTCACCACAGCGGTGACGGCGGTGACCTCGGGTCAGGGCCTCGACGCCGCTCAGATCCCACCCGTCGAAGCACTCACGCCGCTGAGCGGCCTGGACTTCGGCAGTGGCCTGAACGTCGGACCGGTCCTTCTCCTGATCGACCTGATCGGGATCGGCATGCTGTGCTACCTCGTGCGCACCCGCTGGCTCGCCTCCGAGGACTGAGCCACCGCAACCGGCCCCGCGCCCTCGCCGATCCCCACCAACCCTCGATCGATCGCCGCCGCGGTGACCGCTGCGGCATGACGAGCGGCGTCGGCAAGCGGGGTTCCCCGAGCAAGCTCAGCGGTGAGCGTCGCCGAGTGGGTGCACCCGGTGCCGTGGGTGGCGGTCCCCTCCACCCACCGGATTGGAATCTCGACGTAGTCACCGCCGTCGAAGAGCAGGTCTGAGCCTTCGCCTTCGCCGCCCGTGATCACCACGGCGCGAGCGCCGCGAGCAACGATTCGTTCGGCAAGCGTCCGGCGGTCGCCATCCGTTCCGGCAAGAATGCGAGCTTCGGCGAGGTTGGGGGTCACCACGGCCGCCAGGGGCAGGAGCGAGCCGATCAACACCTCAACGGCCTCGGGGTCGAGCAGCGGCGAACCCGTGCTGGCGCGGAGGACGGGATCGATCACGAGCGGTGTCGGGTGGTCCCTGAGGAAGTCCGCGACGGTGCTGACGATCTCCGCCGAGAGCAGGGCACCGGTCTTGGCGGCATCAACCCCGATGTCGGCGTAGATCGCCTCGAGTTGCGCGGTGATGATCCAGGTGGGCAGGGGGTAGGTGGCCAGAATCGCGGTGGTGTTCTGAGCGGTGACCCCGACGATCGCGGTCATCCCGTGGCAGCCGGCCGCGCTGAACGCCTTGAGATCAGCCTGGATCCCTGCGCCACCGCCGGAATCCGAGGTGGCGATCGACAGGCAGCGCGGTGGTGTCACCCGCCCATCGTAGATGCCGAAGCGGTTCGGCTCAGACGGCGATGTGGGCCGGCTCGGGAGTCCGCGCGATCACCGGGGTCCGGGCGGCCTCATCGAAGACGACAAAGCGGTTCTTGCCCTGGCGCTTGGCGAGGTACATGGCCATGTCGGCGCGGCGCATCAACTCCTCGGGCTCGGGAGCGTCAGCCGCGTCCTCGACGACGGCGACACCAACACTCGCGCCGATGGTGATCATGGCGTCGCCCATCGGGATCGGCCGCCGCAGCGTTTCGATGATCCGGCCGGCCACCACAGCCGCATCGCTGAAATGGCGCATGCCGTCGAGGAGCATGCCGAATTCGTCGCCACCGAGGCGCGCGGCAAGGTCGAGCTTGCGCACCTGCACGCGCAGTCGTGCAGCGACCGCGCTGAGCACCCGGTCGCCGACGGCGTGACCGAAGGTGTCATTGATCTCTTTGAACCCGTCGAGGTCGATGAACATCACCGCGACGGGTCGCTGCGAACTCGCGAGCTGCGACAGCGACGTTGCCACCGTCTCGATGAACAACGAGCGGTTCGCGATCTGGGTGAGCGGGTCGTAGAAGGCGCGGCGCGCGAGCTCCGCCTTCTCGACCGACATCGCCTTGATCGCCTCGGCGAGCTGGCCGTTCTCGAGCGCCACGCTGATGAGCCCGGCGACCGTGCTCAGCAGGTTCTGCTCATGGGTTCCGAACTTGACGCCGCGCGTCGGGTTGAGCAACAGGAGCATGCCCTGGGGACCCTCGAGCCCGCGCAGCACCACCACCGTTCCGGCAGTTGCCGACCGCTCCGCGAGCGCCAGGCCAAGCGACTGATCCCTCGCCACCGATCCGGTCAGGATCGCGCTCGTGCGCAGCTCGTTGAGCACCTCCTGCTCTGCGAAGGTCAGATCTGAGGTGGTCGCCTGCGCCTCGTCGTCGTCGCCGGAGGAGTTGAACCGGACCGCCGGGCCGCGCACCTCCGGGATGACCACGAGCTCGGCGCGCTCAACGTCGAACATCTTGGTGATGCCGTTCAGCAGCTCGCCGGCGCGCTCGCCGACCTGACGTGTCGAATGCAGGATCTCGGTGGTTCGATACAGGAACTCATTGCGATCGGCACGACGCTGACTCTCGCCGGCAGCGATCTGGCCGGCAAGGACGAGCAGCACCGGGGGAACGAGTGCGAAGGCCAGGATCGGGCGCGTCGTGAGGATGATCAGGGCCACGACTCCGAGTGAGGCGTTGGTGGTGGTGGCGATCACCTGGAACAGGTACGCGCGCGCAACCTCGCCGACGTTCAGCCGTCCCTGCGCAATCGTGGTGCCGAGGTTCAGCGCGAGCGGATACACGAACCAGCCGGCGACGATCATCGCGGCGGCGAAGGCAGCGATGCTGTGCACCGCAAGCGGATCGGAAGGGATCGGTCCGACGGCGTTGAACACCAGGACGGCCACGCCGATATAGACGACGTCGAGGGCGACGTTGGCGAAATCCTTGACCCAGCGGATGCGCCGCTGCCGGGTCCAGCTCGCGAGCAGGACACCGACGACGTAGCACCCCAGCAGCTGGTGCGGGTCGACGAGGAAGAGGCCGATCGCAACCGGGATCTCGGTGAGCGAGAGCGTCGACACCTCGCGGTGGACGCGCACGTGGACGAAGAGCAGGCTCGTCGCGTAGCAGATGGCGAGCTCGGTCCACCAGGGGATCGCCCCCATGAGCGTGACCCGGTGGACGTCACGCAGCGGCAGCAGCCAGATGGCAGCGCCGATGATCGCGAGGAAGACGGAGAAGACGACAAGGCGCTGGGGGCCGTTGAGCAGGCCGATCCGGGCGCGCGCTCGTGCCATGAGGAGCGGTGGGTGCGCCACCGACATCTCACTCATGTCACGTCACGACGCGGCTGTCCCCCGAGCATGTGCAAAGACCTCCTGTCAGACCGGCGGTCAGCCCCCCATCACCGGCCGCTCGATTGTGTCGCGACATCGCGCCCCTTCTATCCACGGGAGCGTCACATCGTGGTAACGACACCGGAACGGCGATATCAGACATGAGTTCGCCGCTTGGTCCGCGGGCAGTCCGAGGCCGTCACATAGCCTCGTCACATGACTATCACAGACGAACGTTCCACCACGCCTGCACCGCCTCCCGCACCCCCCTCGTACATCCGGCGGCATCCCATCCTCGCCGCCTTTGGCGTGCTCTCAGGGCTCTCGTTGTTCTCGGCGCTCTGGCCGCTCAGCGCGATCGTGGTCGGCGTCGCCGTGGCGGGTCACGCGACCGGTCTTGATCGCGCCGCACTGCATCTTGCGGAACGCGTCGCCGTTCACATCAGGGCGTCCCTGCACGATCGCGACCATCCCGAACCGGAGCCAGCGGCACCGGCGCCCGTCGCACCGCAACCGCCCACGCCGGCCTCACCAGTTCCACGGCACGAGACGCATGCTCCCGCGCCGCCGTCGGCTCCCGCAGCACGCTCAATCCGTGCTCCGCGTCCTCATTCGCCCGGCGCCCACCGACATGTTCCCGCGCGTCGTCCGACGTCAGTGGACAGGGAGGTCGGGACGAGGCACGACGGTCGTGGGCTCTGAACCTCGGATCAGGTCACCCGAGCCGGGCGCGAGCGTCGCTGAGCCGCTGCAGCGATTTCTCCTTGCCGAGAAACATCATGGCCTCGATCACCGGGAGCCCCGTGGGCGACCCGAGGACGGCGATGTACAGGACTCGGAAAGCGTCGCGCGGTTTCACTCCCGCGGCCTCGGCCACGGCGCGAAGCCGCTCAAGGAGCGCAGCGTGATTGTCGAGACCTCCGTCGACGATCGCCTCGATGCAGGCGTCGATCATCTTGACAGCGGTCGCCTGATCGACCTTTTTGGGAGGGAACTCGACGCTCTCGTCGAGCTTGATCTCGCCGAGCAGCGGCGCGCAGAGGCGCGTGGCGTCAGCCAGCGTCACCATCCGCTCGCGGAGCATGGGGATGAGCTGGCGGCGCGTCTCCTTGCTGGTTCCGGGCAGGGGGAACTCGAGCGCCTCGACGAGGTCATCGGTGCTCATGCGCCGGATGTGGATCCCATTCAGGTCGTCGAGGCGCTTCGGATCGAAGATCGCCGCGGCGGAGTTGACCCGCTCGAGCGTGAAGCGCTCGATGAGCTCCTGTGGTGTGAAGACCTCCTGCTCGTCACCCGACGACCATCCCAGCAGGGCGATGGCGTTGACGATGGCTGACGGCAGGTAGCCGAGCTCCCCGTACTCGAGGACGTTGCGCGCGCCACGGCGCTTGCTGAGCTTCTGATGGTCGGGCCCGAGCACCGCCGGAACGTGCGCGAAGCGTGGGGGGTCCCAACCGAATGCCGCATACAGGGCCAGGTGTTTCGGCGTCGACGGGATCCACTCGTCAGAGCGGATCACGTGGCTGATCTCCATGAGGTGATCGTCGACGACGACCGCAAGGTGGTACGTCGGAAAGCCGTCGGATTTGAGCAGGACCTGGTCGTCGATGTCCGCGTTGTTGAAGCTCACGTGACCGCGCACCAGGTCGTCCCATTCGGAGACCCCGTCGGGCATGCGCAGCCGGACCACCGCGGCGATACCGTTCGCGCGTTCAACGGCAACCTCGGCCTGCCGGGTCAGACACCGCCGGTCGTATCGCGTCGGCTCGGAGCGGGCGCGTTGCTCCTCGCGCATCGCGGCGAGCCTGGCCGGAGTGCACGTGCACCAGTACGCGTTGCCGTCGGCGACGAGCGTGTCCGCGTGCTCGCGATAGACGGCGATGCGCAGCGACTGGATGTACGGGTCGTGAGGACCGCCGACCTCGGGGCCCTCGTCCCAGTTGAGCCCGAGCCAGCTCAGGGTTTCGAGGATGAGGGCCTCGGTGCCGGGGATGTATCGCTCCTGGTCGGTGTCCTCGATTCGGAGGATGAAGGCGCCACCGGCATGCCGCGCCGTGAGCCACGCAAAGAGGGCGGTCCGAACAGAGCCGAAATGCAGCGCGCCGGTGGGTGAGGGCGCGAAACGGGTGCGAACCCGCGCATCGGGCACTAGGCCGAACTCAGTGTGGCGCGAAGAGCACGAGAGTCAGGATGGTCCACGCCAGCAACCCGACAATGAGCATCGGCGCGTCGAGGTTGGAGACCACGACGGCCATCACGCGGGGTGATCCGCCGCCACCTGATGACGTTGCCGCATCGCCGACGCGCATGACTCCGGGGGGCTTGCCGACATCGGCCATTCCCCAGGGCGGCGGTGGCGCCAGCGGGGTTCCGCGTGGCGTGACATGCACCTCCTCGTCCTGACGGCGCAGCTTCTCCTCGTAGAGGATGCCGACGATCAGGAAGGTGCCGAGGGCGCCGGTCCCCAGCCCCATGAGGATGAGGATGATGCCCAGCGCCGTGTTCAGGTAGTCGTTATAGACGTGGCCGCCGAGCAGGTCGAGGACGCCCCCGACGATGAGTGCAGCGGCCACCAGACCGAAGCCCAGGGTCTTGCCGGCGATCTCTCTGACAGGCATGCCGCGAGTATACCGGCGCGCCCAGTTCGATTCGCGGCCGGCGACGGCCCGCACGAACCTAAGATTGGCGGTCGCGCCCGCATCGTCTAGCGGTCAGGACACCACCCTTTCAAGGTGGTAACCGGGGTTCGACTCCCCGTGCGGGTACGCCGACAGATCAGTCTGCTGCGGTTTCCGCGCCCGTCCGCAGCGGCGGCCCGTCGACTGCCGTGTGGTGGGCGTGATCCACCCGTCGTCGCAGCGATCCCGGGCGCGGGCCATTTCGGATGGTGGCTGCGGCCAGCACGCCGCCCGCACCGCAGAGGATCGCGGCAATGAACGCCGCGTGCTGAAAACCCGTCTCGAAGACCGCTGGGTGCAGGTAGCTGTCGCCGGTGATCCCGGCGACAGCGGGGAGAAGCGCAATGGCCAGCAGGCTCCCGGTTCGTGCGACTGTGTTGTTGACTGCCGAGGCGAGTCCGCTGCGCTCCGCCGGCGCGGATGACATCGCGGTGGCGGTGAGCGGCGCCACCGTGATGGCGAGCCCGAACCCGAAGACAAGGACGGCCGGCAGCACCTCCACGAGGTAGTTCCCCCCGCTGTCGATGCGTGCGAAGAGTGCGAGTCCGGCGGCCACGATCAGCGGTCCCGTTGTCATCTGCAGGCGCGGACCGATGCGCGCGGACAGTGCGCCGGAACGTGATGAGAGCGCGAACATCATGAAGGTGACCGGCAGCAGCGATGCTCCGGCGGCGGTGGGGCTGTAATGCGACACCTGCTGGAGTTCGATGGGCATGAGAAAGAACATCCCGCCGAGCATTCCGTAGATCAACAACGTCACGGCGTTGGTGGCGCTGAACTGCCGTGACTTGAAGATGTCGAGCGGAACGATCGGCGCGTGCACATTCAACTCGACGACGATGAATGCAACCAGCGCGATGGCTCCGATGAGCAGAGCGCCGAGCACGACCGGAGAGTCCCAGTGTCCGCTCGACCCTTGGATCAGCCCGTAGGAGATGCCCACGAGCGCCAGCACGGTGAGAGCGCTCCCCGCGATGTCGATGTAACCCGTGGCATTCGGATCTCGCGTCTCCGGCACCTGGCGCAACGTGATGAAGATCACCGCGACTGCGATCGGCACATTGATGAGGAAGATCAATCGCCACGAGACCGCGGTGATCAGGAAGCCCCCGACGAATGGCCCGAGAGCCGTCGCGACGCCACCGAGTCCTGACCACGCGCCGATGACGCGTCCGCGTTCCTTGGGGGCGAACGATGCCTCGAGGATGGCGAGGCTCCCCGGCGTGAGCAGCGCGCCGCCGACGCCCTGCAGCGCTCGCGCGGCGATGAGCAGGCCGATGTTCGGCGCGATGGCGCAGAACAGCGACGCGATGGCGAACCATGCCACGCCGATGACGAAGATCTTGCGGCGCCCGTACCGGTCGCAAAGCGCGCCGGCAAGCAGGATCAGGCCGGCGACGGTGAGCAGATATCCCGCCGACACCCACTGCAGTCCAGCGATCTGCGCATGGAAGTCCTTGCCGATCGCGGGTTGGGCGATGCCGACGACGGTGGCATCCAGCTGCGCCATCGCGCTGCCGAGCACGGTCGCCGTGAGCACCCATTTGCCCCGGGCGCTGGCCAGGTGCAGGTCCGTCGACTCAGGGGGAACCGCCGGCCCGTCGGGTGATCCCGCTTCAGTCACCCCATTCGACATCGCCGTAGAATCCCGCCGGCTTGGGGTGTCGGTGGTATGCGGCCACGCCGTTGCGGCTGCCGGCGATGGTCGTGGTCGTACCGTGTCCCGGAAGCACCAGGGTTTCTTCCGGTAATGGCAGCAACCTCGCGGTGATGCTCTCCATGATGGTTTCGAGGTCGCCGCGGGCGCTCGTCTTGCCGGGACCGCCGTTGAACAGCGTGTCCCCGGTGATCACCACGTTGCCGACACGCAACGAGATGCTCCCCGGCGTGTGGCCGGGCGTATGGATCACGCCGATCCGCACGCTGCCCACCGGGACCTCGGCGCCGTCGTCGAGCCGGCCGTCGATCCGCTCCTCGGGGATCTTGATCTCCCGGCTCCCCACCAGGACCGGCGCACCCGTCGCGGCGCGCACAGCGTCGTACGTCATCCAGTGGTCAGGGTGCCAGTGCGTGGCGATGACCGTCTGCACTCCGCCCTCGGCTGCGATCGCCGCGAGCAACGGCTCCTCGTCGAGCGGCATGTCGACCAGCGCCGCCAGGCCGTTGGTGACGTCGCGGACCACGTACGCGTTGTTCCCGTATGGCCCCATCGGACCGATCTTGACGATGCGGACACCGCCGTCCTCGAAGACGGTGACCTCAGCGCCGGCCACGCGCCCCCGACTTGACCGGCCCCTTTCTGGATGCCGGCGACTTCTGCGGGTCCTGCTTCGACGCGGCCTCGGCGCGCAGCGCCGCCTTGAAGGCGCGCTTCTGCGCCTGGTACTGCTCGCGTTCGGTGACCGTCGTGACGTCCGCCAGCGTCGGCCAGTCGGGAGCGACAGTCTCCCAGCCCGCCGGCCGAACGCCGAGGTGTTTGGCGACCACCCCGACCATGATCCGAGCCTTCGCGGCGCCGAAACCCGGAAGGGCGGCGAATCGCCGCAGCAGATCCTTCGCGTCCGTGGCCTCCGTCCAGATCCGAGTGGTGTCGCCGCCGTACTCGTCGGCGATCACCCTGCAGAGGGCGTAGACGCGCTGCGCCATGCTGACCGGGAAGCGATGCAGGGCGGGCGGCGTCTGGAACGCCTTCTCCACCTTGGTGGGATCCATGCGCGCGACCTCGACAGGGTCGATCGTGCCGAGCCGTTCGCGCATGTGCAGCGGCCCCTGGAAGGCCCACTCGATTGGGATCTGCTGGTCGAGACAGAAGCCGATCAGCAGCGCGGTGGGATTCTCACTGATGAGGCGGTCCGACTCAGGGTCGCCCGTCCACTGGAGTTGCAGGGTCGTCGCCGCGCTCTTGGCCACGGCGTGTACGGTACCGCGCCGCACGCCCGAACCGAGGCACACGCTCGCGACTGCGTACACTCGGCGCATGTCGTGGCTCGGGCGTCTTTTCGGGTCGAAGCCACCGGCTGCGCCGCTCAATAGCGTGGTCGTCGCGAGTGATCTCGTCCTGCCCCTGACCGCGGGCGGCGCCCAGCTCGCGACGGCGGTGGACGCCGCGCTCCGCGCCTACCTGGACGCCCAGGCCAAGGCCCTCGCCGCCGGCGAGCCCGAGCGAATTCCCTTCTGGCTGCGACGCGATGTCACTCCTTCCGGCGACCTGGAGGACGAGCTCCGGGATCGTGTCATCCAGCGTCGAGCGGCAGAGGAAGAGGCGCACTGATCGCGCCTCGGCGGGCGGGCTGACCATGCGGGCGGTGGCCTTCAAGGACTTCGGCGTCGTCGAGCTCGTCGATGCACCGAAACCGGGGATTGAGGAGCCGGGCGATGCGCTCGTCCGGGTGACTCGGACGGCGATCTGCGGCAGCGACCTGCACGTGGTCCACGGACGCATTCCGGGGATGAGCCCCGGCGGTGTCCTCGGGCACGAGTTCGTCGGTGTCGTCGAGGCCGTGGACGGCGCCGTTCGCCGCTTTGGCGAGGGCGAGCGCGTCGTGGGCTCGTTCACCATTCCTTGCGGTGCGTGCTGGTACTGCGCGCGCCGGCTCTTCAGCCGCTGCCCGGATCAGCGTGTTTTCGGTTACGGGTCCTTCTTCGGTGACGTCGCGGGTGCGCAGGCTGAGTACGTCCGCGTCCCGAATGCCGACCTCGTGCTCCACGCTATTGACGACCGGATGAGCGACGAGCAAGCGCTCTTCGTCGGCGACATCTTCACAACGGGATACGACTGCGCCAGCGAGGCATGGATCGAGAAGGGAGACGTGATCACAGTCGTCGGCTGCGGCCCGGTCGGCTTGATGGCCATCCTCGCGTCGCGCGGATTCGAGCCGTCAACGATCTACGCGGTCGACACGGTGCCGGAACGCCTCGAGATGGCCCAGACGCTCGGTGCGATACCGGTCGATGCCAACAACGTGCACGTTCCAAGCTTCGTTCAGGATCGGACCGGGGGTCGCGGCGCCGACGCCGTCCTGGAGTGCGTCGGGCTGGTTCCGGCGCTCCTCGATTGCATCGACATCGCACGGGCCGGTGGCCGGATCAGCGTCATCGGGGTGCACAGCGACCAGGAGCTCGAGCTGCCGCTCAACACCACGTTCGTCAAGGCGATTGACCTCAAGTTCTGTGGCACCGCGAACATCATCGGCCGGTGGGATGAGTCGCTCGCCATGGTGTCGAGCGGTGCAGTCCACCCCGACGCGATCATCTCGCACCGCATGGCGCTCGATGACGCTGTGCTCGGTTACCAGCTCTTTCAGCGACGCGAGGCCCTCAAGGTCGTTCTCACCCCATAGACGGCGAGATCACCCTGTGATGCGTCCGCCGGTGACGTCGATGGTCACGCCGGTGATCCACGACGACTGCGCAGTTGCCAGGAACACCGCGGAGTCCGCGACATCCTCAACAGTACCGAGCCGTCGCAACGGAAAGCTCTGCCCGAGTTGCTCACGCGCGGGCGCAGGCATGCTGGCGACAAGACGCTCGGTCTCGATCGCGGACGGGGCGATGCAGTTGATGCGCACGCCGCTCGGAGCGAGGTCGACGGCGAGGTGCCGGGTGAGCATCACGATGCCCGCCTTGGCCGCCGCGTACGCCACCGATGCACCACCCGGCTGCCGTCCGGCGGTCGAGGACATCGTCACGATGGACCCCCGCCGCCGCTCGACCATGCCGAGCGCGAAGCTTCGGACCGTGATGTACGTCGCCGTGAGGTTGCTGTCGATGACCGCGCGCCAGCGAGACGCGTCGAGTTGCGTGATCGGCTCCGGGCGTCCGTCGCCACCCGCGAACGCGAGCAGCACGGTCGCGGGACCGAAGGCGGCTTCGGTGCCGGCGCGCAACGCGTCGACCTCGTCCTGGCTAGTGCAGTCTGCCGCGATGCCGATGGCACGGCCCCGGGCGGAGGTGATCGATGCCACGACAGCATCGATGGCAGCCTGATCGCGCCCGGAGACGACCACTGCGGTGCCGAGTCCGGCGAAGCGGCGTGCAGACGCGGCGCCAATGCCGCGCGACCCGCCGGTGACCACGACCACCTCGTCGCGGAGGTCAGAGGTGAGAGCTTGAGTTGTCATGATATTTACCTTACACTACGTACAGTGAAAGGAACAACATGACGCCGCGCCCATACGATCTGGGGCGCCGCGCGCAGGCGATGGACGAACGGCGGGCGCGGATCATCGCCGCGGCGCGCCAGGAACTCTTGACCTCGCCCCGTTTCACCCTCGAGGCTGTGGCTGAACGCGCAGCGGTGTCGCGCGTCACCGTATACGCGCAGTTCGGCGATCGCCACAGCCTCCTTGAGGCTATCTATGACGACCTCGGCGTGAGCGGAGGCCTGGACCGGATTCCCGAAGCCTTCGCGACCTCAGATCTGGCCGCAGCGCTCCAGGTCATCGTGGAGGTGTTCTGCCATTTCTACGCGGTCCATCGAGACGTGATCAGGCGGCTGAATGCTCTGAGGGTTCTGAGCATCGGCGAATTCGCCGGCCAGGGCGCGCGGAACGAGCGCCGGCGCCAGATCCTGGGCACGTTGCTCGGACGCTCGGGACTGGACGATGGCAGCCTCGTGGATGCGCTGCAGGCGCTGACGAGCTTTGCCTTTGTCGATGAGCTGGCCGGCCCGGAGCGCACCCCGGATGACGTTTTCGACGAGGTCATGAAGCTCGTGTCGTCGGCCATTGCAGAACGAGGCTGACGATCGATTACGGGCTGCCAAACGCTCCGGTTGCCGCGTCCGAAACGGGGTATCTTCTGCTTTAGACACTTGGAGGGATGACATGACTGAGGATGCAAGCTCCAACCCGCTACCGGTCGGGAGCCATCTGGATCCCCTCGCGCAATCGCGAGGTTTCATGGGTGGTGGGCAGTTCCCCTCTGGTCCGTCAGGCGCCGGGATTATTCCCGATGACCAATGGAAGGTCGGCTCCAACAGCTTCGCCAAAGCAGGCGTCGTCTTCGGCGTGCTGGCGATCCCGCTGGGACTGATGCAGGTGATCGGTTATTTCTTCGCGCTCGGCTTCGCCGGGATCGCGATCGTCCTCGGCGGGATTGGGCTGGTTCGGGCAGAGCGCCTGCCTGCCAAGGCGGGCAGATACGTCGCACTGATTGCCGTGCTTTTCGGCGTCGGAGTTCTCGTCTGGAAGATCATCNNCAACGCGGGGAGATATATCGCAGTGCTTGCGGTTCTGCTCGGTGTTGGTGTTCTCGTCTGGAAGATCATCGAAGGCGTTGGCCCGGCCGTGGTGATCTCCGGGCCGTAGCCGTTTCGGCCCGTGCCTGACACGCGGCGCTGCGCCAGGGAAAAACGGTGGTCCCAGGGGATGGAGTCGAACCATCGGTACACGGTTTTACAGACCGCTGCCTTGACCACTTGGCTACCCTGGGGTATTGGGATATAAGGGTTTTCCCACTGCACGCCGCGTCCGTGGCCTCGCCAATAGCCTAAAGGAGGGCGGCGTCCAGGCGAGCGACGCGGTCGCCGGCGCGACTACCGGCGCCCGACTGGAAGCATCTCGCGAAGCGCCGGATCCTCCAGGTACCGGCTCACCACGGCGAGTGCCTCGTCGGGGCCGCCCGCGAGCGAATCGGCGAACCACCCACCGTCGTATGGCGCGTTGACTGCGAGGAGCAGATCCCGGGCCGGTTGATGCCGGGGCGGCGGGATGCCCGGGACGAGCTTGTACGCGAGGATCACGCGATTTCCCGCCTTGGCGATGCCGACTGATTCGATGACCTCCCAGCGCGTGAGACTGCTGTACGGGTACTGACGCTGAACCAGGCCGTCGCGTGTGAGCTCCAGAGCTGGACGGAGCACCACCGCCGTGGTCATCAGTCCGATCACCGGCGCGGCCATGATGAACCAGCCGATGGTCGCGCCCACGAGCAGGCAGATGATCCCGGCGATCTCCGTGACCGCCAGCAGGGGGATGACGAGCGCCACCGGCCGGCGGGCGCGAAAAACGATCCGTCCCCGTTTGATCGTCAGCGAGGCGGGGAGCTCCGCGGGATTGGGCAACTCGGCCATCGGGATCGATCGTAGTCCGTGCCTGCCATCCTTCCCGCGTGCCCCACGCCTGGATGCTCCTCGACATCGGAACCGTGCTGGGCGGCATCGGGCTGGCCGTCGTCGCGTTCCTGGTCGTGATCCTTGTCTGCGTCGTGATCCTTCGGCTGCTTGCTGCGATCCTCCCGTCCTACGAGGACCGCGACGCTGTGGCTGCTGCGCGCAAGGCGAGGGACGCCGCCGGCGAGGCAGCTCCTGAGGAGGTCGCTGACCCCGCTGAAGCCGGGGCTACGAGCGAGACCGCCCTGCCCAGCCCCGAGGAGGTCGGCGGCGCGGGGGAATCGGGCGAATAATCCCGGGGCTTGCGCTCGGAGCAAGGAGCGGTCTAACATTCATAAGCGATCCTTTATGAAAGATTCCTTTATGGGTTCTGACGCCCCCTCGAGGCCGCCGCGGCGAGCCCTCCCGGGGAGCATCGCCATCGGCGCGAGTGATCTCTCGGTTCACTTCGAGGGCCTCGCCAACCCGACGAGGCTGCTCATCGTGGAGCGACTCGCCGCGACCTCCGAGATGCGTGTCTCCGAGCTCGCCGACTACTGCCAGGTGAGCCAGCCCCGGATGAGCTGGCATCTACGCATCCTCCGCAAGGCGGAGGTCATCCGGACCCGTCGCGAGGGCCGAGAGGTGTTCTGCCGTCTCGACCGCGATGCCATTGCAACGCACTTCAGGAGTTTCTCTCGGCTGATCTCCTCAGCAGGGATGCCCGCCGAGATCACATCACCAACACCGATACACGAGGGCGCGTCGTGAGCAACAAGGTCAGAGTCGCGATCATCGGCGTGGGCAACTGCGCCTCGTCATTCGTCCAGGGACTCGAGTACTACAAGAACGCAGATCCGAACGACACCGTCCCTGGACTCATGCACGTGAACCTGGGCGGCTACCACATCTCCGACATCGAGATCTCCGCTGCGTTCGACATCGACAAGGAGAAGGTCGGTAAGGACGTCTCCGAAGCGATCTTCAGCGGTCTCAACAACACGGTGAAGTTCAGCGATGTCCCGAAGCTGAACATTCCTGTGCAGCGGGGCATGACTCACGATGGGCTTGGCAAGTACCTGTCCGAGGTGATCACCAAGGCACCTGGTTCCACGGTAGACATCGCTCAGGTGCTCAAGGACACCGGCACCGACGTCGTGGTCAACTACCTGCCGGTTGGTAGCGAGGCCGCGACCCGTTGGTACACCGAGCAGATCCTCGAAGCGCCATGCGCGATGGTGAACTGCATGCCGGTCTTCATCGCCCGCGAGGACTACTGGCAGGCGCGCTTCCGCAAGGCCGGCGTGCCGATCATCGGTGACGACATCAAGTCTCAGGTGGGCGCCACGATCGTCCATCGCGTCCTGACGCACCTCTTCCGCGAGCGCGGCGTCGAGCTCGAGAACACATACCAGCTCAACTTCGGTGGCAACACCGACTTCCTCAACATGCTCGAGCGCGAGCGCCTCATGAGCAAGAAGATCAGCAAGACGAACAGCGTGCAGTCGCAGCTGGCGACGCCGATGGAGAAGGAGCACATCCACATCGGCCCGTCGGACTATGTGCCGTGGCTCCACGACCGCAAATGGGCCTTCATCCGCCTCGAAGGCAAGTCCTTCGGCGATGTTCCGCTCAACGTCGAGCTGAAGCTCGAGGTGCACGACTCGCCGAACAGCGCGGGCATCGTCATCGACGCGGTGCGCTGCTGCAAGCTCGGTCTCGATCGCGGGCTCAGCGGAACCCTCGAAGGCCCGGCGTCGTATTTCATGAAGTCTCCGCCGCGTCAGGTGAGCGACGATGAGGCTCACCGGGCAACCGAGGAGTTCATCGCGGGCATCGAGATCAGTGGAGGGCGTCATAACGGCCACGTGGCCGACGTGCTGCCCGCCGCTGCGGAGGCGGATCCCGCCACACCCGCGACGAATTAGCCCGCAGAGGATCGGGAGCCGACGGCGTTGACGCAAGCCGGCGAATTGGTGGCCAGGACGCGCGCCTACCGGCGCGTGGTGCGCGATCCGATGCTGCCGTACTACGCCTACCGCGGGGCAGAAGCCCTCGTTGGTGCGCTCCCGCAGTCGGTCTCGTACTGGCTCGGCGATCGCGCCGCGGATGCGCTCCTGGCCACGGTGCCGAACCGCTTCGACGGTCTGCGCGACAACCTCCGCCACGTCATTCCCACCATCGGCGACCGGGCGCTCAAGCACCTCGTGCGCCGCAACCTTCGCAACCTCACCCACTGCTGGGTGGACGTGATGGAGATGTCCTCACACCGCGCCGATCTGCCATCGCGGATCGACATGACTGATCTCCACCACTTCGAGGAGGCCATCGCGCGCGGCAATGGTGTCGTCGTCGCCTCGATGCACTTCGGCTCCTGGGAGGTCGGCCTGGCGGGGTGGAACAAGATGGGCCACAAGATGGCGCTGCTCGCCGAGGTGCTGCGGCCGAAGCAACTCTTCGAACGGGTCGTCGGGGCTCGTCGCGCCCAGGGCGTCCAGATCATTCCGCTCGACACTCAGGCAATGCGCGAAGGTGACGCCCAGGTCGCCCGCCGGCTCGGCGCCGCCTCGATGCGCGAAGTGTTCAAGGTGCTCCGGTCCGGGGGCGTGGTTGCCATGGCGCTCGACCGCGACCTCATCGGCAACGGCGAGCCCATCGAGTTCTTCGGCCAGCCGGCGCCGATCCCGATCGGATCGGTCGAGATCGCCATTCGAGCCGGTGCGGCGATCGTCCCGATCCTGCTGTTCCGCAATCGGTATCGCGTCCGTGCGGTGGTCCATCCCGAGATCCGGTATTCGCCGGATGCGCCCAGGGACACCGAGGTGCGCAAGACTGCGCAGATGCTGCTGGCCATCTTCGAGGAGGCGATCCACTCGCATCCCGAGCAATGGCACGTCCTCGACCCCATCTGGCCGGCGACCGAGGCGCAATGAAGATCTGCCTCGTCTCCCCCTACGACTTCATGCACCCGGGTGGTGTCACCGAGCATGTCCGGCACCTGTCCGCCAAGCTCCGAGCTCGCGGCCACGACGTGACGGTGCTGGCACCGTCGAGCCGCGTCGGCGATGACCACGGCATTCCCGGCTACGTGCGCATCGGCCGGAGCGTGCCGGTNNGTCCGCGCGCTCCTCGACGAGAACCACTTCGACGTTGTCCACTACCACGAGCCGCTCGTTCCATCGCTGCCGATCACCGTGCTGCGGTTTCACAGTGGTGCAAACGTCGGCACGTTCCACGCCATGGCCCGGCGCAACCTCGGCTACTACTACGGCAGGCCGTTCCTCAAGCGCTACTTCAACCGGCTGCACGTGCACGTTGCGGTGAGCGTGCCTGCGCGTGACTTCATCGCCCGGTACTTCGAAGGCGAGTACCGCGTCGTCCCGAACGGCATCGACTGCTCGCGCTTCAACCCGAACCATCCACGGCTCGATGAGCTCCGCACGCCCGGCAAGGCGACGATCCTCTTCGTCGGCCGGCTCGAGTCACGCAAGGGACTGCCGACGTTGCTCGAAGCGTACGCCCAGCTCCGGCGTGTTCGCGACGACGCCCGCCTGGTGGTGGTGGGAGATGGTCCGATGCGCTGGGGATACGAGAGCCAGGTCGCGGCCATGGGCATCCCCGACGTCGAGTTCGCCGGGCGCGTCTCCGCCGAGCTGCTGCCGAGGTACTACGCCTCCGCCGACATCTTCTGTGCCCCGGCGACAGGCGGTGAGAGCTTCGGCATCGTGTTGCTGGAGGCGATGGCGAGCGGGGTACCGGTGATCGCATCGTCGATTCCGGGCTTCAGCAGCGTGATCGCACATGACGTGGACGGCGTGCTCGTGCCCCCGCGTCACCCGAAGGAATGGGCGGCGGCGCTCGGCGCGCTGATCGACGATCCGTCGCGACGGGAGGCGATGAGCGAGCGCGGGCTCGCCAAGGCGCAGCTGTATGACTGGGAACACGTCGTCGACGAGGTTCTCGACGTGTATCGCGTGGCACGCGAACGTGCCAGTGCGAGCACGGTGGTCTCCGGTGTTCACGTCCAGGCTCCAGGACTGGGTTAGGTCCGGCGCGCGTCGCGTCGTTCCTGCCCTCCGCGCACTGCACCTGACACCGAACATCCTGACCATGCTCGGGCTGCTCATCTGCGCCGGGTCCGCGGTGCTGATCGCGCTCGGGTTTCTGCTGCCGGGCGGGCTGCTGCTGCTGATCTCGAGCGGGTTCGACATCCTCGACGGCGCGCTGGCGCGGGTCAGCGGTCGTGAGCAGCGTTACGGCGCATTCCTGGACTCGACAGTGGATCGCTACGCGGAGGCGATGACCGCGATCGCCCTGCTCTACTACTTCATCTTTCACGGTCACCACACGCTGGAGCCGATGCTCGTCGTGTTCGCGCTGACCGGATCGCTGCTCGTGTCTTATGTGCGCGCCCGAGCGCAGTCGCTCGGCTTCAACGGCGATGGCGGACTGCTCGCGAGGCCGGAGCGGGTGGTGATCACCGTCATCGGTCTGGTGATCTCGCCGCTGCTGATCTGGGCGCTCTGGATCCTTGCAATCCTGACCAACGTTACTGCGGTGCAGCGGATCTGGGTCGTCTGGCAGCAGGCACGACGAATCGCCGCGGAGTCCCGAAGCGCAACCGGGGTGACCACCGGGTAGGAGCTTCACGGGAGCACGAGATCCAGGCGTGGATCCTCGGCGATCCCGTCGCGCCGGATCTCGAAGTGCAAGTGGGGACCGGTGGCATTGCCGGTTGATCCAACGGTTCCGATGATCTCGCCGGCTGCCACGAGTTCGCCACTCGCGACCAGCACCGTGTTGAGATGTCCGTACAGGCTGCTCAGGCCACCGCCGTGATCGATGATCACGTGCAGGCCGTAGCCCGTGGCGGAAACGTACACGGTGGCGATGCCCGGGAGCGTCGCCATCACCGGCGTCCCGCGCGCCGCCGCCAGGTCGATGCCCGAGTGCCAGTGCCCCCCGGGACATGCGAGGTCCAGGGGTTCGAACGCGAAGCTGCTGCATCCGAATCCCTGCGAGATCCACGAGTGGGCGAGCGGTTTCACGAATGTGGCGGCCGTCGGGTCAGTGCTCACCGCACTGCTTGCGAGCGCGGTGCCACCGCAGAGTCCAACGGCAATCAGGCCGGTGATGACCGCGAGCGCGCGGATCACAGCGCAGTCCGATGGCGCACGACGTGATGTGCAGGTGCCAGCGCCTTGTGCATCGAGCGCCGCACATGCCGGACCGCACTGTTCGCGTTGGTCTCGACGTGCGTGGCCGCGTGCAGCGTTCCCGGGACCTTAAGGACGATCCAGAGGATCGCGAGGGCGAACAGACTCTCGGCGATGCCGCTCCCGGCGCCGAACCCGACCGCCACGGCGACGCGCAGGATGATCAGCTGGACCGCCTGCATGAAGACCGCGACCATGAACAGGCGCAGCCACGTCGACGCATACCGCCGGGTGTCCGGCAGCACCGAGCACAGCGCTGCGAGCGGAGCGAGCACGACGAGGATGTCGAGCATCGCCGTGCGGACCACGTACGACAGGACGAGGATCACCACCGCCACGACAACCCCGAGGGCAAAGATCGCATGGAACAGGTCCTGCGATCCCTGGATGAGCGAGACCGTCGCCGCGCTCATCGAACCCGACCAGGGCAGCGTGTCGATGGTCAGTGGCCCACCGAGTGACTGCACCACGCCGCCGATCGCGTTGTTGAGGTCGACGGCCATCTGTATGAAGTAGATGGATCCGTGCACCATCACGAGCGCCGCCATCACCCGCGGGATCACGACGTGGAGCGCATAGCGCGCCTGGGCGGTGTGCTCGAAGATGCTCCGCAGCGATGCGTACAGCAGAACGCCGCCCACCAGGACGTCCGCCACCAACGCCAGCGATCCGTTCAGATGCGCGATCGCCGGGTTCGACGTCAAGGGACGGATGCCCGATGACGTCGGATCAACGGTGGTGAACAGGTAGCGGCTCAGCTCGGAGTTCAGGTCGGCGCGCGCGGTCGCGATGAAGTGCGACAGCACGCCGGTCAACAGCTGGAGGATCGTGCCGAGGGGATCGCGGATCCCCTGCACGATTCCCGGAATCGCTTGCATGCGGCCGGCTCAGTGAATCGTTGCCGGAACGCTGGCGATGAGCGCGTGGGTCAGCGTGCCCGCGACTTCGACGCCGATGGTGCCGAAGACGATACGGCCGATCCACTTCTTGGCCTGCGCGACGCTGGAGGGATCGACGGCCACGATCTTGTACATGAACGCGACCAGGAACGCGAGTGCGCCGACGCTGGCGAGCAGGCCCTGCGCGATGAGGATCCAGTTGTCGATGAGCGCCTTGAGTTGATCCACGATGGGCGACCTCCGATGCGTGCGAGTTCGGTATCGGTCGCCCCTCCGGCCGTCCCGGGTGAGCACCCGGACAGTCAGCAGACTATACGGATTTGTGTATGTCTGTCAAGCCGCCCCTCAGCGCACCGCCTTCTTGACAAGCGCGGTGATCTTTGCCTCTTCGGTGGGGGTCAACTTCATGAGCGCGTACTGAATCGGCCACATCGCGCCGTCGTCGATCTTCGCCTTGTCGCTGAAGCCGAGCGTCTGATATCTGACTTTGAACTTTCCTGCGTTCTGGAAGTAGCAGATGACATTGCCGTCCTTGGCGTACGCGGGCATTCCGTACCACGTTTTCGGTGTGAGGGCCGGTGCTGCCGCGGTGATCAGCGCGTGGACCTTCTTGGCGATGGCGCGATCCGGTTCCTGCATCCTTGCGATCGCGGCAAGCAATTCAAGTTTCCCGTCCGCCTTGGCCGCCTCCGCCTTCAGCTCCTGGACACGCGCGCGCGCCGCGGCCTTCTCCTCGGCGCTGAATCCCTGGGCCGCTTTGACGTTGCCGGCGGCCTTCGCTGACTTGGGCTTGGCTTTGGTTGCGGTTTTGGCCGGGGCCATCGTTCACGCTCCTTTGTCCGAGAGTGGATAAGAACGACCTTGAGTCTATGGACGCGGACCAGGACTTTGTGGCCGCTCTTCGGCAGTCATTGCGAAGCGCTCGTGGTCGCGCCACGCCCCGTCGATGTACAAGTAACGCGGCGAGAACCCCTCATGACGGAAACCCAGTCCCCGGACCAGCGCGAGAGACCGCGTGTTTCCCGGCTGGACGTTCGCCTCGACGCGGTGGAGTCCTTCCACGGTGAACGCGTACCGCAGTGCGAGCTCGAGGGTCTCGCGAGTCAGCCCCTGGCTGGCGGTCGCGGCATTCGCGTAGAAACCGCAGTAGCAACTCTGGAGGAAGCCGCGAACAATCTGGCTGAGGTTGACGACGGCGACCAGCGCGTTGTCGATGGCGCGCCACCCCGCAAGTGAGACAAAGTCGTCGCCCATCCCCCGGGCGATCAGTGCGCTGAAACCGGCGGCGTCGGAAGGCGGGCTCGTCCACGGATGATGTAGCGAGCGACTGGCCGCGACCATCACGAGGAAGGCATCGCAATCCTGGGCACGCAGCTTTCGGAGCCACACGCGATCGCCTCGCTCGAGGACCTCGTCAGCGGCGCTGGGCGGTGACGTCACTCGGGAATCGTGGCATCCGCCTCCGTTGAGGCGTCGGCCGGAATCGAGCATCACGCCACGCGATAGACTCGCCGCCGTTCACCATTCCGGAGGCCCATGAAGCTCGCGACCTTTTCCCGCCAGCCGCTCCTGTTCGGACCTTCGCCGGTGCATCCACTCGAACGGCTCACCAAGCGCCTGGGTGGTGCAGAGGTCTGGGCGAAGCGCGAGGATTGCAACAGCGGGCTCGCGTTCGGAGGGAACAAGACCAGGAAGCTGGAGTACCTGGTCGCCGACGCGGTAGCGCAGGGATGCGACACGCTGGTCTCGATCGGCGGCGTCCAGTCCAACCACACGCGCCAGGTTGCCGCTGCGGCTGCACACATGGGGATGCGCTGTGTCCTCGTCCAGGAGAGCTGGGTGGACTGGTCCGATCCGGTCTATGACAAAGTTGGCAACATCCTGTTGAGCCGCATCCTCGGGGCGGACATCAGGATGGTGCAGGAGGGGTTCGGCATCGGGTTCAAAGCGAGTTGGGAGCAGGCGCTCGACGACGTGAGAGCGTCTGGTGGCAAGCCATACCCGATTCCCGCCGGCGCGTCGGATCATCCGCTGGGCGGTCTCGGATTTGCGCAATGGGCACAGGAGGTCGCGGCGCAGGAGGACGCGCTCGGTATCTTCTTCGACACGATCATCGTGTGCTCGGTCACCGGAAGCACGCAGGCGGGAATGATCGCGGGTTTTGCGGCTCAGGAACGACCCCGCACGGTCATCGGTATCGACGCGTCTGCGAAGCCCGAGGAAACGCTCGACCAGGTCACCCGCATTGCCCGGCAGACAGCGTCACTCATCGAGATCGGCCGTGACCTGCGCAGCGACGAGATCATTCTCGACGCCCGCTACAACGCCGGGACCTACGGGATCGCTGATGGGCAAACAGTGGAGGCAATCGAGATGGGTGCGCGCCTGGAAGGGATGATCACCGACCCGGTGTATGAGGGGAAGTCGCTCGCGGGGATGATCGACATGATCACCGCCAAGGAGATCGACCCGAAGTCGAAGGTGCTCTACGCGCATCTGGGTGGTCAGCCGGCGCTCAACGGATACAGCTCCCTCTTCTCCTGAGCGCCCGAGGCGGGCGCTGCCTCCCCGGCACATGAAAACTTGTACTAATCTCACTACCACCTGAACAACACACCGTCGAGGAGAAGAGCTCGTGGCTGCAGAGAAATCCCGGGGAGCCCCCAAGCGCCAGGGCAAGAAGCCCAAGGCCGCCGCCATCGCCAAGGCAGCGAAGAAGGCAGCGGCACAGACCGCAACCCAGTCGCCGGCCGAGCGCTGACCTCCGCCGAGGTCCGTCGCGGCGGCTAGCTGGCTTCGGCGGCCATCGAGCGCTTGCGCAGCTTGTTGCGCTCGTCCGCGTTGAGCACGCGTTTGCGCATCCGGATGCCGATCGGCGTCACCTCGACGATTTCGTCGTCGATGATGAAGTCGAGGCACTCCTCGAGCGACATCTTCCGAGGCGGGACCAGGCGGATGGTCATGTCCTCGGTGGAGGAGCGTATGTTGGTCTTCTGCTTCTGCTTGGTCACGTTGAGGTGGATGTCGCCCGGTCGCCGGTTGAGCCCGACGATCATCCCTTCGTATACAGGCGTGCCAGGAGGGATCAGTGGCTGCCCGCGTTCCTGCAGGGTCACGAGCCCATAGGCAACTGCAACTCCCGGCTGGCTTGCGGTCAGCACGCCGGTCCGTGTGGTGGTGGGCAGCGCCCACATGCGCTCCCACCCGAGCAGCCGCGTCGCCATCACGCCGGTACCGCGCGTGAGGGTGAGGATCTGGCTGCGCAAGCCGATGAGCGCCCGCGTCGGCGCGTGGTACGTGAGGCGCACACCGCCGCCCGCGTCGGTGCGCATCGCGGTCATCTTGGCTCCGCGAGTGCCGAGCGCGTCGGTGATCGCGCCGACCACATCCGCCGAGCAGTCGATGACGCAGTCCTCAACCGGCTCCACGCGCTGGCCGTCGATCTCCTTGGTGATGACCGCCGGTCGCCCGACCTCGAATTCGTAGCCCTCGCGCCGCATGGTTTCGATGAGGATGGCGAGGTGCAGCTCGCCGCGACCGCTCACATCGAAGATGTCGGCGGTTGGGCCGTCCTCAACGCGCAGCGCGACATTGGTGAGGAGCTCGCGCTCGAGTCGCGCCCGGAGCTGCCGTGACGTGCTGCTGACGGTTGCCTCGCGTCCGGCGAGTGGCGACTGGTTGACGGAGAACTGCATGCGCAGGGTCGGCTCGCCGATCTCCAGCCGGGGCAGCGCCTCGGGGTGCTCCGCGTCGGCGATCGTGTCGCCGATGGCGACCGCCGCGAGCCCAGACAGGTAGACGATCTCACCGGCAGTGGCGGAGTCGACCGGCAATCGCTGCAGCGCCTCGACCGTGAGGACTGTGGCGATTCGCTCGAGCTTTCCCGCGCCTGTCGCGGTGCACGACACGACGCTCTGCCCCTGGTGCACCGTGCCGCGCTGGATCCGCCCCAACGCGAGCCGGCCGCTCCAGTTGTCGTGGTCGAGATTGCTCACCAGCATCTGAAAAGGGCCGTCCGGATCCGCCAGCGGAGGCGGCACGTTCTCGAGGATCGCGTCGAGGAGGGGTTCCAGGGTGACGCCGGGGTGGGTGAGGTCGGCAGTGGCGGTGCCCTCGCGCGCATTGGTGTAGAGGACCGGCGCATCCAGCTGCCACGACTCCTTGGCAAGCTCGAGGAGCAGGTCGTGGGTGGCCTCAACCGTCTCGGCTGGTTGGGCGTTGGTGCGGTCGATCTTGTTCACGACGATGATCGGCTGCAGTCCGAGCGCGAGCGCCTGACGGAGCACAACCCGGGTCTGCGGCATCGGGCCTTCGGCGGCATCGACGAGCAGGAGGCATCCGTCCGCCATGCCCAGGACGCGTTCGACCTCGCCGCCGAAGTCCGCATGTCCCGGGGTATCGATGATGTTGAGCTTCACCCCGTTGTATCGAACCGACGTGGTCTTGGCGAGGATGGTGATTCCCTTCTCGCGCTCGAGATCGTTGGAGTCCATGATCAATTCGCCCACCTGCTCGTGGGCTGCGAAGACACGCGATTGCTTCAACAGGGCATCCACCAGCGTGGTCTTGCCGTGGTCGACGTGGGCGATGATCGCGACGTTGCGGAGGTCCGCCCGGCGCTTTTCGCCTGGCACGAGAGGGGGTGGCACCTCTCGATTCTGACCGCCCGGCGTTCATCGGCCGCCCGTAACCCATTTCAAGAACTGCTGAATGTGGGCCGTCAGGGCGCTTTCGAGGTCCCGCAGCACTGTGTACTGGCCCGTCGCCGTGGCGGCCGTGTTGTCGTTCAGTTGCTTGAAAAGTCCCGACAGCGGCTCGGTCAGACCTCCGAGCGGGCCAGGGTTTGCCACCGGCGAGGCGCTGGCGAGCGGGAGTGCCGGACCGGCTCCGGGGGTGGCTGTCGCCACCGCGGGCGGCGCCCAACTCGTGTAGCGGCCCGGCGGCGGAGCAGTTTGCGCAGCGGCGTGGACCGCGAAGGCCGCCAGGCCCGCAACCGCGGCAACCCCGATGACCGCGCGGAAACGGTGAACACCAATCATTGGGCAACCTCCAGATCCTGTGGCGGTCGCCCCTCCGGCCGGGCCGGCTCACTCCGGCTGCTCAGATTATACAGATCTGTGTAGGTGCATTGGGAGCACCAACACCATTCCCGAGCAACAACGCGCAGGACGGCGCCCGCCCGTCGCAGGGGCACCGCAGCCCTATATTCATCGCGTGAACACAGCGCGGACTGTCCTGCTCTACGCCGTGTCCGCAATCGTCGGCATCCTGCTCGGGCTCGCGGCGGCGCAGGTCACCATCTCCTGCACCGGCCACTGCGTCGCGCAACCGCGTTTCCCGCTCTGGCAAAGCGGGGTGATCGGCCTGGCAGGCGCCGTGGTGGTGGTCATCGCCTGCGCTCTTCTTGATGAGGAATTCATTCCAGTGACGCGCCAGTGGCTCCGTGCAGCGCGGCACCGCATCTCCGGCGACGGTCGCAAGCGACAGGCGAGTTAGCGCCTGTCCGCGATACCGACCGTCCTAGACTGGCCAGTGTGAGAAGCGTGGCTCGCAAGCTCGCCCTGATCCAGGTCGCCGCCCTTGTCCTGCTCGGAATCGGCCTGGTGTCCTGTGGTTATCCGACGGCGACAGAGTGCGGCCAGCCCAACGCCGCGCATACCGCGCCGATCTCGGCCGACCCGGCGGTCGCGTGCTTCCTGACGGCTGCCAAGCACTGCAAGAGCATGGAGCTGGACGTCCTCGGAGACGGCTATTCGAACTCGGTCGACCAGCACTTCATCATCACGCCGAAGGACCATTGCCGGATTGACGACTACGTCGTCTACGACTACAACAGCGTGCAGACGACGGCGCTCAACTGGCAATGCACGAGCTTTGCCCAGTTACCCGACTGGGGACTGGTGCTGACCGGCTGCTCGCCGCCGGTGAGCTGCTACTCCGCGCTCAATGCTCCCGTGATCGACCCGCCGGCGGTGCCGCCGTCGCTGCCGCCGAGCGCAACGCCGACGCCAGTCCCGTCATTCATCGCCACGCCAGCTCCGGCAGGGTCGCCGGCGGTCAACGGCCAGCCGCACTGCTGAAGAGCGAAGGTGAGACGATTCAAGCGTGGCTGACCCTGTTTCGCTGACCCTCCCGGCGATGGGTGAGTCCGTATCCGAAGGCATCGTGTCCCGCTGGCTCAAAGCCGTGGGCGACACTGTCCAGGAGGGCGAGCCACTGGTCGAGGTGACCACCGACAAGGTCGATGTCGAGGTCCCGGCCCCGACAACCGGACGCCTCACGGAGATCGTGGCCGCCGAAGGCGAGACCGTCGCGGTCGGTGCGACTCTCGCGGTGATCGCACCCGGACCGGCAGCAGTCCCTGCCGCTGCAACGTCCGCAGAGCCGGTGACAGCCGAGACCGAGCCGCCGCCTCCTCCCTCAAGCGCGCCGGAACCGAAGACTGAGGCCGCGCCTGCCGTCACCGTCGAGACGCCGGCGGTTCCGGCCGGCGCTGCGCCGGACGAGGCCGCTCGAGCGGAACCACCGCCGCCACCTCCGCCGGTGGAGCCGGTGCCGGCAGAGTCGACGCCGGTCTTTGCCTCCAATGGCTCCGACGTTGACGCATCGCCCCTCGCCCGGCGCGCGGCGGCAAAGAACGACGTCGACCTGCGCTCGGTCCGCGGTTCGGGCCCGGGCGGGATCGTGACCAAAGCCGATGTGCTCGCGGCCAAGACTGGCGCCGGCCCGCGGACCGACGCGACGGTGCGCGTTGCCGACCGCGAGCATGCGGAGCCCATCAAGGGTCCGGCAGCCGCGCTGGTCGATTACATGGAGCGCAGCCGCGACATCCCGACCGCGACCTCGTTCAGGACGGTCAGCGTGGACGTCCTCGACAGCCGCCGGCGTCAGCTGAACAGCGCCCTCGCCGCCGGAGGCAACGCCGGCAAGGTGTCGTTCACCCACCTCATCGGATACGCGATCGCGCGTGCCGCCGCCGCGAGCCCCGCGATGACCACGCACTTCGCGCGCACCGATGACGGCAAGCCGGCACGCGTCCCCGGACCCGCGCACCTCGGTCTCGCAGTCGACAGCGTGCGTAAGGACGGATCACGCTCGCTGGTCGTCCCGGTGATTCGCAACGCCGCCGAGCTGCAGTTCAGCGAGTTCCGCGACGAGTACGAGCGGCTGATCGAGCGCGCGCGCACCAACACGCTCTCGGCCGACGAGCTCAAGGGCGCCACGCTGACGCTCACCAATCCTGGTGGCATCGGGACTGTGGCATCGGTACCGCGACTGATGCCGGGCCAGGGGACCATCGTCGCGGTCGGCGCCATCGGTTATCCCGCGGAATGGCGGGGTGTTCGCGAAGCCAGTGTCCGCGAACTCGGCGTCGGCAAGGTCATGACCATGACCAGCACCTACGACCATCGGGTGATCCAGGGCGCCGAGTCGGGTGAGTTCCTCGGCCGCATCGAATCCCTGCTCGACGGCGCCGAGGGATTCTACGACGCTGTTTTTGCCAGTCTTGGCTTGATCATGCCTGCGCTCGAGCGGATCCCCGCTCGAGTGACGGTGCCGTCCTCGCCGTCCCCGGCGCCCACCGCAGCTGCCCAGGGAACGCCGGATCGCGTCCTCCTCGCAGCGATGCAGGCAGCGACGTCACTCGTCAAGGCGCACCGCACCCACGGCCACCTCGGAGCGCACCTCGACCCGCTCGGTTCGCCACCAATCGGCGATCCCGCGATGGACCCGGCGACCTATGGTCTGACCGAGGAACTGATGGAGCGGATCCCTGCGGACCTGCTGCGCGTCTACGTCCCGGGCAACAACCTTGCCGAGGTGCTGCCGAATCTCCGGCGCACGTACTGCAGCACCATCGCCTTCGAGATCGAGCACATCTCGAGCCATGAGCAGCGCGTGTGGCTGCGCGAGCACATCGAATCCGGCAAGTACCGGCCGCCGCTCACCGTCGAGGACCGCCTGCGTCTTCTGGAGCGTCTCACCAAGGTCGACGCGATGGAGCGATACCAACGCGCAGCCTTCCTCGGACAGAAGACCTTCTCCATCGAAGGACTGGATGCACTGGTGCCCATGCTCGAGACGCTCATGACCATGGTCGCGGACGATGGCATTGGTGAGGCGGTCCTGGGAATGTCGCACCGCGGACGGCTCGCGGTCGTCGCGCACGTTGCGAATCACTCGTACGAGTCGATCCTCAACGCGTTCGAGCTTGCGTCGGCACGGCGACAGATCTCCCGTTTCGACACAACAGGCGACGTGAAGTACCACATCGGCGCAACCGGCACGTACCACACGGAAACGGGCAAGGTGATCCTGGTTCGGCTGCTGCCCAACCCCAGCCACCTGGAAGCGATCGACCCCGTTGTCGAGGGTTGGTGCCGCGCTGCGCAGACCCAGCGTCGTGCGACGACGCTCCACCTCGATCCCATGGCGGCACTGCCCGTGCTGATCCATGGCGATGCGGCGTTCGCCGGACAGGGTGTGGTGCAGGAGGTGCTAAACCTGCAGTCGCTCCCCGGCTACACAACCGGTGGCACGGTGCACTTCATCGCCGACAACCAGGTGGGGTTCACCACGGACCCGCACGAGGGGAGGTCGACGCGCTACGCGTCGGATCTGGCCAAGGGCTTCGACATCCCCATCGTTCACGTCAACGCCGACGACGTCGAGGCCTGCCTGGCTGCGGTCACGTTCGCGTACGACTACCGGCGCGCCTATCGCCGCGACGTGATGGTGCACCTGATCGGCTACCGGCGTTTCGGCCATAACGAAGCCGATGAGCCGGCGTACACGCAGCCCCTCATGTACAAGAAGATTCGCGAACATCCAACCGTCCGGGAGATCTTTGCCGACAAGCTCGTGACCGAGGGTCTGATCAAGCCTGAAGAGGTCGACGCGCAGGCCAAGGCGATGTACACACGCATCGCTGACGCCCACAAGCGGGTCAAGGAAAACCTTGCCGCCGAGTTGGACGATCTGACCCACGAGCAAGTGATCGAAGAGCCGGACGACCCCATGCTTCGTACGGCCGTATCCGGTCGCCAGCTTGCCGCCCTCAACGAGCAGCTGCTCACGTTCCCCAAGCACTTCACGCCGAACAGCAAGCTCATCCGCCAGATGGAGCGGCGCAAGTCGGCGCTGCTCGAGGGCGCGATCGACTGGGGGACGGCCGAAGCACTCGCCTTCGCATCGCTGATCACGCAGGGGCATCCGATCCGCTTGACCGGCCAAGACACCGTGCGCGGCACGTTCAGCCATCGCCACCTCGCGTTCCACGACGAGATCAATGGCGAGCTGTACATCCCGATGCAGCACCTCACCGACGCCCAGGCCACCTTCGAGGTGCTCAACAGTCCGCTCAGCGAGGTCGGATGTCTCGGCTTCGAGTATGGCTACAGCGCTGCGGATCCGGAGACACTGGTCATCTGGGAAGCGCAGTACGGTGATTTCTTCAACAACGCGGAGATGATCGTCGACCAGTTCGTGTCGTCGGCGCGCGCCAAGTGGGGCCAGCACTCACGGTTGACCGTGCTCCTGCCGCACGGCTACGAGGGCAGCGGACCGGAGCATTCGAGCGCGCGCATCGAGCGCTTCCTACAGCTCTCGGCCAACGACAACATGCGCCTCGCCAACTGCACGACGCCGGCGCAGTACTTCCACCTGCTGCGCAGCCAGGGTCTCCTCGGCGACCCGCGTCCACTGGTCGTGTTCACACCAAAGAGCCTGTTGCGTCTCAAGGAGTCGACCTCCAAGCTCGCCGAGCTCAGCTCGGGACGATTCCAGCCCGTCATCGACGATCCCACCGGGCCAGAACGTCGCGAGGAGGTGCGCACGCTGCTGCTCTGTTCCGGCCGGATCTACTACGAGCTCACCCTGGCGCCGCAACGCACAGAGGCGACCGACATTGCCATCGCGCGCGTTGAACAACTCTATCCGCTCCCGATCGACTCGATTCTCAACCTGGTCGCCTCGTACCCCAATCTCGAGCGGCTGTACTGGGTGCAGGAGGAACCGCAGAACATGGGAGCGTGGGGGAGCCTCCAGCGCGCAATCGGCGTGGCGCGCCCGTACAACATCCAGTGGGATTACATCGGCAGGCCGGGCCGCGCCAGCCCCTCGGAAGGGTATGCGGGCTCGCATCAGCTCGAGCAGGAACGCATCGTCACCGAAGCATTCGCAACGTCACGCCGCGGAAAGCGCGAGCCCGTCGAACCGTCCGTGGACGGAGCTGACGCCGCCGTCCCCGCAACCACGCACACCTCGGCATGACCCAACGCGTCGTGGTGCTCGGTGGCGGTCCCGCCGGTGACGTCGCTGCGCTTCGCGCCGCGCAACTCGGCGCCGAGGTGACCATGGTCGAACGTGCCGAGCTGGGCGGCACCTGCCTCAACTGGGGATGCATTCCCACCAAGTCGCTGCNNGATCGACTTCCCCCGGATGATGGAGCGCAAGGAGGAGATCGTCCTGACGCTGCGCAGAGGCGTCGAGGCCGCGTGCAAACGCAAGGGCGTGAAAGTCGTCCGCGCCCAGGGCGTCGTCGACGGCGATGCGGTGGTGACCGAAGCCGAGCGCCACGAGTTCGATCACCTCATCGTCTGCGTCGNNGTCGGGTGCGAGTTCGCGAGCCTGTTCGCGGCGTTGGGATCGCGGATCACCGTTGTCGAAGTGCTGCCGCAGGTTCTCGCCGGCGTGGATGCGCGCATCGTCCAGCAGTGGCGCCGCCTCGTGGAAAAACAGGGCGTCACCTTCCTTCCCGGACGTCGCGTCGAATCGATGGACTACGCCGTGGACGCCGTCAAAGCTCACCTCGACGACGGCACCGCAATTGAAGCCGACCTCCTGCTCGTGTCAGTCGGCCGCCGTTCACAGACTCGAGGGATCGGCCTCGAGGAAGCAGGCGTCGCCATCAACGATCGCGACCACATCGAAGTGGACGACTACCTGCGCACCGCAAACCCGAAGATCTGGGCAGCAGGCGACTGCATCGGCGGCCTCCAACTGGCCCACCTCGGCAGCGCCGAAGGCGGCCGCGCCGCCGAAAACGCCCTCGGTCATGAAGTCATGAAGATGGACCGCACCGTAGTGCCCTCATGCATCTACACCCACCCTGAAATCGCCATGGTTGGCCTAAACCC
Organism: Candidatus Dormiibacterota bacterium; assembly: GCA_003132805.1. Classification (GTDB taxonomy): domain Bacteria; phylum Chloroflexota; class Dormibacteria; order Aeolococcales; family Aeolococcaceae; genus Palsa-851. The sequence goes on along the minus strand of PKYW01000080.1, from coordinate 403 downwards.
GGAGACAGCGAAAGCAGCCGGCATCGTCGTGAAACTCGGTCAAGCACGGTACCTCGGCAACGGCAAAGCCCTCGGCGAGGGCGAACCCGATGGCCTCGTCCAGCTCTATGCCGACGAGACCACCGACCGCCTCGTTGGCGCCACAGTCATGGGCGTCCACGCAGTAGAGATCATCCACGAGGTCGGAGTAGCGATCAGCGACGGACTCGCCATGGACGACCTCGGCGCGATCATCCACGCGCACCCCACGGTCAGCGAACTGATGATGGACGCGGCCGAGCTAGGCGAAAACATCGCGCCGTACCTGAGCTGAAAGGCCTGCGAGGCGGAGCGGGAGGCGTCGCCCGCGCCACAGCCTAAGCAACGCCCTGCGACGCGGAGCGGGAGGGTCGCCCGTGCCACA
>PKYW01000085.1:56328-56453 GCA_003132805.1 Candidatus Dormiibacterota bacterium | reverse complement strand
AACGGCGCCGGCAAGACCACGGCGGTGCGAATCCTCACCACCCTCGCGCTTCCGGACGCCGGCCGTGGGCGGGTCGCCGGCTACGACGTCGTGACTCAGGCCGCGTCAGTGCGGCGGAACATCGG
>PKYW01000085.1:0-56306 GCA_003132805.1 Candidatus Dormiibacterota bacterium | reverse complement strand
GTGCACTCGCCGAAGATTCTGTTTCTCGACGAGCCGACCACCGGTCTCGACCCCACGGGCCGCGCCGAGATGTGGCAGATCATCCGGGAGTTGGTCGGCGATGGCGCCACGCTGCTGCTCACAACGCAATACCTCGACGAAGCTGACGAGCTCGCCGACCGCATCGCGGTGATCGACCACGGCTCGGTGATCGCGGAGGGCACCCCGGCGGAGTTGAAATCCGCCACCGGCGGTGCCCGTCTTCATGTGACGCTCAGCGCCTCCAGCCCGGGCGCCGTCACGGCGCTCAACGGGCTGGTCGATGGACAAGTGCACGTCAGTCAGGACGGCCGGCAGCTCGAAGCGGCGGTGCGGAGTTCCTCCGGGCTGGCGACCTCTGTGGTGCGCGCCCTCGATCAGGCGGGTGTGCTGGTCGACGACGTCGAGGTCCGTCCGCCCTCGCTCGATGACGTGTTCTTCGCCTTGACGGGTCGCCCGGCCGAGGAAATCGTGCCCAGCGAACACCAGCGGGAGTTGCAGGGAGCATCGGCATGACCGTCGCAACGATCGACACCAGGCCGGCGAACACGCGGTCCGGCCGCAGCTGGCTGAGCTCGAGGTGGCACGACGTGGTGGTGCTCACCCGCAGGAACCTCATCCACATCGCCCGCGAACCACTGCAGCTCTCGGACGTCACCGTGCAGCCAGTCCTCTTCACGCTGCTGTTCGTCTACGTCTTCGGCGGCGCGATCGCGGTGCCCGGGATCAAGGGTGGCTACGTCAACTTCCTGATGCNNGTCGGCGATGGGAACCGCGGTCGGACTGAGCAGCGACCTCTCCAGCGGCGCCATCGATCGCTTTCGGACCCTGCCGATGTGGCGGTCGGCGGTGCTCATGGGGCGCTCCGTCGCGGACGTCCTCTCCGCCACGCTCTGCGTGGCGATCGTCGCGGTCACCGGCCTGGTCATTGGCTGGCGGCCGGACGCAGACGCACTCTCAATCGTCGCCGGCTTCGCGATACCCATCTTCTTCGCCTATGCGCTTTCGTGGGCGTGCGCATGTCTCGGCATCGTGTCGAAGGGACCGGAGTCGGCGCAGGGTGTCGGGCTGGTGATCTTCTTCCCGCTGGCGATCGTGTCCAACGCGATGGTGCCGACGCAGGGAATGCCCGCTTGGCTGCAGACCATTGCCAACTGGAATCCGGTCAGCGCTGTCACCGCCGCGGCGCGCACGCTCTTCGGGAATCCAAACCCGTCGGCGTCCATCCACACGTGGCCGATGGAGCACCCGATCATCGCGGCGCTCGCCTGGTCCTGCGCAATCCTGATCGTCTTCGTCCCGCTCGCTGCGCACCTGTACCGCCGGCGCACGACCGGCTGATCGTGAGCCCCTTTCGCGTCGTCGTGCAACTCGAGTGGCAACCCGAAACGAGGAAAGATGCCGGGGCGGGCCTTACTTCGATGCGGTAACGGCCGCGTGGATCAGCTTCGAGAGCTCATGGACTTCGCGCGTGAGCGTCGTGTTCACCTCGAGCGTCCTGGAGAGCTTGAGCTCGACGTCTCTGATCTGTTGCTCCTGCGCACCGAGGCGGGCAAGCGTGGACTCGAGGTTCCGCAGCTGGTGCAGACGTCCTCTATGCGCCGGGACTGCAGACTCTTGAGGAAATTCGCGCGGTTTGCACGGCGGTCACAAAACCCGTGAACGTGCTGGCTGTTCCCGGTCTCTCACTGCCGGCGATCACCGAAGCCGGCGCTCAGCGAGTGAGCGTTGGCGGCAAGCTGGTGTGGGTTGCAGTCCAGGCAATGGCTGCGGCGGCTGTTGCGATTCGCGGCACCGGCGACCTCTCAGCGTTGTCGGCGAAGCTGCCGCTCGACGAGTGGTTCAGCTAAGACCCACGCTCAGCAGATAGTCCTCGGGTTCCTGATACGCCGCGCTCGCGGTGACATCGCCGGCGCTCGCGACGTGGGGATGCGTGCGATGTGCACTCTCGATAGCGCTCTCGGACATGGCACGCGTGTCGTACGTGCAAACAATCGTCGCGGGGGACGACGCGAACGACAAGTTGATCATGGCTTCGTACCGGAACCATTCTGCGGTCTCGTCGTCGGACCATCCTCCCCACACGGGTTCTCCAACGATCCGGATCCACGGTGCCCCGCGCTCGAAGCGCTCCTGCACGAAGGTGCGGTATCCGCTCGCGGCGCCGAGAAGCGAGACGTACCACTCCGAGGCGTCCTGGAATTCGACGTGCCTGGCGTTGCTCCCAAGCGCATCACGGAGCACGCCGATATGCGCGATGGTCGTGACTGCCATGAGGCAGTCGTCGTGTGCGAGGCCCTCGAGGAGAAATGGAACCGCGGCCGCGAGATATGCATCGTCGGAGCCGTAGCTGAGGACGCGGTGGTTGAGAAGCCCAGGGGAGGCGGTCGCCGCGCGCCCGACCAGGTAGTCGACACTCACCCCGAGCGCACTCGCCAGCGCCACGAGGCTGCTGACGCGAACCTCTCGCCGCCGGCCCGATTCGATCTGAGCGATCGCCGCCCAGCTGAGACCGGAGTGATACGCGAGTGCTTCGCGGCTCCATCCGAGGCGCTCGCGTGCCGACTTCACCGAGGCACCGAGTCGAGGCGAGGCCATTTGTCTGTTCATTCTCCGCTCAGGGACGTTCACATCGGTCCCGCACGCCTCTTTCTGGTAGTGTGTCATATGACGCCGTCATTTGACGCTACGGACGGGAGCAATGGATCAGACGACTCGGTTCGTGGAAGGGGAAGACCGCGCGCCACAGCGTGAGAACCGCATACTCGCCGCGCTGCCGCGATCAGAACGCCGGCAATTGTTGGACGCGGCGACCGAAGTCGCCTTAAGCGTTCGAACCGTGTTGTTCGAACCCGGGGGAGCAATCGATGCCGTGTACTTCCCCACCGATGGAGTGATCTCGCTCGTCACGCCACTGCACAGCGGCGCCATCGTCGAAGTGGCAACCATCGGCAATGAAGGGATCGTCGGCATCCCCCTCGTGCTGCCGCTCACCGGTTTCGCCGTGCGCGCCATCACGCAGGTGGCAGGCCACGGTCTTCGCCTGGAGGCCGCGGCATTCATCGCGTGGACCGAGCAGAGTCGCGCCTTCCAGTCGATCGTCAATCGGTATACGCAGGCACTGTTTGGACAGATCGCTCAGGCGGCCGCATGCAATCGGATTCATTCGAGCGAGGAGCGCCTGAGCCGCTGGCTGTTGATGAGCCAGGATCGCGTCGGATCGGATGACTTCACGATCACCCAGGAATTCCTTGCGCAGATGTTGGGTGCGCGCCGCTCAACAGTCTCCGTCTCCGCCGGAATCCTGCAACGCGCCGGCTTGATCCGGTACACGCGAGGCCACGTCACCATCATCGACCGCGCCGGCCTGGAGGCGGTGTCCTGCGAGTGCTACGCCGTGATCAAGGCAGAGCTCGATCAGGTTTCGCCACAAGGGCCGGAACGCTAGGACTGCGTGGTCGCGTCCTCTGGCGCACCCCAGCGACCGTCTCCCAAGTCTCTCTCAGGCTCCTCGCCGAAATAACGTTGAGCGAGCCGAACCACCTGTTCATTGGTCAGGTCGTCGATATCAGCTCGCACATCGGCAACGATTTTGGCGGCGATGTCTTTGCGGTGTTCTTCCGCGTACGCGACAAACTTGTGCGAGGCATTCGCCTTGCCCTTCCCGTGACCAAGGAGCAGGATCCAAGCTGCGGGAGCGAGCGCGTCGCCGATCTCCTTCCAGTACTCGGTGCTGTCGTCCTCGTATGTCCCATCGGGATTCCCGGCGTGATGCGAGATCTTGTGGAAGTGGCCTCGTGGATCGACAGCCGCGACTTGGGTCCGAGGGAGAGCAGCCGTGGCGTCGGGTGCATAGATGACGGTGTGATGGAAGTCGATAGCGGCGACGACCTGCTCACCCCGGAATCGCTCGGTGTCAACTGGGTGTTCGGTCATGTCAATCCGCCGGGCGCTCGGCCTCAGGCCCATACCCGGCGTTGCTCAGCATGCGGCGCAGATCCACCACCTGTTGCGGGTCAAGATCCTTGTCTCTGGGCCGCTCCAGTGTCTCTGTTTCGGTACCGAGGGTAAGAACGTATTTGCCGTCGTGACGAATCTCGACCTCGCCCACCGCCTCGAGAAGAGACACCACCGCCCGCCACTCGATGTTGTGGCTGAGCGGGTGCTCGAAGATCTGGGCCAACGTGTCGCGGTGATGATGGTTCAAGCGTTCGGGCTCTGGCGTCGACGTCATCGGGCTCCTCTCATCGCGCACGGATGCGCAGTCTCTGGAAGCGGTGAATCCCTCGGATTGACCGCCAAGTCTACGCGCAGCTCGTCAGTCGTCTCGACCGCGTGGCCCCAGCAGACCATGAGGCTCATGGAGGACGGTCGCCTTGCTGCCCTCCCCCTTGGCAGGATCCCGCCGGTCCTCACGCTGAGGACCGGCGAGTCTCACTGCGTAACTCTCAGCCGATCGTGTAGCTGTACGGGAACGTGATCAGCTCATCGGAGCTGAACGTGTTGTTGTTGAAGGTCTCCAGGGTGAGGAAGCCGTTCACCACCGTGCCCGACGCGCCGGACGGGGTGATGGCGACGGTGATCGGCGCTGACTGACCGGGGTTGAGTTCCAGCGGGTCATATGTCCCGCTGGTGATGCCCTCGAGGTCACTCCAGGCGTTGCCCGCAGACGTGCTGACATCGGACGCAAACGCGTTGGTCGTCGCGGACGCGGAGCAGCTGTAGGTCGTGTTCTTGGCGACGCGGTGGATGAACGGTCCCACCTCTGAGGGAGCGCACGACCAGATGGACGCGGGCACCGGGGATGCCGAGATCGACGCAACCGCCGAGTGACCGCTCGAGATCGCCTCCACGTCCGGCGAGCCGAAGTCGGGGCTCGTGTCGAGCGTGAGCGGCACGTTGGACTGCGCGACCATCGTCATCGAGGTGCTGAACGGCGGCACGACGAACTGCGGGATGTCCGCACCGTTGTTGACGGGGAGCGGCTCGCTGGCAGGATTGGCGAAGAGCGCGCCGAGCGAAAGCGTGGTGACGTTGTCATGCCGCGGGTCGACGACATAGCCCTCCGGCGAGTTGCCGGTGTTGGTCACCCAGATCGTGTACGTCTTGGTCTTGCCTTCGGCAAGCGTGACGCCCGAACTGTCGGGGACGTTGGTATGCGCCTTCACCTTGTTGTACGACAGCGTCGCGGAGAACTGGGTTGCCACCGCAAGGGAGTCGACGTTCTCCTCCTGCACGATGTCCAGACCCCACGTCCCCGCCTGCGGGTTCTGCCACGACAGATGGATCTTCTGGGTGTTGGTGCCGGACCCGTCCCAGAGCTGCGAGCTCTCGATGTCCACTGGGAGCCCTGCGGGGTTCACCAGGAACGCGAGCACGATGTACCCCGGGCGATTGACGCTGATGTCGGCGTTGATGTCGCTCTCACCGCTGCCGATGGTGAACTCATACGGCAGCTCCTGGCCGTAGAACGACATGCGCGAGTTGCCGCCGGTCATGGTTCCGCTGAAGGTGTGCCCAACCTTGGCAAGGCTGCGAAGCGTGATCGGCACGGTGCCCCACGCGGGACCGCCGTCCGATGGGCTGCCGAAGATCAGGGATTCCGAGTTGTCGCCCGGCGTCGACGGCGTGGTCGTGGTCACGTCAAACGTGTGCGATGCCCCGGGAGCGAGCACGGCGCTCGACGGCGACACGGAGTTCGCGACCGTCTGGAAGGACTGCGAGGTGATCTGATACGCGACCGGCCCGTTGAACAGGTCGGGCAACGATGGATAAGCGAAGTTGGTGTCGAAGATCACGAAGCGCCACGTGCCCGGCTGCGCGGTGTGCACCTCGACCTGGCTGAAGCCACCCGCGATGATCCCTGCCGGTCCCTGCGGGCGTGACTGGAGCACCAGCCGCCCCTCGGGGTCGAAGAGATCGAAGCGAAGAGTCTGGTACTGGTCCTGCTGACCCTGGTTGGTATTCCAGGCGATGGACGCTGCCAGCCTGTCGGTGCCGGACGGGACGTTAAAGGTGAACGTGTGCACGTCACCGACCGGGTAGCCCCCCTGGTAGAGGAATGAGGGATCAGTCGCCTGATCAAGCGAGATCTTCCCCTGTGCGATGGTGGTCGCCGGACCGAGCGCACGCACGGACGGGGTGACCGTCTGCGAGGACGCGCCGTCGTTGGTGACGGTCACCGGGGTGACGCTCGTTGAACCGGTCGCCCCCACGTCGTTGATGGCGTCCGGGGAGTAGACGAGCGAATCGCCGATGCGGTTCGAGCTGGTGGACGACAGCTTGTAGCTGCGCGCTGCTTCGACGGCGCGCAGAGCGTCGACAAGACCCGCGCCCTGGTCGTCAGCGCGCGAATACAGGTCTTGAGAGCTGCTCATGATGATCTGCTGTACCACGGCCGGCGACGGCGTCGAGCCGCCGTGCGTCAGGCGGTACGACTGAATGACGAGGGCGGCCACACCTGCGGTGAGCGGCGCCGACTCGCTGGTGCCGCCGAACGCGATGATCGGCTGCGGCTTGGTGCCGCCATAGGCGTCCGCGCACTCGGTGTAGATGTTCAGGTTCTTCGAGCAGTCGATCCAGTTGGCCTCGCCCGGGGCGAGCACGGTCACCGTGTTGTTCGCCTCGGTAACGCCCGAGCTGCTCAGGCCGGAGATCTGGTCGCTCACCCAGCCGTTGCCCTCCTGGGCAGCGTCCGTGGTGCACTTCAGGCCGTTGTAGCACTGGACGCCGTACGAAGTTGTCTGCTGGTAGAGCCTGAGGTCGGTGCTTGCCGCGGCGGAGATGACGCCCGGCACCACGGCGGGCGAGCCGATGGTGTTCGTGAAGCCCGCGTCACCCGAGCTCGCTACCACGGTGATGCCCGCGGCGACGGCGTCCGCATCGGCAACCGCGATGGGATCGGTGCCGCCGTTCGGCACCGGGTTGCCGCCGAAGGATTCGCTGAGGACGTTGACGTGGTCGTGGTTGATCGCCCAGTCCATGCCCTGCAGGATCTCGCTGTTGAAGGCGAAGTTGGTGTCACCGAACACTTTCATCACTGCCAGCGACGCGCCCGGCGCCACACCCTCGATGCGGATGTTGCAACCCGCAGGCAGCGGATGCGCGGGGTTGACCTCGCCGCTGAGATCGAAGACCTCGTTGCCCTGGGAGATGATCGAGCTCGCATCGCCGAACGCCTCTTCGCCGCCGGTGACGCCGTACTTGCCCTCACCGGTGAAGTCCTCGTAGTCGAAGATGGCCGAGGCGCCGGTGCCCCCGTCCCTGCGGAAGTCGGGGATGTTGGGATCGAGGCCGTCGGGGAAGACGGCGACCTTGACGCCGCTGCCGTCAGCGTAGTCGTGCGCGTCCTGCTCCGAGGAGCCGGGACCGAAGTCCACGTACATGGACTGCAGCGCCTCGGGCTCGAGGATTGGCTGGCTGGGATTCGACGGGCATTCGCCGGCTGCTGGGGAACCCTCAGCGGGCGAGCTCTGGTTCGGCGTGGCCGCCGGCGACGCCACCAATTGCGGGGTGGAATCCGGGGCCTGCACCTTGGTGTCGGCCACGACGGCCAGGACATTCGGGTCCTGCTTCAGGCGCGCTGCCTCCGCGGCGGAGATGATGGCCGAGACCTCGTTGAAGGAGGAGTAGCCGTGTACGCCCTTGTAGTGCAGCTCGCTGAACTCGTCGAGGATCGGACGCTGGTCGGACGCAAGCCGCGAGGCGCGCACGGTACCCGCGTCCGGGGCCTCCGCGTGCTGGTTGCGAAGGATCACGATCACCTTATCCGTCGCATTGGCGGCGAGATGCTGGATCTGCGCCGGTGTCAGCGGCGACAGATAGGTTGCCGGCAGTGCCAGTCGGACGCTGGCCGCCGCCGATCCACCCGTCGCGATGGCGCCAACTGAGATCACGCCAGCAGCGACAAAAGAGAGCCGTCGAAGTCGACGCATTATTGCGAACCTCCGCGATGTTCTTCCTCTCACACCGGCCACGCGGAGGCAAGGCTCCGATGCCAGGCTGGCGGGAGTATTGCACACCCGTACCCATTGCGTCATACGAGTTGATTGGCCGCTTTTGCGCCAATCCTGCCTGACCGAATGGAGCCCACGGTGAGGATTGAACTCACGGCCTATGCCTTACCGAGGCGCACTCCCCGACGACACCCCATCCTGAACTCGCTGGAGGAATCCTTGGCGCGAGTGGCATTCGGCTTGTACGGCACGCCGGCGGCGTTCGACGAATCACTCCTAGCGACGACGGCACATCGTCTGACGAATATGGTGAGCGCCGCTCACGGTCTCTGCGTCAGCGCACTGACTCGCTTCCGGAAAATCGCCATGCGCAGAGCGTGGCCTGTAGTGCCGGCAGCCCACCAGTGTCTCCTCTGAAAAGGGACAGCGCGACTGACCGTGCTCGGCTGTCGTGATTCTCCCATGGGCTGGATCCTGTGACAGCAGCGCTCGCATCCACCCATGCTGGTGATTCAACTAACCCGCGAACCAGTGCCATTGGTCCTCAATCTCCGGTCAGCCGGTGGCGATGGCCCGCAGCGCAAACAGCAGTGTCATCACCGCTCCTCCCGCTAACCAGATCTGCTCTTCCCGACCTCCCAGCCGCTTGCCGACCAACATCGCGACGGGAAGCGTGATCAGCGTGGCCACGCCGTAGAACCAGTGAATCAGCTGCTGGGGGCGATCGCCGGTAGCCACCAGCACGAGTCCGATCGCGACCTGAAGCGCGACCAGGGCGATCACCACCCGAAGATACAAACGCACCACCAGCAGGATGCGCGGGCGAAATAAGCCCACTATCGCAGCAACCGCGCCAACCGCAGCCACAACCGTCAGTACGACACCGTACCGATCATGGATCAGCACGCGCCTATGGTAGACGGACGGTGGGACAGGGTTCGTCGGCATCGATGTCGTGATCGATGCGCGCCCACGCGACGCATGCGAGCTCGCGGGGTCGGTGCCCTTGGTGATGCGCCGGGTCATTGGTCACATTCATGGGTGGCGCAGGTCACTCGATAACGTAGACATCAAGCCCTTTCGGCAAGCACGCGTGATCAGAAACACTCGCGCGTGACACTCCCTCGGCATCACGGAGGCTCTCGATGAACGCGCCCGCCCCGTACATACACTGGGGCTTCATCCTCATCTCGCTGCCGAATTTCGTGCTGATCTGTGTGATGGTTCTGCTCTTCGTGCTCGCACTTATCGTGCCGTTCCCCCATCACCGGCCGAAGGAGCCACGCGATGAGTGATGACAGTGCCCCCAACGCCGTAGACCAGATCGCCACAGGGCCGCAGCCGGTCGGCGACGATGAAACCGGCTGGACCGCAGCGGCGCGCCGCCGGGTCGAGAAGACGCTGCCGATCGCCGAATTGCTCCCGACCAAGCAACCGGCCTACGTCGGCTCGTGGGTCTACGTGTTCGGGGTGGTCACCATCGCGGCGCTCTTCTGGGTGGTGCTCAGTGGCGTCGTACTCGCCTTTTTCGGATCCGCATGGTGGCACGTGTCGTCGATCGGCCACTTCTTCAACAGCATCCATTTCTGGTCCGTCCAGATGTTCTTCATCTTCATGGTGCTCCACCTCTGGGGACAGTTCTGGGGAGCCGGATGGCGCGATGGAAGGGCCAAGACCTGGATGGTCGGAGTCGTCATCTTCACCGTCAGCATCGGCACCGCATTCACCGGATACGTCATTCAGCAGAACTTCGACTCACAGTGGATCGCGATCAACGCGAAAGATGCAATCAACTCGACCGGCGTCGGCGGACTGTTCAACGCACTCAACTTCGGTCAGATGTATGGGCTTCACGTGATGCTGTTTCCGATCGGCGTGACGCTGCTCGTAGTGCTCCACGTCATTCAGGTACGAGCGAAGGGCGTCGTGCGGCCGATCGACGACCCGATGAAGGTGACTCCGTGAAGGCCTCCAAGGTCGACAAGAAGACGTATTACCGAGGGGTAGCGATGGTCCCGTACGACCTCCTGAAAGAGGTCGCGTTCGCGATGATCGGCGTTCTTGGTTTCGTACTCCTGCTCTCAGTTGTGCTGTCCTCGCCGGACGTGCCCTCGGTGACACTGCAGAGCTGGTCCAAGGCGAATCCCGTGGACTTCCTCACCACCGCGTCAGGCGAGCTATCGGGATCCACGGTCGTCGCGTCATATGGGCCGCCGTACAACTCGGGGAGTGGATCGGTGCAGAGCTGGGGGCCACTGAACCTGCAGCAGTGGGCCGGCGTGCACGTTCCCATCAACGCCCCGTACGACTTTGTGCTGGAACCGCTCACCCAGACAACCGCGGGTGACCCGGCACTCGCGTCGGCGCTGAGTGCATACGAAAGCGCCTCGGGCAGTCAACAGCAGAAGTGGCTCGCGAACTACACAACCGGTCTCGGTACTGCAACGGTCGGGGCAGACGACTCGGTCAACGTTCCCTCCGGTGACTACGGTCCGGTTTCCGTGCTCATGGATCGGATGCTCACCCTGGCCAGATCGGGCGCCCTCGATGCGTTGCTCCTGACGAGCAACCACTTCTATCAGACCGATTTCAGCAGGCCACTGCTGTTTCTTGACGACGGCGGCTACATCGCCGATCTTGCCACCCAACAGAAGCTCGATGGCGACGATTGGGGTGTCATGAACGAGACCGGTCGTTACCCCGGTCAGGCATGGCTTTGGCTCTACACCATGTGGTACCAGGTCCCGCCCTTCAACTCGGACACGGGATTCCTCGGTATCAGCGCCGCCAATACCGACCTAGCTGTGATCGGCGTGATGTTGTTGCTGACAGCATTGCTGCTGCTCGTGCCGTTTATCCCGGGCCTGCGCGATATTCCACGCTGGATCCCGGTCCACAAGCTGATTTGGCGGCGTCACTATGCGGAGATGCGCCGGCAGGCTGCAGCGGGGTCTTCAAAAGCACCGTAGCGGGGGGGAGGGCACCATGCGGCTCGGCGACTGAATGCTCAACGCGCCGACCATGGTGTTCGAGCGATAAAACGTGAACGTCACCCGTCGGGCGCGCCACCCCCGCGCCCGGCCACTCTCCAGGTGTTGGTGCGTCGCTGCAGCCGTCGAAGGCGCGAATCCCCGCGCGCTCAACCAGGCGTCGATGGCCTCCTCGACGGTGGGCAGGCAGCCGGGCCGCGCCAGGGATCGGACCGGCTCAGGAGGGCCGATGGNNAGAATCGAGCGCGGGAGCGGCGTCGTCGGGGGCTGGAGCCCAAGGTGAGGATTGAACTCACGGCCTACGCCTTACCAAGGCGTTGCTCTACCACTGAGCTACTTGGGCACGCCCGGCGATGGTACCAAGGCGTCAGGCCCGGATCAGCCGTGGGGCAGTGAGGCCAGCCAGGCGACCGCGAAGACCGCCGTCGCCAGGGCCAATATCGGAAACGGCCTCGCTGAGCGGATGACCATCACGGCCACCACTCCGACCGCCAGCACCGCGACCCCGACGGAGAGCACGACTCCCGCCTGTCCGAGAACGCCGGCAAAGAGGACCGCGAGCACCCCGGCGGCCGCAACCGAGGCCGGCCCCGCCCACTGCGAGAAGCGCGTCCCCGCGAGGACCGGGAGACTGTTCCTCCCCGCACGACGGTCGCCGTCGATGTCCGGAAGCGCATTGGCGAAGTGCAGTCCGATCGCAATCAGCGCGGACAGGGGAATGAGCACGAGCAACCGCGAAGGGATCGATCCCACCGACGCGTAGCCCTCGAGCGGGAGCACCGCCATACCGGCCCACCACGGAACCCACGAGAGTGGTGTTCTGCGCATCCCCAGGTCGTATGCGAGGCCGGCGCCGAGTGCGAGCGCATCGAATCCAAGCGTCGCTGGATTGATCGTGGCGGCGCTCGCGAGCCCGATTACACCCAGCGCCGCGCCCACCCAGGTCGCCGTCGATCGGCTGATGACGCCGCGCACCAACGGTTTGTGCGGCTTGGCGACAGCGTCTGCAGGAAGGTCGACGACGTCGTTGATCACCCCGATGCAGAGCTGGACCGGCAGCATCGCACCGATCAACTGCAGGATCCGGGTGGGTTCGGGGACCCTCTGTCCTGCGAGTCCAGCGATTGCCACCAGGACGGCCGTGACCAGCAGCGACGGACCCGGGTGGCCCATGAAGACGAGCGATCGGATCGCGCCGCCCGGCTTGCGTTCGTCCCACCACACGGGGCGGGTTGTCCTATTCCTTGGGCGGTTCAGAGCCCGGATCGACCGCGCCCGGCTCGGCCGCGCCCGGCTCGTCGTCGCTCAACTCGTGGCTCGGGTTGGCGGCGGTCTCCGCAGCCTCGCGCGCCGCAGTGAGCGAACCGTATCCAGCTGCTTCCTCAGCGGCGACCTCGGCTGCAACGAACCGATCGTGGACCGCATCCTCAAAGCGGCGCAGCCGGCTCTTCTCGTGCTCGGGAGGATTCTCGGGAGGTGTCGTCTCGGTCATGGATTCACTCGTGGCGTTGATCGGATTCGCAGTATGGGTGATGCAGAGCTTGCAGATGCCAGAACAACGCGCAAAGACGTTCTCGAAAACTGTTGCTGCTCGATCCCGGCGGACAGGCTTTCGCCCCGGGGATCAAAGCGTTACCAAGAAATATACCACCAATTCGCCAAGCGGTCAAGAACTTTTTTTTCGTGATGTGTGCGTTCTGGGAAAACGTCCCGATTGCAATCCCGACCGTGGCGCGCCGCTCAGTCGAGGTCGACGAGGCCCTCGGCGACAGTCCGGTCGCGGCCCTTGGCCTTCGCCTGGACGAGGCAATCGTCGGCACGGTCGACGAGATCGTCGATCGTCTCCGTCCCTTCAAAGGACACAAGGCCCGCGGAGAACGAGTGCCCTTCGGGCGTCGACTCACGGAGCCGCCAGCAGAGTTGGACAGCGCTCACCGTCGTGCAGTTGACCAGCACGATCGCGAATTCGTCCTCTCCCCAGCGACCCATGAGGTCCTCCGCGCGAAGGACCTCTCGCCAGCGCGCCGTCGCCTCGCCAAGAAACGCTTCCTCGGCCATGTGCCCTTTCTCGCCGTCGCCGTCAGTGCCGTGGTCAAACGCGACCAGCGCAAAGCAGAGCGGATGCTTGCTCCGCCGCGCGTGGGCGACGTGGCGCGCCGCCTCATCAAGAAAGGTCGACCGATCGGGTAGCGCCTCAAGGCTGTAGCCAATTGAGCTCACGCTCGCCGCAGCCATGTCGTCGCGATCCTCGACCCCGAAGACCGCGAGGTCCGCTTCCGACAGCTCGTCCGCGAGATTGTTGACCGCCTTCATGGGCGGCGGGGTGTGACGTCGACGGGATGCATGGCAACTGCGAGAAAGCTCATGCCTCGAGTCTGGTCGGGCGACATTGCAGGCGGCGCTGCGCTCGTGTGACGGCCGTGTAGCGGCTACCTCACGACGGCGGTCCTGCAGCGCCGGCCCGAGCGCGCCTGGGAGCTCGAGCTGACGCCCGCAACCGCGCCGCCATGGCTCGCAGCGAGGTGCGCAGCTCGGCAGGCCGCAGCACCACAAGGTCGCACTCGAGGCCGGCTAGAAACGCGGCAGCCCACTCGAAGTCGTCGGCGCTGAAGCGAAGCACGGTGCCGTCGCCGGCCGCCTCGAGCGTGCCGTCGGTGGGCGACACGCGGCGCTTTGCCTGCTCGAGGGTGAGATCGAGGAGGACCTCGCAACGCGTCCCGTAGACTGCCGCGCCGATGGATTGTCGAAGGTATCCGATGACGTCGAAGTCGTCCGGGCGATCAAAGGTCTCGTCGGTGCCCTCCGCCGCAACCATGCGATCGATGCGGAAGGTTCGCATCGCGCTTCGGAAGTGATCCCAGCTCACGAGGTACCAGTGGCCGCTCTGGAAGGCGACGCCGTAGGGATCGACAAGCCGCTCGGTTACCTCGCCGGCCGAAGACCGGTACGTCAGGCGGATGCCGGTCCGATCGCGAGCCGCGGTGCTGAGGCGGAGGACAGTCGCAGCGTCGGCATGATCCCTGGCGACCGGCGCGAGCCCGAGGCTGACGAAGTCCTGCATCGCCTGCACCTGGTCGCGCTGGGCCTCGGGGAGGAGCCGATCGAGCTTCGCAAGAGCCCCCTGCACGGCCGTGCCTGACGCGGAAAGCCCGAGGCGCTGCGCGGCCAGCAGCCCGATGATCATCACCAGGGCCTCGTCGTTGCTGAGCATCAGCGGTGGGAGCTTGAAGCCCCGCCGGAGCCGGTAGCCGCCGGCCGGGCCGCGCTCAGTCTCGACGGGAATGCCCATCTCCTGCAGGCCGGTGATGTATCGCCGCACGGTCCGCGGCGTGACCTCGAGCCGGCTCGCGATCTCCTCGGCGTTGAGCTGCCGGTACACCTGGAGCAGCTCGATCAGGGTCAGCAGGCGCCCGACGGATAAATCCATATCCGTCATCATATAGGACGGATACTGTCCTTATTGCCTTGTAGCATCTCGGGCATGATGAACTGGAACTCGCTTCAGGATCTCGCCCGCGAGCGAAGCCGCGCCATGGTCGATGACGCCATCAGCAACCGCCAGCACCAGGTCACAGAGAGGGAGCTGCCGGCCTCTGAGGAAGTGTTCCTCTACGGGCGTCCTGCGCTCCTGATCAACGCTCGGGTTCGTGCGCAAGCACACCTCCGCGTTCCGGCCGCGGCGCTCGACCTCTCCTGACGGCATGGGGTCGCGGTAGCTCGTCCTACCGCGACCCCGGCCCGACGATCCTGAGCGATCATGCTGGCCGTGAGGATCGAGGCCGTCGTCACCGATCTCGACGGGACCGTCGTTCGCTCCGACTTCTCGATCTCCCCGGCGACGCTCGATGCACTCGACCTCGTCCGTTCCGCCGGCATCGCCTTCGTCATCGCCACGGCGAGAACACCACAGGGTCTCGAGCACTTTCAGGAGCTCGCCATGCGGACCTCGATCGCCGTCTGCTGCTCCGGCGCGATCGGCTGGCGGTCGCCCGAGAAAGCAATGGCCTGGATGGAGGAACTGACACCGGTCGCAATCCAACGCGTCGTCGACATCGCCATCGGCGAGGATGCCGGCGTCGCGAGCTTCGACGGCTCGTTATGGCGAATGACCGAGGAGTACTGGCGCCTCAGCCCCACGCAGCCGCACGGACCGACGCGCGTCGTGGTGGACAGCAGCGTTCTCGCCGAGACGCCATGCTGCACGATGGCGGTACGGCACCGCAACGGCGACCTGCAACACATCGCCAAACTCGTTGCGGCAGAAGCGGATTCTGCTGCGCTCAGTCACGTCGGACGGTCGACCGTTCTCGACGTGACCGCGCAAGGGGTGGACAAAGGCACCGGCACGTGTCGAGCGCTACAGACGCTCGGCCTCAACCCTGCCGCAGCGATCAGCTTCGGGGACATGCCCAACGACCTGGCCATGTTCCGGGTGACCGGTCGGAGCTACTCAGTCGGACAGAGCGATGACGCGGTGATGCGAGCCGCCACCGAGGTCCTCCCGAGCGTCGACGACGACGGCTTTGCGCAGAAGATCGCCGAACTCGCCGCGGCGGACTGGAACATCGAGGGCTCCGATCCTGTCGTTATCTCGGCGCCTTAGGCGCCGAGCAGGCGTTGCCGGTACCGGCGTCGGCGCCTAGGGGGTTAGCGCCAACAAGTGCCGTACCGGGTTCGCGAACGCTTCAGTCGCGTAACTCAAATGAAGAAGTGGTCGTTCCGCCTGCACACCCCGAGGAATGAAAGGAACCACTCGATGCGGATCCAACGAACGGCCCTGGTGATCGCCACCGCAGCTGCACTGACAGCCTGCGGAACGGCGACGTCTTCACCGGCGGGATCACCGACTCCCTCACCGACGTCCCCACCGACCTCCTCACCGGCACCGGCAAGCGGTTCGGTTGGTGGGACACCCACGCCCACCCCGACAGGCTCTTCATTCGAGCCACTCCTCATCGCATTCGGGGGCCATGACCCAGACCCGGGTGTTTTGATGCTGGCAAGCGGTCAGACGACTGGCCCGATTCCGTCGGGCCCCGTCATCAGCGGTGACGGGACACTGGCGATCGCCGGTCCGTTGGGCAGTCGAATGATTGGAACCGACGGCCTACCACTGGGCGGCCCCAGCGGACTGGTCTCGATCGTCGCGGTATCGTCAGATGGCACGATCGCAACGCTCGAGAAGAACGTTGCCGGTTCTGCGTCAGTGGTTGGACGCGATGATGGTCACGCGTGGGCCTGGGCCGTGCAGACCAATTCCCCGGCCTGCGGAGCGACAACGGGAGCCGCATTCGACATTTACACCGACGAAGGCAGCGGAGCGAGAAAGATCGGGAGTGCGTCCTTCGGCGCTGGGGTCACGCAGGCCAGTCTTGTGGCGTGGACGGCTGCCGGCATCGTGGCGTCCGGCGACAACGCGTGCGGAGCGTTCGGCATCTCAACGCTGCCGGTCTCGCCGGGCATCCTGATCAATCCCGCGACGGGCGCGGCCACGGGTCTCGCATCTCGCATCGGAACGGACTGCAATTTTCAAGACATCGCCGACAACGGGACGATCGTGTGCACAGGGGTTGGATCGGCACCGGCGCTTCGGGTCATCGCACCGGACGGCACACGGACCAACTACAGCATTTCGAGCTTGACCGCACAGCACAGCAGCCTTCCTCGCTGTGTCGACGATGTACTGCTATCGGCCGACGCCAACNNTACTGGTATCGGCCGACGCCAACTTTGCCGCGATTGCTCTCTCGTGCCCAGATACACAAAATGAAGACGTCGTGATCCTGGACCTGGCGAGCGGCCATGTTGCGGTCGCCACCGGTACCGACCACCTGACCCCCACACTCTGGACGCCGAACGATGTGTTGGTCGCAACCGTTTACGGCCCTGACAAGACCTACTCAGTGACGCCGTGGGGTCTCGTGACGGTCATCAACTCGACCTACGCAGCACAACTTTGCATCAACAACTGCTAGTTACGCTGGTTCGCAACTAGCTCTCGGATGGGGGAAGTTGCGAGGTTGTAGCTATCAGCTACGTCGCTTCATCAGCGCCCGGACGCGCGCGAGCGACCGGCGTTTGACCTTGAGAAGACGCTCCTCAAGCTCGCTCACGTCCATCCGGACCAGTGCGGGTTGGGCACCGCGCGGCTGTTCCGTCCGAGGAAGGCTGCGAGCTCGCTCCGGATTCGCCGATGCAAGCTGCGACGCTTTCAACGGCTCGCGACCCGCGGAGACGTCGAGGAGCCGCAAGCTGACGTAGAACTCAAAGGTATCGCGCTCGGTGGGATGGAACGCGGCGACGTCGTAGTCGATGAGGTCGAGCCGGGCCAGCTTCTCGATTAACCCAAGGAACGAGTCCGGTGTGAACACGTGGCAGTGGACGTCGACGAACTCGTTGCTCGTCTGCATATGGCGGCACGCCTCGAGCGCGGCAGCCTCCGGGTCAGCAAAGTCTTCGCGCACGGCGAGGCTGTAGTCGGCGGTACCGGCCCACACCGCCACAGTGTCCACCGTGCCGCCGAGGGCCTTCGAGTAGAAATCAAATGCCTGCCGGTAACTGGGTTGACGGAGATGGCGCAGATTGGCATCGACGAGGTCACTGAGTTCAGTCAGCGACCTGTTGATGTCGAAGCAATACCGCTTGTCGGGGATGACGAGCGAGATGATGCCGCCGGGGCGCAGAACGTGCGTGAGGTCGTTCATCCAGCCGATCGGGTCGGGGATATGTTCGATGACGTGTGATGCGAGCACGTAATCAAAGGGCGCATCCGCGGCCACAGCCTCGGAGATTGTCGTCGTCTCGCCGAGCACATAGTCGACGTCCACGATGTCGTCGAGCCGATCTCGCATGCCCTCGTTGGTCGCGTACTTCTGCCTGAGTTCGGCTGCGCTGGCGTGGTCGACGTAGCGCACCGCTCCCTCGTCCTTGCGCACCCGCGGAGACGCGAGGGGTCCGATCTCCAGCCCGCGCATCTGGGCGACGTCGATCGCTGCTCGTTCCGGCCGCATGTGGGTGGATGTTGGCAGGACTTTGCGGCCCGACGCGCGCGGAACTTCTCGCCGGCTGACGCGTCAGCCCTCGCAGGGATGGCGACCAGTCCTAAGCTCGAGAGCGACTTGGAGTCGGATGCGTTAATCCAGAGAGAGCGATCGGTGAGCCTTGGCACTGATGTACGTTCGGTGCCCGCACTTCGCGCACTTGGCTACGGGTCGCCTTTCCACGTCGGTCCTGTCCTCGATCAGTACCGTGCCGAAGGTCAGGGGGATCAGCCGGTCGGAGCCGCACGACGGGCAACGGATCAAGCGCCGACGGTGTGCCTTGGACCAACCCCTCGTCTGTCCGCGAGAGAACCTTCAATCTGATGGCGGAGGGCGTGGTCATCGTGCGCTGGACAGCCGGAGCCGATGGGGAGATTCGAACTCCCGACCAACCGCTTACAAGGCGGTTGCTCTACCCCTGAGCTACATCGGCTGGGCACCCGGATTCTCCCATGGGAACTCGTTCCCCATTGCTCTGAACGGGGCTGCTGCGGTACCCTCACCATGGGTTGGAATATGGCTAAGGGAAGCACCCTGACGGCGACGTCAGGGAACCATCTGCTCGAGGCGCTACCTGATACGGAGCGGGAGACGCTGATGCGACAGCTTCGTCCTGCCCATCTCACGGTCAAGACCGTCCTTTTCGATCCCGGGCAACCCATCCAATTCGTCCACTTCCCCATTGACGGCGTCATCTCGCTGGTCACGCCGCTGGCCGACGGCAACATCGTCGAGGTGGCCACGATCGGCAACGAGGGAATCGTCGGCGTGCCGCTCGTACCTGGCGGGTCGCTCGCCGTTCGCGCCATCTCGCAGGTCGGCGGCCGCACGCTGCGCCTCGACGCAGGTGAGTTCCTCAGAGATCTTGAGCGGCTTCCAGCGTTCCGCGAGCTCGTGCAGAAGTATGTCCAGGCGCTCTTTGGGCAGATCTCACAGGCGGCGGCATGCAACCGGCTGCATTCCAATGAAGAACGGCTCAGCCGCTGGCTCCTCATGAGCCACGACCGCGTGGGTACCGACACGTTCCCCATCACGCACGAGTTTCTCGGCCAGATGCTCGGTTCGCGGCGTGCGACGGTGACGCTGTCGGCCGGACTCCTCCAGTCCGCCGGGCTGATCCGGTATCACCGTGGGCGGGTGACCATCGTGGATCGCGAAGGCCTCGAGTCCGTGTCCTGCGAGTGCTACGGCATCATCAAGGCGGCACTCGACCGGGTGGTCTCCACCGCCAGCTGAAGCGTCAGGACACCGGTCCTCCCGCTACTCGGTTCCTGCCGCGAACACCAGGCACGCGTTGTGGCCGCCGAATCCGAATGACGTGGTCATGACCAAGTGCGCGCTCACCTTCCGTCCGATGTTCGGCACGTAGTCGAGGTCGCACTCCGGGTCGGGATTGTCGAGATTGATGGTCGGCGGAGCGAACCCGTCACGCAGCGCAAGGATGCTCACCATTGCCTCGAATGCACCGGCGGCGCCAAGCATGTGCCCTGTCATCGACTTGGTCGACGAGATCGGGACCTTGTATGCGGCGTCGCCGAAGACCTGCTTGAGCGCGCGGGTCTCAGCGAGGTCGTTGAGCGGCGTCCCGGTGCCATGCGCGTTGATGTACTCGATGTCCTCGGGACGCACACCGGCGCGTTCGAGCGCACGACGCACGCAGCGCACGGCACCGTCACCACTCGGCTCCGGCGCGGTGATGTGGTACGCGTCCGCGGACGCCGCATAGCCGATCAACTCCGCATAGATGGTTGCGCCCCTCGCGACCGCATGCTCGCGTTCTTCCAGCACGAGCACCGCGGATCCCTCGGCCGCCACGAAGCCGTCCCGATCGCGTTCGAACGGCCGCGAAGCGTGCGCCGGGTCATCGTTGCGGGTGGACAGCGCGCGTGCCGCCGCGAACATCGCGATGCCGGTCGACGTGATCCCCGCCTCGGTCCCACCGGCGAGGACCGCCACCGCATCGCCCTGCCGGATCCAGCTCGCGGCCTGGCCGATCGCGTCCGCGCCGGAGGCGCATGCGCTGACCACTGCCATGTTCGGCCCGCGTGCGCCGAGGTCGATCGAGACCATGCCTGGGGCCATGTCGACGAGCGCCATCGCGGCAGCGAAGGGCGACACCCGGCGCGCGCCTTCCGCGTCGAGCACCCGAGTGGTGTTCTCGATCACCTCAAGGCCACCAATACCCGACGCGATCAGCACGCCAATATCGGTCGACTCGGCGGCGATGTCGAGACCGGAGTGGAGCACGGCCTCGCGCGCTGCCGCCATGGCGAACTGCACGTGGGGCGTGCTCCGGCGCGCCTCCTTGTTGCCGAAGATCGCGGCCGCGTCGAATCCCTTGACCTCGCCGGCGATCCTGACCGGCAGCCGCGAGGCGTCGAAGTGCGTGATCGCGGCCGTGCCGCTCCGTCCGGCTTTGAGCGCCTCCCAGCTCTCGGGGACGCTGTTGCCCACCGGCGAGACGGTGCCCATGCCGGTGACGACGACACGACGCGGCGCGGTGTCAGCCATGGGAGTTGCGTCGAGCGCGTGTATTCGGATTCAGCACGATCGCTCTAGCCTACCGGTCCTCGCCGCGCCGAAGCCGTTCGAGCCGGCGCCTGGTCTCCGGGTCGATGGTGTCCTCGACCCTGCTGCTGCGCCTGGTGTCGTCGCGCATCCGGCGCGTCTCATGGTCGACGTCGCCCGCGACCCGGGCCACCTCGGCCTCGAGCGCGCGCGCTCCCATCGTCGCCACTCCCATGGCGCCGACGACGTCGCGTTCGAGGCGGTCGTCCGTGGCCACCACGACATCCGCGCCCTCACCGCGCTGGGCTGCTTTGTACGCGGCGCGTTCGATGACATGGTCCGCGGTGGCTCGCTTGGATCCGAAGAGCACGGTGACTCCATCCACCTTTTCGGTGGATGGGATCGCACCCGGACGCCCGTGCGCATCGAAGACGACGGTCACTGCGATCCCGGTCTGCGCCGCATACTCCGACAGCGCGCTCACCAGCTGGCGGCGTGCATCCTCGAGCCCGCGCTCGCGCAGCGTCGAGTGCAGCGCGGGCCACGCGTGAATGATGTTGTAACCGTCGACGATGAGCGCTTGCATCGACCCGCGACCCGTCTCAGCGCGGCGCGAAGCCGCGCTGGCGTTGTGCCTCGAAGAGCAGGACCGCAGCGGCCGCTCCCGCGTTGAGCGACTCGACGTGACCCATCATCGGAATCGACACGAGCACGTCGCAGTGCTCGCGGGTCAGGCGGCGCATGCCGGCGCCTTCCGCGCCGACGACAATCGCCGCCGGCCCGGAGAGATCGACATTGTCGTATCGATCCTGCGCATCAGCGTCGAGTCCCACACGCCAGATCCCGGCCTCGCCGATCACCTCGAGTGCCTGGGCGAGATTCGGCACGGTGACCATCGGGAGGTGCTCGGTCGCCCCTGCCGAGGCTTTGACCGCCGCTGCGGTGAGCGGCGCCGCATGGTGGCGAGGCACCACGATGCCATCAGCGCCACATGCCTCGGCGCTGCGCGCGATGGCGCCGACGTTCTGCGGATCCTGGATCCCGTCGAGCACGACGAGCAGCGCCGGCGGCCGCGTCTGGTCGAGCAGGTCGTGGATGGTGAGCGCTGCGCGCGCGTGGAAGTACCCGGCGACGCCCTGGTGATGCTCGGTGTGCGCGATGTCATCGAGGCGCTGGCGTGGCACTTCCTCCACGAGGATGTCGCGCGCCTCGGCGTGTTCGAGGATTTCGGTCAGCCGCGCCTCGGGGCGAATCGCGGTCGCGATCACAATCTTGCGCGCGGGGCGACCGGCTCGCAGCGCCTCGAGCACGGGGTTGCGCCCGTAGAGGATGTCCACCGCGTCAGCCGCGGCGCGGCGAGGTCCGCTTCCAGCGCTGCCCCTGCGGCGTGTCCTCCACCTCGATGCCGCGGCTGGCGAGTTGGACGCGCAGGTGGTCCGACTGCGCGAAGTCGCGAGCAGCGCGAGCCTCGGCTCGTTCGTCGAGCCAGCGCTGTTCCTCTGCATCCGGTGCGGCCTGACGATCGCGAGCGACGAGTGCGAGCACTCCGAGCACGTCGTCGACGTCGGCGAGCAGGTGCTGCAGCGTGCGCTGCGTCTCCGCGCTGACGTCGCCGCTGTCGAGCACGCGGTTGACGTCACGCAGCCCGGAGAAGACGATGCCCATCGCTTCGGGGAGGTTGAGGTCGTCGTCCATCGCCTCATCGAATCCGATGCGCATCAGGCGAACCGAGGCGAGGATCGCCTCATCGCGCGGGTTGGCGTCCTCGACGGTGTGGAGTTCGTCGACGCGCGTCTGAAAATCGACGAGCCGTTGCACCGCCATGGTGCTGTCGGCGAGCAGGTCGTCCGAATAGTCGAGCGACTTGCGATAGTGGGTGCGCGCTGCGAGCAGGTAGCGCAGCGCCGCAGGGCTCGCACCCTCCTCGAGCACGTCAGGCACAGTGGCGAAGTTGCCGAGCCGCTTGGCCATCTTCTCGCCACTGACACGCAGGTGCTGGCTGTGGCACCAGATGCGCACGAAACGTTTGCCGGTGGCCGCCTCGGACTGGGCGATCTCGTTCTCGTGGTGCGGGAAGATGTTGTCGACGCCGCCGCAGTGAATGTCGAAGCTCTCGCCGAGTAGCGACATGCTCATCGCGGAGCATTCGATGTGCCAGCCCGGGTGGCCCCTGCCGATGCGCGTGTCCCAGCCGATCTCATCGGGACCGACTGCTTTCCAGAGCGCGAAGTCGCGGACGTCTTCCTTGGTGTAGTCGTCCGCGTCGATCCGTCCGCTGGCACCGGTCACGAGTCCCTCCGCCCGCGCACCGCTGAGCTTGCCGTACTCGGGGAACGCGGCGATGTGGAAGTAGTAGCTGCCGTCGGTGCGATATGCCGCGCCGGCTTTCTCGAGGCGCTCGATGAGCTCGACCATCTGCTCGATGTACTGGGTCGCGCGGGGGTAGTAATGCGCGGGACGGATGCCCAACGTGTCGCGATCCTCGTCGAAGGCGGCGATCCAGGGAGCCGTTTCCTCGTCGAGCGAAAGACTGTGCTCAACGGCGTTCTTGATGATCCGGTCGTCGACGTCGGTGAGATTCATCACGTGGGTGACCTTGGGAAACCGCCGCTCGAGCCAGCGCCGGAGCACGTCCTCAAAGATGAAGGTCCGGAAATTCCCGATGTGGACCCGATTCCAGACCGTGGGCCCGCATGTGTAAAGGCGGACGTGACCTGGCTCGATCGGCTCCACGGCGACGAGCTCCCTGCTCATCGTGTCGTGTAGCTGCAGGGTCATTGCCGTTCCAGCAGCACCGTCGCCGACGCGGCGATCCCTTCGCTCCGGCCGGAGAACCCCATGCCGTCGGTGGTCGTTGCGCCCACCGCGATCGTGCCCACCTCGAGACCGAGCGCCTTCGACATCGCCTCGGACATCGCGCCGAGATGCTTGGCCAGGCGAGGCTCCTCGGCGATCGCGATCACGTGCGCGCTGGTGATCGTCCAGCCTTCGTCGCTGAGCTTGTCGGCCACGATCTTGAGGAACTCGCACCCCGAGGTGTCCTTCCAGCGCGGATCACCGGAGGGGAAATGCCGGCCCATGTCGCCGAGTCCTGAGGCACCGAGGATGGCGTCGACGAGCGCGTGCACGACGGCATCGCCGTCGGAGTGACCGAGCAGGCCTCGCGAGTACGGGATGAGGACGCCGCCGAGCATCAGCGGCCGCCCCGGGATGAAGCGGTGCGCGTCGATGCCATGGCCGATACGCGGGGTCATCGGACCTCCTCGACTAACGAGCGGAGCAGGACGAGGTCCTGCGGGAACGTGATTTTGAAGTTGCGTGGATCGCCGGGCACCACCGTGACCGGCACCCCGATCGCCTCGACCAGCGCCGCGTCGTCGCCGGCCGCGATCCCGTGGGCCGCCGCGTGCTGGTGGGCTCGGCGCAGGATGCCGGCCTCGAAGGACTGCGGGGTCTGCGTCGCGATGATCGACGTGCGATCGAGGGTGGCCTGGACATGGCCGTTCAGCACCTGCTTCACAGTGTCCACGCAGGGTACCGCCGCGATGGCCGCGCCATCATTCCGGGCAGCCTCGAGCACCGCCCTGAAGACATCGGGCGGCGTGAGCGGGCGGGCGGCGTCGTGCACCGTGATCCACTCGTGCCCATCGCAGCGGCCGATCGCCGCGGCGACGCTGTCCTGGCGACGTTCCCCTCCCTCGAGAAGCACAACATTGTCGAGTTGATGGCCGGCGGTGATGGCCCGGATCGCGTCCCAACGGTCGGCCGGGGCTGCGATGGCGATGAGATCGAAGCATCCCGCTGCCGCGACCGACTCGAGCGTGATGGCGATCACCGGGCGCCCCGCGACGTCAGCCCACAGCTTGTCCTCCCCCGCCCGCACACCGAGCCCGAAGGCAGGAACGATGAGCGCGCTGCTCAGCGCTGAGCGACCTTGGCGCGGACCGGTCGCAGCACGCGGGGCTTCCCGGAATCGTCGTCGGCGAGGGTCGCGAAGATCATCCGGCCCGCCGTGGTCTGGAGCACCGTGGTCACGGTCACCGTGACCGTCTCGTCGACATGGCTGCGGCCGTTTTCCACAACCACCATGGTGCCGTCCTCGAAGTAGCCGACGCCCTGGTGGGGCTCCTTGCCTTCCTTGACGATGGTGATCGCCATGCTCTCGCCGGCGCCGACGATCGGCTTCACGGCGTTGGCCAGGTCGTTGAGGTTGAGCACTCGAACACCCTCGATCTGGGCGAGGCGGTTGAGGTTGTAATCCTGGGTCATGAGCGCCGCGCCACGGGCGCGGGCGAGCTTGACGAGGCGGGCGTCCACGTCGGGTGTGCCCGGGAAGTCGAGATCGACCAGCTCGCAGACAACGTCCTCCGCCTTCTGGAGGGCGTCGACCACGCCGAGCCCGCGACGACCCTTCTGGCGGCGGAACGGATCGGCGGAATCGGCGACGCGCTGCAACTCCTCGAGCACGAAGCCGGGGATGAGCAGACGCCCCGGCACAAAGCCGGCGGCGGCGACGTCGACAATGCGACCGTCGATGAGCACGCTCGTGTCGACGATCACGGGCTGGCCGTCGAGTGGACCCGGGCCGATCTCGTCGATGTCCACCGGCGCCGCGCGGCTGAACATGACCCCGAGCGCGTCGCGGCGACGGCTCCCGGTGCGCACTCCGACGTACACGAGGGCGGTGGCGACGCTGAGCGAGATCAAGACACCGAGGCCAAAAGGCAGCGGGTTGAGGAGCACCGCGACCATCGTCGCGATCAGCAGTGCCGCGATCAGGCCGATGACCGCGCCGATGATCTGCCCCGCCGGCGCCTCATCGAGGGTGCGCTCGAGCCAGAGGTAGGGCTCAACGCTCAGGAGCGGCGCGGCGAGGGCGAGTGACGCTGCACCTGCAGCGCCCGCGGCGAGCAGCGCCGCCCCGGCCGTGGTCGTGGTGCTCGTGAGCACGCCCGGGGTGCCCGAGAGGATGAAGACGCCGTAGAGCACTCCGAATACGAATCCGACACTGGCGCCGATGATCCGAGAGACGTTTCGGGCCCGGCGGATGGTCCGATCTGTGTGCGTATGCATCTCGGCGATTGAACCACACGATCTCCGCGCCGAAAGACGGCGCGACACGACGGTCACCCGAGTAGTGCAACTGCCCCGATCAAGGTGGAGACCCGATGACAGCGCAGCGCCTCCGGGATCTCGCCGCGATAGCTCTCGGGGAGGATCACAGCCTCCATGCCCACCGCGGCCGCCTCGGCGAGGCGGACCTCGGTCCGGGAAACGCGCCGCACCTCGCCGCCGAGGCCGAGCTCTCCGATGACTGCGCAGTGGCGCGACACCGCCCGATTCTTCATCGACCCTGCGATCGCGAGCGCAACCGCCAGGTCGGTGCCCGGATCATCGAGACGGATCCCGCCGGCCACGTTGACGAAGACGTCCAGCTTCGGAATGGTGATGCCGGCGCGCCTGGTGAGCACCGCGAGCATCAGGTGGAGGCGGTTGAGCTCGAATCCCGACGCCGTCCGCCGTGGGAATTCGAACGGCGATGCCACTGCGAGCGCCTGCACCTCCACCGCCGTCGGCCTGAGCCCGTCGCAGGTGATGGTGACCACGCTGCCCGAGGCGCCCAGCGAGGCGGCGTCGAGCATACCTCGGCTTGGTGCGGCGAGATCGCGCATACCGTCGCGCTCCATGGTGAATAGGCCCACCTCCCCAGTTGCGCCGAAGCGGTTCTTGATCCCGCGGAGCATCCGGTGTTCGCCGAGGCGCTCACCCTCGAGGTACAGCACGACGTCGACCATGTGCTCGAGGGTGCGCGGACCGGCGATCGCACCCTCCTTGGTCACGTGCCCGACCAGGAGTACTGGGACCCCCGTCGCCTTGGCGACCTCGGTCATGCGCAACACCGCAGCCCGAACCTGCGAGACACTCCCGGGCGGTCCGGCGGTGCCGGCATCGCGGAGTGTCTGGACGGAATCGACGACCACCAACGACGGGTGCTCCGCCTCGATAGTGGCGATCACGGTGTCGACGTCGGACTCGACGAGCAGGCGAACCCTGGCACCGGTGCAGCAAAGCCGCCGAGCTCGCCGGGCAAGCTGCTCAAGCGACTCCTCACCGGTGCAATAGAGCGCCGGTGACACCTCATCGCCGCAGGCGTTCGACACCTGCAGCGCGATGGTGGACTTCCCGATGCCAGGGTCACCACCGAGCAGCACGACGCTGCCGGGAACGATCCCCCCTCCCAGGACGCGGTCAACTTCGAACGACCCAGTGGCGATCACCCGTCCCGGCACCGCCATGACGGCTTCCATCGGCGTGGTGGTCGCGGCAGTGGCGGAAGTCTTGCGCCCGGTGAGGCGCACGACGTTCTCGCTCAGGCTGTTCCACGCGGCACACGCCGGACATTGACCCTGCCACTTCGGCGCCTCCGCCCCGCACTCGGCACAGAGGTAGTGCAGGCGGGGTACGGCGCGCTGCAACTCGGTGGCCATGGGCGACGAATCCTACCGAACAGATGTACGCTCGGTCAAGGGCCTCCCGCGCTCTAGCTGCGGAAGAAGTCGCCGGGTCGCGCCTCGCGTGGCAATTCCTGAACGTCGGATGGAAGCTGCGCCTTGTAGCCGTGGGTCGACCGCACCCGCTCGGGAATCGCTCCTGCGGCGAGACCCCCCAGCGACCACGACGTTCGATCCGGACGTTCATCGGCGACTGAAAAGAAGGGCTGAGATGCGCTCAGCCGGCTCAGCCATCCGTTGCCTTCGGATTTCACCATGGTCAAGAACCTCGCTCAACCACGATACACCCGCCCGGAGGGCAGTTTTGGCAGGAGTTGTCCGAGCTAGCGAGAGTGGACGGGGCGGCCTCTGCCTCGGTGGGTTTGCGCGGGCTCAGGCTCCTCGACGCCCTCGATCCGGCGGCGAAGTTCCACCAATCGGTCGCGCAGCTCGGCTGCGCGCTCGAACTCGAGGTCGCGGGCAGCTCGGAGCATCTCCTTCTCGACGTCCTTGGCGAGGCGCAGCACCTCGTCGGGCGGCAGCCCGGACGCTTCCTGGAATGCCGCTGCACGGAGCGACTGCTGGTCGCGGTGCGACTCCATCTGGTACACAGCTTTGACGATCGACAGCGGCGTGATGTCGTGTTCGACGTTGTACGCGACCTGGATGGCGCGGCGCCTGTCGGTCTCGGCGATCGCCTTCTCCATCGCGTCCGATGTGCGGTCGGCATACATCACCACGTGGCCGAACACGTTGCGAGCGGCGCGTCCAACGGTCTGAATCAGTGAGCGATAGCCGCGGAGGTAGCCCTCCTTGTCGGCGTCGAGGATGCCGATGAACGACACCTCCGGAAGGTCGAGGCCCTCGCGCAGCAGGTTGATGCCCACCAGGACGTCGAAGACACCGAGACGCAGGTCGCGGATGATCTCGACGCGTTCGAGCGTGTCGATATCGCTGTGCAGATATCGGACTTTGATCCCGGCCTCACGCAGATAGTCGGTGAGATCCTCGGCCATCTTCTTCGTGAGGGTGGTGATCAGGCAGCGTTCGTGTTTCTCGATGCGACGTCGCATCTGGGCGATGAGGTCGTCGATCTGCCCGTGCGATTCCTTTACCTCGATGGTGGGATCGACGAGACCCGTCGGCCGGATGATCTGTTCCACCACCTGGGTGGCGCGTGACTCCTCGTAGGGACCCGGCGTCGCGCTGACATAGATGATCTGCCCGATCATCGAGTCCCATTCAGCGAACGTGAGGGGTCGATTGTCGAGCGCCGACGGGAGCCGAAACCCATACTCCACCAAGGGAATCTTGCGAGCGCGGTCGCCCTTGTTCATGCCGTCGATCTGGGGAACGGCGACGTGCGACTCGTCGACGATCAGNNCCGGCGCACGTCCCGGTCTCGCGCATCATCTCCATGTCGAAGTTGGTGCGCTGGCGCAGGCGCTGGGCTTCGAGCAGCCGGCCCCGGGTCTCGAGCAGCGTGACGCGGTCCTCGAGCTCGGCCTCGATCGACACCAGCGCGCGCTCCATCTGCTGCTGCGGCGTGACGTAGTGCGTCGCCGGGAAGACCGTCAGCTCGTCGCGCATGGTGAGGATCTCACCGGTGAGCGCGTCGAAATCCTTGATCGACTCGATGGTGTCACCCATGAACTCGATGCGGGTCGCGATCTCCTCGTAC
This sequence comes from Candidatus Dormiibacterota bacterium, assembly GCA_003132805.1. GTDB lineage: Bacteria > Chloroflexota > Dormibacteria > Aeolococcales > Aeolococcaceae > Palsa-851. The sequence continues at coordinate 27,623 of PKYW01000085.1, read as the reverse complement.
GCCGGCTGCACATCCACAACGTCGCCGCGCACCCGAAAACGCGTGCGTCCGAAGTCCATGTCGTTGCGCGCGTACTGGAGGTCGGAGAGCTTGCGCAGCAGGATGTCTCGCCGCCACGACTCTCCCCGCTTGACCGTGATCGACTCGCCGAGATAGTTCTCGGGGGAACCGATGCCGTAGATGCAGGAGATCGACGCCACNNTCGATCTCGTCGTTGCGCGAGGAGTCCTTCTCGATGTACGTGTCCGTGCGAGGGATGTACGCCTCGGGCTGGTAGAAGTCGTAGTACGAGACGAAATACTCCACCGCGTTCTTGGGGAAGAACTCTCGGAATTCCGCCCAGAGCTGAGCCGCGAGCGTCTTGTTCGGCGAGAGGACGAGCGTTGGCCGCTGCTGCTCGGCGATGACATTGGCGATGGTGAAGGTCTTGCCCGACCCGGTCACCCCGAGCAGGATCTGCTCGCGCTGGCCCTCGTTCAGGCCGCGGCTGAGCGCGGTGATGGCGGCGGGCTGGTCACCGGCAGGTGCGAAGGGCGCGAGCAACTCGAGATCGGGCACCCTTCGAGTCTAGTCGCTGTCCGACTCTCGCCGAATTCGCTCTCAGCGCACGGCCGTATAGATCTCCTCGAGACGCTCGCCGATTGCGTCCCAGGAATGCTCCGCGAGGACCACCTCGCGTCCCCGGGACCCCATCTCCGCACGGCGTTCGGGGTCGTTCAGCAGCCGCAGCGTCGCAGCCTGGAGCGCGGCCATGTCGCCGGCAGGGACCAGCACGCCTCCGACGCCCACCGCGTCACGAAGCCCGTCGACGTCAAAGCCAACCACAGGCGTGCCCGCGGCCTGGGCCTCGAGGGCCACCATGCCGAGCCCCTCGAAACGCGATGGCATCAGCACGACCGCGGCCCTGGCGTACTCGTGGTTCAGCGCCTCGCGATCGAGCGCCCCGAGGTACTCGATCCGCCCGCCGCTCGCGTCCGCTGCACGCCGGACGTCGGCCGCGAGGCTGCCACCTCCCACCAGGACCCCGTGCACTCTTGGGTCCGATTCGGTGAGCGCCTCAAGCACCGAGACCGCGTCAAGGGCGCCCTTCTCGCGCTCCATGCGACTCACGAACAGCACGCGTCCGTCCTCATGCTCAACGCCCGGAAGATCGACAGCGTCGACACCGTTGGACAGGACCTCGATGCGTGATGCGGAGATCCCCATCTCCAGCAGCGCGTACGCCGTCGATCGCGAGACGGGGAGCACCATCGCAGCGCGGCGATATGAGCGTGCCTCGACGCCGTTGAGCAATCGCTTCACCGACCCGCGCGGGTGCGCCTGACGATAGGTGTGATGCGCGGTGTAGACGAGTGGCGCGCCGAGCCGTTTCCAGAGCAGCACCCCACCCGGGCCACCCTGGGCATGGATGACGTCCGGCGATGCGCGGAGCAGGACCTGCGGATACCGGTTGAGCTGCATGGAGAAGTCGAGCGGGGCGCGGCCGGTCCGTCGGGCAAACGCGATCGCGTGCTCACCTCGGCCCGAGATGGTGTGCACCTGCACCCCACGCCGCTCCAGCGCAGCGCGCATGCCGTGGACGACGACACCCTGGCCGCCGAGCGGTGGATCATCGTCGTAGCTGGCGATGGTGACCCGGGTCATCGCTGGCAGTGTGGGCAGTACACGGTGGTGCGGCCGGCGGTCGTGGTCCTGCGCAGTGTCGTGCCGCACACAAGGCAGGGCAGGCCGCCGCGTCCATACACCTGCAGGCGCTCCTGGTTGCTGCCTCGTGCGTTCCAGACGTCGCGGTAGTCGTCGACGCTGCTGCCCCGGTTGGCGACGGCGGCTGTGAGCACGCGTGGAATGGCGTCGAGCAGGGCTGCACGTTCGCGGCGGGTGAGCCGATGACAGCGCCGGGTTGGCCGCACACCCGCGAGGAAACACGCCTCGTCGATGTAGATGTTGCCGAGGCCCGCCACACCCTTCTGATCGAGCAGCGCGGCCTTTACCGTCCTCGTCGTCTTGCGCAACACCGCGTCGAGCTGCTCTTGCGAGAACGCGTCGGAAAGCGGCTCCACGCCGAGCTTCGGCAGCACCCGCGCCGCCGTCAGCGCCTCGCGCGACCCGTAGGCAACGCGGCCGAAGCGGCGTGCGTCGTCGAATCGGAGCTCGTTCCCGTCGTCGAGCGACGCGCGGATGTGGGTGTGCTTGGCGACCGGAGCGTCCGCATCGCAGACCACCAGATGCCCGGTCATGCCGAGATGCACCATCAGCTCGTCACCGGAATCGAGCTCGAGCAGCAGGTATTTGCCCCGGCGATCCACGTTCTCGAAACGCTGCCCCGTAAGCAGCTCCGGAAGGATGCGGCCGTCAGGGAAGCGGACGATATCGGGGCGATTCACGGTCACGTGCTCGATGCGCCGACCCGACACCGCGGCGCGAAGGTCACGGGCCACCGTCTCAACCTCAGGAAGCTCCGGCACCCTCAGATCCTCGCGATGGGCTTCATGTCCCCCGAAATAACACGTCGAGACGCGTCAGATCTCGTGGTCAGGCAAGCCCGCGGCCGGGATTTCCCACAAACGATCACGCCAGTTTGGACGATGAGGTGTCTCGACCTCGGGAGGTGGCAGCCGTTCTGGTATGAAGGATGCGGGTACTTGATCGGGATGATCGTACCCGTCGAATACCGTGTCGATGAGCCACTTCGCATCGGTGCTGAGATCATCGTCCACACTCGCGATGGGGCGGTTGCGATCGAGAATCCAGACTCGCAGATGTCCCTCGCCCGACTCTTTGCGGACCAGCTCAATTGTCCCGGGCGGTGGCAAGAACAGCAGGACGGTCCCGAAGTGACCCCGCGGCCCCTTGCTGAGTTCCGTGGCGTCCCGTTCGAATGTTCCACCAGACGCGAGGATAGAACACATCGACTGCACCAAGTACCTTGATTCCATCGGCCATATGGTCACAGTGGGCCTCGGCCTGGAACTCACGGCTGTCGGACTTCCTCCTACTCCAAAAGCCCGCACTGACGGACGCGTGGTGAAAAGAGTGTAAGGTCCGCGACGGTCGGCCACAAGCATCATGACCCGCGCCAGCCTCGTAAACGGGAGTCGCGGCCAGCGCAGTCCCGCTGCGCTCTTGACGCCTTTGGGTGACTTCGGGTTCTCAAGGAGCTTGCCAGCCTGGGAGCCGACTTTTTTGCTCGTGGGTATCGGTCAGGACCTCGCGATGGGCGTCATGTCCCCCCAGTTGTCGCCGATCTTGACGTCAACGTCCAGCGGCACCTTCAACGCCTCGGCCGCACCCATGCGATCCCGGAGGAGCACGATGAGGTCGTCCACCTCGTCGGCCGGCGCCTCGAGGAGCAGCTCGTCGTGCACCTGGAGGAGGATGCGGCTGCGCAGCCCCTGCTCACGCAGCGCCTGGTCGACGAGAATCATCGCCTGCTTCATGATGTCTGCTGCGCCGCCCTGGATCGGCATGTTCACGGCCATGCGCTCGGCCGCGAAACGGAGCTGGCGGTTGGCGGCCCGGATGTCGGCGATGTACCGCCGCCGGCCGATGAACGTCTCCACCCAGCCATATTCCCGGGCGTGGTTCCGCACTCCTTCCAGGTACGTGGTGACCGCGGGAAAATTGCGGAAGTACGCGTCGATGAACGCATGCGCGTCCTCGCGACTCATGCCCGTGTCACGGGCGAGCCCGAAGTCGCTCAGCCCATACACCACACCGAAGTTGACCACCTTGGCGATGCGGCGCATGTCCGGCGTCACCGCCTCGGGTTCAACCCCATAGACCTCGGCCGCAGTGCGCCGGTGGATGTCCTCACCGCGCTGGAACGCCTCGATCAGCTCCGTCTCGCCGGTGACGTGCGCGAGCACGCGAAGCTCCACTTGCGAGTAGTCGGCGCTGACCAGTTGCTGACCCTTGTCGGCGTGGAAGGCGCGCCGGATGCGCTGACCCCACTGCGTGCGCACCGGGATGTTCTGCAGGTTGGGGTCCGATGAGGAAAGCCGGCCGGTGGTCGCCACCGCCTGATTGAACGATGTGTGCACGCGTGAATCGGCCGTGCACAGCAGCGGCAGCGCATCGACATACGTGCTCTTGAGCTTGGTGAGCTGGCGCCACTCGAGGATCAGCTCCACCACGGGATGCTCGCCACGCAGCGCCTCGAGCGTGTCGGCGTCGGTGCTCCGCCCGGTCTTGGTCTTGCGTCCGCTCGCCAGGCCGAGCTCGTCGTAGAGGAAGCGGCCCAGCTGCTGCGTGCTTCCCGGGTTGAATGTGTACCCGGCAACCTCCTGCACCTCGTTCTCGATCGCGGTGATGCGCGCGTACATCTCGGCGCTGATGGAACCGAGCAGGTCGCAATCGACGGCGACGCCCTCCACCTCCATCGCGGCGAGAATCGGAACCAGCGGCAATTCCATGGAGTCGTGGAGTCGCGTCGCACCCGCGCGCTCCATGTCGCGAATCAACGCGTCGCCGACCGGGTCGAGCAGCCCGATCCAGACGCCGTAATACGCGGCGGCCTCCTCCACCGGCACGTCCGCGATACCGCGCTTCCCGCGGCCGCTGCCGAGCAGCGTCTCCTCCGCTTCAACGCTGAGCGCGGCGAGATCGTGGGCGAGCACCGGCAGGGTCGGCACCTTGAGACGCGAGTTGGTGAGGTACGCCGCGAGCAGCGCGTCGAATTGCAGACCCTGGATGGCGATGCCGCGCCGCCGCCACGCAAGCAGCTCGCGCTTGAGGTCGTAGCCGCGCTTTGGCATCGTGCTGTCGGCGAGCACCTCCTCCACTGACGCGATGGCCGCCGGGTCCGCATTGCGCTCCAATCCGGCGTGCCAGACGGGCATGTAGTAGGCGATGTCCTCGCCCCTGGGCCCAAACGCGACGCCGATCATGTCGCCGGTGCGCGGGTTTCCATCAACCACCGTCCGCACCGCCATCGCACCGGCCGCGCGAACGCGCTGCACAGCGTCTGCTGCCTGATGCGCATCGACGACGATCTCGACATCCGTCGTGGGCAACTGCAGGTCGCCGGGCAATGCGGGCGCATCGCTCGCGGGCGGTGGCGCACCAATCGTGGCGGCGCCGTCATCAGTCCGCCCAGGCAGCCGTGGGAGCAGGCTGCGGAACTCGAGTCGGTCGAACAACTCGCGCACGTCGGCCTCGTCGTAGTTGAAGAGTCGCGCTTGCTCGAGCGGCAGGTCGATATCCAGATCGACCTTGATCGTCGCCGTCCACTTGCTCAAGCGCGCCTGGTCCATATGGCTTTCCAGCGCACGTTGCACGCGGCCAGGCGGCATCGTCGGCACGGCTGCGAGCACGTTCTCGAGTGGCCCGTACTGCTGCACCAGCGACATCGCGGTCTTCTCACCGATCCCCGGAACCCCGGGGATGTTGTCGCTCGGATCTCCTTGCAGTGCCTTGAAATCGACGACGAGTGGCGGCTCGAATCCGTAACGTTCGCGCACCTTGTCGACGTCATAGATGATGGTGTCGCTGAGACCACGCCGGCTCGCAAAGACACGGATGTGCTCGGTGACCAGTTGGAGCACATCGAGGTCCCCGGTCAGGATGATGACGTCGAGTCCGGCAGCCTCCGCCTTCTGCGCGAGCGTGCCGATGACATCGTCGGCTTCGTATCTCGGAACCTCGATGATGGGGATGCCGAGCGCCATGACGACTTCACGTGCCCAGGGAAACTGCGCACGCAGCTCGTCAGGAGCGCGCAGGCGTTGCGCTTTATACTCCGCGACTCGCTCGTGGCGAAAGGTCGGACCGGAGAGGTCGAAGGCCGCGATCGCATACGTCGGCGTCGTGTCGTTGAGCGCCTTGAAGAGCATCGACGTGAAGCCATAGGCGGCGTTGGTCATCTCGCCCCGGCTGTTGCTCAACGCAGGCATCGCATGGAAGGCTCGATACACGAGGTTGTGCCCATCCACCAGCAACAAGGTCTCGCGAGCCACAGCGATCCATGGTAGCGGCGAGGCATGGATGTCCTCGCAGGCTCACTCCCGGGGTTATGATCGAGGCATGGCCGACCTGGTGGAAATGACCGTCGACAGCATCAGGGTGCACATGCCGACGGGCCAGCACGTCGTCATCCTCAAAGAGAAGACGGCCGATCGCTACCTCCCCATCTGGATCGGCATCAACGAGGCGAATGCGATCGCGTTGAAGATCACGGGCATCACCCCTGAGCGGCCGATCACACACGACCTGCTCGCCAACCTCCTGAGCGCGGTGGAGGTCACCGTCGAGCGGATCGTGGTGACATCGCTCAGCAATGAGGTCTTCTACGCTCGGATCCTCGCCCAGGTTGACGGCCGCCGGCTGGAGATCGACTCCCGCCCGTCGGACGCCATCGCCGTGGCAGTCCGTGTCGGCGCCGGGATCTTTGTCGCCGACGAGGTGCTCGACAAGGCAGGCGTCCTCCCCGAGGCAGACAAGGACGGCAATCTGACCGAGACCGACCCCGAGAGCGAAGAGCGCCTCGCCAAGATTCGGGACTGGGTGAACACCCTCAACCTTCCGGACCTCGGCACCGGAGCCTCCGAGAGCTAGCCTCGGCTCAGGCGCTGAAGAGCGACCAGAACCCCGGATCCTCGAAGCCGAGCCTCCAGGCCGCGATCCCCAGCAGCCCGTACGTGTGCACCAGCGCGACCTTCCGCGCCAGGCTGTCCGCGTCGTCGAAGTACGTGATCAGCGAGCCGTTCGGGGAGAGGATGTACGGGGTCTCGGCGTTGAAGTCATAGTCGACCCGAGCCCCTGGCACCGCGAGCGCGTTGTAGAGGACATTCGAGTACGCGGAGGCGCCACCGAAGCTGCTGCCCCAGGCGCGACCGTAGAGCGGAACCCCGAGCAGCACATGCGACGGGGTGAGGTCCGGCAGCGTCGCCTGCAGGATCGCGTTGTCCCAGTCCAACCCTGCCACCGGACCCGGCGTGCCGCCATCGCCGTGCTCGTCATACGCCATGAGGTCGACGTAGTCGGCCACCTTGCCGATGGCGGCGATGTCGTAGGCGGCGGAGTACGAATTCACGCCGGCGAAGTCGTGCGGAACGACGTCGACGATCAGCTTGGCGCCGTGCGCGTGCAGCGCGGTCGCCAGCTGCTGGATGAACGCAGTGAAGGGCGCCTTGTCGGCCGCCAGCATCCCCTCGAAGTCCACGTTGATACCGCGGTATCCGTCGTAGCGGATCGCGGCGACCATCTCATTGATGAGCACGTTGACGGCGCTTGGGTTGTTGAGGAGCTGATCAGTCGCCGTGGGATTGGTGGAGTCGTTCGCGAGCGAGGGCCAGATCGGCAGCCCGGCCGCACCGCCGCGACCTACGGCCGATTGATCGGGCGTGCCGAGCAGGGTGCCGTTCGCCTGGGCCTGCCAGCCCGTCGGGGTCACCTCGGTAACGGCTCCCAGATGGAAGGCCAGGGACGAGTTGGACGGCGCGGTATTGATGACGAAGGCGTCCACGGGGATGCCCTTGACCGACGGTGGTGGCGGGACCGTCACCCGGCGCACGGTGTGCGGGGCGATGCCGGCCAGGGAGAGCGTGATCCCGGGGTCGAGGTGCGCCTGGCCCGCGGTGGGGATGCTCGCGGGCAGGGCGATGGACGCGGGCGGCTTGCCGCTCCACGCGATCCGCGCGTGGGTGCCGTCGATCCACGTGATCTTCGCGCCGGGCAGCGCCGCGGCGATCGCCGGCTGCGACGGAGCGTCGTCGAACACGGCGTCGACGACCAGTCCGCTCGACGGGTCGATGTGGGCCGCGAGCATCGCCGCAGTGGGTGGGATGACCGTGAAGTTGATGTTCTGGGTGCTCATGCCCGCCACGGCGACTGACAGGCGGTGCGGCGTGGAGAGCGGGAGCAGCGGCTGCACCGTGGCGACGAGATCCTGAGCCTCGGTGGCGAGCGCGAGCTGGTGCCCGTCGAGGGTCGCGGTGACGTCCGACGCCTTGAGGGCTGCTCCGGTGGCATGCAGCCGGAGATCGAGATTGGGTGGCACGTCGGTCGAGCCGGAGCGGAGACCGACGCCGCCCGCGGTGATCACGAGGTAGCCGTAGTTTGGGGGTGGGCCAAGCCCGCTGAAGCTGCAGCCGGAGACCAGCAGCGCCACAGCCAGGCACGCCAGGCGGCGGTGCATTGCCTTCCAGTCTAGTAAAGGAGGCGCGCTCCGGACCGGCCCGGCCCTGGGATCAGTGAATCGTTAGCGTCAATTCCGCGGTGAGCGCGAGGCTGTTCGGGCCGGTGGCCCCGGCCGGAACGGTCGCGATGACCCGGAGTTCTGTGCCCGGAGCAAGGCCTGCGGGGACCTGGAAGCTGAGCAGCGGGCCACTGATTCCTGATCCCGGAGTGGATCCGGGCGCCCCTTCGCTCGTCCCGCCGGCCTGAGGTATCGGCTCGGCAGGCTGGTATGCGCCGAAGATGGGGAGGACTGCCAGCTGACTGTTCGAGTTTGACCCCATGCCTGCCACCGTGACCGAGACGCAGGGCAGCGCAGCCCGGGACGCGGCTGGAGTTGATACCGCCCCCGGGATCGAGAGTGACGTGAACGGTTCCGTGAGCTGCGCGTACACGATCGCCTGTTTGCCCGAGGTGACGGTCAGGGTTGGCGCGGCGAGCACCAGGTGAAGCGCCGGTTGGGCGGGATCTGTGGCCAGATCCTCCTGGCTGAAGCTGGACGGCGGCGAGGCACCGGTGATGCCGACGACCGAACTGCAGGCGGCCGTGGTGCTCGCCGCCCCATGCTGCCCGGTTGCCGGAGCAATCGCCTGGGCCGGCTGGTCTGTGCCGATGACGGTGCTTCCGCTCCCATGTACCACGGCGGCGATCGCGATCACGAGGACAAACGCGCCGGCGAGCGCCGTCGCCGGGAAGCGGCGCACCAGGCCAAGGTTGAACCAGCTCAGGCCGATACGCGGCCGAGTCGGAATCTCGGCCACGGGCGGCGTCGACGGAAGGTGCACCACGTGGGGCATCCGCGCCTTCGGCAGCTCGTGGAGCGCTGCGATACTCGCCCGGAACTCCTCGTAGGCCGCGGCGCAGGGTTCGCAGGACTGCATATGCGCCTGGAAGCGGGCCTCCTCGATTGGCGTGAGCTCATCCTCGTAGGCCGCGGAGAACAGATCGTCGAGGTGGCGGCGCGGGCTGCTCATGCGTTCTCCTCCGCAAAGCCCGGCGCTGCGGCGGTACCGCGCAGGGCCTTCGCGAGCATCGTCCGAGCCCGGTTGAGCCGCGACTTGACGGTGCCGATCGGGACACGCAGCGCCTCGGACATCTCCTCGTAGCTCAGCTCGTTGACGTCGCGCAGGACGACCACTGCGCGGAACTCGGGTTGGAGCGTGAGCAGCGCCTCACGGACCGCGGCCACGCGCTCGCGGGACAGCGCGGTCGCCTCCGGACCGAGTGCCGGATCGGGAAGCTCGACGATGTTGCCCTCGGCGTCCTCCAGCGGATCCGCGGGCCGGCGGACAGTCCGGCGCTGGACGTCGTGACTGCAGTTGATCGCGACCCGGAAGAGCCAGGCCCGGATGGTCTGGCCGCGAAGTACCGGGATCCTGACGTAGGCGCGCAGGAAGGTCTCCTGCACAACGTCGGCCGCATCGGCCGGGGTCCCGAGAATCCTGAGTGCCATCGTGTAGAGCTCATCCTGGTGGCGAGTGACAATTGCTGCAAAGGCATCGCGGTCGCCGCGGCGTGCCCGCTCGAGGAGCGCCTCGTCGTCCATGCAATTGAGGGTACGCGCCAGGTAGCGCTCCGGTTCCCGGCTGGAGCCGGTACGCTGTCCGTCCGGCCGGGGTGGCGGAATGGTAGACGCAGCGGTCTCAAAAACCGCCGAGGACAACCTCGTGAGGGTTCGACTCCCTCTCCCGGCATGACTGGCTGGCTTAGAGAACCCCCGGTTCAGCCTGGCTGCTCAGTTCGAAGGCGGCATACCCCGGCCGGATGAGCCACAGCTCGGCGAGGTCCTGGGAAAAATCGGCGCCGGGATTCGGCACGGTTGTCAATGCGATGGCATCGGCGTTCGGCTCGTCTTGTGCTTGGACCTCAGGCACGAGGCCATTCCGTTCGGACGCGGATTGATTGCGCCATAGGACGGTTCCCGTCCGCCAGTCGACGGCCTCCAAGGAGAAGGAGTTGGGCGGGGTGGAGAGCGACTCGATCACCACGTGGCCCGCCCACGAGATTGCCAGGGGTTCCCCCTGTAGACGAGCCACGACCCTGCCCGTGGCGAGATCGCACACCACGCCCTGACCCGTACTTCCTGAAGCCTCGTACGTGCCACCTTGGGAGATCACCTGCGAGGGAAAGCAGGCAGCGGTAGAAGCACCCGCTTTCTGCTCCCAGACGGTGGTGCCGTCGCTGAGGCGGATCTTGATCAGCGCCTCCACGGTTCCTATGAAGTTGGTCGCCACGAGGGCGAAGTTACCGGCGACGTTGCAGATGAGCACTCCCGTTCCTTCATGGGGTCCGAAGCCGCTCAGGGTCGCGACCTTTCTGCTCTGGCTTCCGGGACCGACCACGTACAGGTTCCCCTCAGCGCTGTCGCGCCCGTCCTGATCGATGACGCAGCTGTGCACATCATCCTCAGCCCAGACACCCCCAACCAGCGGCCCCGTCAGATTCTGAACCAGGTTTCCGAAGCGACCCAGGACCACTGCGCCCGTCGACGTGCCGACCTCCAGCACAGCCCCGTCAGGCGACTGCACGACGGTGCAGCACTCGAGCGGCACCGCTGAAGTGCCGTGCCCGATCAGGTGGCCGTCCCAGTCGTAGACCGACAGCGCCGATAACGTGCCAGTGCCCACGGAGAAGAAAGTCGCTGGCCCACCCGTCGGCGTCGCGCTCGCCAATGATGTCTTCGGCGGGCTCGGCGTCAATGTTCCTGGCACCTGACTCCCGGCGGGAGCCGACCGGGAGGACGCCCGTGGGCCGCAGCTGCTCGCTGCTACCAAGGCCAGGGCGACGACAAGACCAGCGACACCCGTGCGCACCACATCAGCTCTACGCGCTGAACGGTTCGGAGTTCCATCCCACCCCCAACGCCGTTTCCGGGCAGGAGTACTAGGCGTCGGACGAGGCCAAGTGAGGATTCTTCAGACCGCTTCGAATGACCTTGGCGATTTCAGTTGGACCACCATCAAGGGAGAGGAGAAGCAAAACGACCGCAGCGCCTGCGCCGATCAGGGCGCACTGCCACGGCGCGAACGTAAGCGGTGCCATCCCCATATAGGCAGCGCACCGACCGTAAGGAGGGCAGTATGGAAGCGATCGCAATTGAGAGGTCCAAAGACCGACCCCAACGCCGACAGGCACCGATAGCACTCGAAGTGCGTTCGTGAGACTGTCCACCAAAGAGAGGGCAAGCAGAGTGACCGCTGCACCCCCACCGAACACGACGCATTGCCAAGTCGTGAAGGTGTACCTCGCAAAAAAGTTGGGAAGCGGGCAGAGCCCCGCAGGAGGGCCCCCATCGAACAGGGCGCACTCGGGTCTTACACCTGTAATAAGTTGCGCGGTCCAGAGGCCAACCCCAACTCCCACCGGCACGGAAGCCACCCGAAGGACATTCGCCACAATGCGCCTCATCCAGGCGATGTTACAGCGGTCGAGGCCGAGCCAAATCCCGCCCCTACGTCCCCCGACGAGCGCACGCTGTTCCGAGCGCGCATAGCCGATGAGGGTGCGCGGCTACATCTCCCGGCACTCGGTACACGTGCGATAAAAGTGTAGGTATGACTTCTCGAGATCAGTCCGGCGAGTCGGTTCCGGAGCGATGGACCGCGTCGACGGTGTTTCCCGACATGTGGGTCGATCCCGATAACGATCCCCGCGACACCGGCGTCGAGTTATCCGACGAGCGCGCGACCCTTATCGACTACTTGCGCGCTTACCGATTGACTCTGCGACTGAAATGCGCCGATCTCGACGCCGGCCAGTTGGCGCTCCGATCGGTGCCGCCGTCCACGATGTCGTTGCTGGGCCTCATCCGGCACATGGCAGACGTGGAGCGAAGCTGGTTCCGACGCGTGATGGCGGGTGAGGATGCCCCGAGGTTGTTCTCGTCCGACGACGACCGCGAAGGTGCGTGGAATGGGGCGGTGGGCGATCCCGGTGTGGTCGCCCAGGCATGGACGGCGTGGGAGGACGAGATCGCAAACTCCGAGCGATTCGTTGCCGAGACGGCGGACCTCAACACGGTAGGCCACATGGCTGACGGCAGACCAATTCGGCTGCGCGAGCTCCTCGTGCACATGATCGAGGAATATGCCCGGCATTGCGGACACGCCGACCTCATCCGCGAGCGGATTGACGGTCGCGTCGGTCAGTAGCAACACCGGGGCGCTGATCCTCCACCATTGCTGACCGTGAATTCTTTGAGCTCGTAGACATTCACGGAGGAGAGCAATGGCCAGGGACTGCATCAATAGCGCCGCCGCTCCGACGTCGCCGGCGTACAGCCAAGCCGCGAAGGCCGCGGGGCTTGTCTTCGTATCCGGTCAGGCAGGCATCGATCCCGCCACCGGCAAACTCGCTGGGAGCACGATCCAGGAGCAGACGCGCCAATGCCTGAGGAATGTGTCAGCGATTCTTGAGGCCGCCGGCACTTCACTGGACAACGTGGTCAGCGCGACGTTCATCCTGCGAGATCCCGATGACTTTGCGGGCATGAATGAAGAGTGGCAAGCATGGTTTCCAACCGACCCACCCGCCAGACAGGGCGCCCAACTTCCTATTGACGTACCCGGCCTCCGCGTATCGATTGCCGTTGTCGCCAGCGTATGAAGTCCTCGGGGAGACGATCGCCGGCGTAGGAGGTTCGACGGCCTCTTCCGAACACCGCCCCCGTGCCTCACCGGCGCCTGGACGGTGCAGCCGATCACCAGCCCAAGTGACGGACGTCTTCACCAGGGGACGACCCCATTCCGGCTGACAAAGGTCCCCGTCGGCCCGTCGGGTCCGATCGTGGCCATCAGGACGATCGCGTCGGTTCCCTCGGTGACCGTCTGCGTGCCTCGATTGGCGTTGAGATCGGTGCCTGTGTAGCCCGGATCGACGGCGTTGATGCGGATATGTGGGAGCGCCTTCGCGTACTGCGTCGTGAGCATGTTCAGCGCTGCCTTTGAGGACGTGTACGGCACGCTGATGATCGTCGACTCGAATCGCGACCGATCGTTGGTCACCTGCAACGATCCCATCCCGCTCGATACGTTGACAATCACCGGATTCGCCGATTGTTCGAGCAGCGGCAGGAACGCGTGCGTCACGCGCACGACGCCGGCGAGATTGGTCTCGAAGACGCGAAGGATGTGTTGCGCGGTGAGGTCAGGAACCGCCACCCGGTCGCCCGTGATTCCCGCGTTGTGGATCAGGACATCGATGTGTCCGCTCGCGGCGACAACATGCGCGGCCGCCGCGTCGACGCTCTCGTCGCTGGTGACATCGAGCTCCACGAACCACGCGCCGAGCAGGTCGGCGGCTTCATTGCCACGGCGCTTGTCGCGTGCCGCCAACCAGACGTCGTGACCGTCCGCTATCAGCCGGCGTGCCGCCTCGCGGCCGAGGCCCTTGTTGGCGCCCGTGATGAGAACGATCGACATGGGTCGTCAACGATGGTACCGGGCACGTCACCGACATCGCGCTGTCTCCGCCCGGCATCATTCGCGCATGGACATCGCGCGGGTGAGCGGCGCATCGCCGCCGCAGCAGGAGCCGCTCTCGCCGCTGATCAAATGGGTGCTTCCCGGCGGTGTCGTGGCACTGACGATCGCACTCCTCGGCGGGTATGAGTTTCACTGGTCCTGGACGGGTGTCACCCCCAGCGACCAGCTCTGGGATCTCCTCCACGTGATCGTGCTTCCGGTGGTGTTGGCGACGCTGCCGATCTGGTACCGGACCCGGCAGCGCTGGATGATGGAGTGGCACCTGGTCTTCGGCATTGCCGCCCTCGCGTTCGCCGTCCTGGTGGTGGGTGGGTACGCGCTCGACTGGGGGTGGACCGGCTTTCAGGGCAACACCTTCTGGGACTGGCTCGAGCTTCTGGCGCTGCCGGTGGTCGTAGCCTCGCTTCCGCTGTGGTTCGCGACCAACAAGCGCTTCGAGCGGCGCTGGCGGGCTGTCGGCCTGTGCGGGCTCGCGATCTTCGTGGTCGTGGTGGTGGGCGGCTACGCGCTCAACTGGGGCTGGACCGGCTTCCAGGGCAACACGCTCTGGGACTGGCTGCGCCTCCTCCTGGTCCCCTTCGTGCTGCCGGCGGCGCTCGCATGGTTCTCGGCCCGGGCCGAGTCGCAGCGTGAGCGGGAGCACGCGTAGGAATCAGTAACGCAAAGCGACCGTCAGATACCCATCGGAACTGGTGTCGTAGTCGAATCCGACCGCCGTGCAACTCGTGGCAGCCGAGCACGACACTCCATAGGGAAAGGTGTCAGCAAACGGGTTGGGGGTCGTCTGAGAGGACCATGCGCTCCCGTTCCACCGCTCAGCAAGCGGGAGATCCGCGGAGCTGGTTGCATAGGTCCCGACCGCCGTACAGTCATTGGTCGTCGGACAGGACACGGAATCCAACCCCGCCGTCACGCCGGGATCCGATATGGACTGGACGGTCCATGCGCTCCCATTCCACCGCTCGGCAAGCGGGTCGTTCACGTCGGCGCTGGTCCCCCAGAACCCGACAGCGGTGCAACTGGTGGCCGATGGACAGGAGACGCCCTCTGCCTCTCCTGTGTTTGAACCGGCGGGCAGGGGCATCGACTCGAGGGTCCAGACGCTCCCATTCCAGAACGCGGTGAGGGGGAGCAACGAATAGACGGACTCGGTGTTGTAGTAGCCCACCGCCATGCAAGCAATCGCCGACTTGCACGAGACTCCGAGAAGCTCCCCGCGTTCGAAGTCGGGTGGTTCGGGAACCGTATGCAGCGTCCAGGTGCTGCCATTCCACGTTTCAGAGAAGCCAACATCGGCACCGGGGTCTGAAGTCTGGTAGAAGCCAACCGCGACGCACGCACTCGGGGTGGGGCACGACACGCTGGTGAACTGACTGAAGGTCGCCACACTCGCGTTGGGTGTGGGCTGGATGGCCCAGTGGCTCCCGTTCCACCTCTCGGCGAGGGTCACGATAACCCTGGAGCTGTTGTCGTAACTGCCGACCGCGGTGCACACAGTTGTCGACGCACAGGAGACGCCGAACATCCGGTAGGAGCGAGCACCCGTTGGTTTGGGAAGGCTTTGCACAGCCCACGCGCTGCCATTCCAGCGTTCAGCCAGCCCGTTTGTGGCTCGGCCAGATGGGATGTCGTAATAGCCGACGGCAGTGCATGCGCGCGCACCTGGGCAGGACACGCCGAAGAACTCGTTGTCACTTGAGGTACCCGCCGGGTTGGGTGTGATCTGCGTCGTCCAGCTCAGTGCGACAGCCGCACTTGCCTGACCGCCGGCCACCAGTATTGAAGCAACCAACGAGATGGGTACCGCTGCCAAGCGTCTCATTTCGACCCCTCCGCGGCCCGACGAGTGTCGTGGGCTCTAGGTCGGCGATTATATGGACTCCTATCCGGGATCTGGGAATATCCCAACTCACCAGGAGGCACACCAATGCTCATCAGCACCGCCAATGACCTGCCCGGTTACGAGATCACCGAAGTGCTCGGCGAGGTTTTCGGACTCACGGTCCGCTCCCGGAACATCGGCTCGCAGTTCGGCGCCGGCCTGAAATCACTCATGGGCGGCGAACTGAAAGGAATGACCGCGAACCTCGCGCAGAGCCGCCAGGAAGTCATCGAGCGCATGAGCGGCGAAGCGGCGGCAAAGGGCGGCGACTCGATCGTCGCGATGCGCTTCGACACCTCCGAGATGGGCGGCACCTGGACCGAGATCTGCGCCTACGGCACAGCGGTCAAGACCCGGAAGCTTTAGACCGCCGCTCCAAATCGATCGAGCCGGAACGGCGAGAGATCCGCATCGCTCGCGCCCGTGGTGACGCGCTGCGCGATCGCCTCGCCCACCCCGGCAGAGTGTTTGAACCCGTGTCCCGAGCAGGGCGAGACGAGCAGCACGCCGGGGAGATCCGGGTGGTCGTCGATGATGAAGTTCGCGTCCGGCGTGACCGTATAGAGGCAGCGAACAGCGCGCAGGCAATGCGATGACACGCCCGGAAGCCGCTTGCTGATCAGTGACTCGTGGAGGTGGCGCGGCTCATCGGGGCCGACCTCGAGTGACGCCTCGTCAGCGGCGGTTGCGGTGTCGAGCTGCTCGTCCGCAACCTTGATCTCGCGGGTGCCGTCGATCGCCGGGAATCCGTAGAAGGCATTGCCGTCGCTCAGCCCCCAGATGAACACCGGCATTGCACCGGGTGTGTGGTCGACCGCGTCCGGCCGGAGCTCGAACCACGAGAGCACCTGCCGGTACACGTTGAAGAGCTGGAGCTGCTCGGCGGCGACGAAGTCGCGGACCCACGCCCCCACCGCGAGCACCACCGTGTCAGCCTCGACAACCCCGCGGTCGGTGCGCACCCGCACCCCTCCGGCGAAGGGCTCCACGGCGAGGACGCGCTCATCACGACGGATGTCGGTGCCGAGGCGGGCGGCGACCGTGAGCTGCGCGGCGACACAGCGCTCCGGCCGGACGAACCCGGCGGTGGGCTCGTAGTAGGCGGACTCGTTGCCGTCGAGCCCGAACTGCGGGAAACGCCGGGCCACATCTGCGGCGTCGAGCAATTCGTGCTTGATGCCGTATCGGTTCGCGCAGGCAATCGTGCTGGCCAGGAACTCGTGGCGATGATGCCCGGCCGGACCACCGCCTGCGGACTCGAGGATCAAGCCGCCGCACTGGGTGAGCAGATCCTGCCCGGTCTCAGCCTCGAGCTCCCGCCAGATGGCGTGAGAGCGCTGGACCAGCGGCGTGTACGCCTCACCCTCGCCGATCGCCTCACGGGTGATCCGCGTATCCCCGTGTGTCGAACCGTAGATGTGCGGTGGGGAGAAACGATCGATTCCCACCGCTCGGACCCCACGCCGGGCCAGTTGGTAGAGGGTGGCGGCCCCCGCCGCTCCGAGGCCCACGACGGCCACCTCGTACGTGCTCATCGCCGCAGCCTACTACCCTGCGCTGGTGAGCCAGGATCACTACTTCAGCCCGGATCCGAAGGTCGCCTCGCGCCCGAGGACGATCCAGGTGACGCTCCCGGACCTGAGCTTCGAGCTCGACACCGACCGCGGCGTTTTCGCCCACGGTCACCTCGATGTGGGGACCGATCTCCTGCTCCGAACCCTTCCCGCGGTGCCGCCCGAAGAGCTCGTCGACGTGGGCTGCGGGTACGGCGCGATCGCCATCACCCTGGGGCTGCGCAACCCCGATGCCCGCGTGTGGGCGGTGGACGTCAATCGCAGGGCGCTCTACCTCTGCGCGCGCAATGCCGAACGCGCCGGGGCGCTCAATGTCGTGCCCGCCGAACCGGACGCGGTCCCCGCCGGCATCAGGTTTGCCGCGATCTACTCCAACCCGCCCGTCCGGCTTGGCAAGGAGTCGCTCCACGAGCTGCTGCTCACCTGGATCGGGCGCCTCGAGCCCGGCGGAGTGGCGACCCTGGTGGTGCAGCGCCACCTCGGCTCCGACTCCCTCGCCGCCTGGTTGACGAGCCTCGGCCACCCCGTCGAGCGAGTTCGATCAAAGGCCGGTTACCGAGTGCTCGAGGTGCATGCCATCGCCGCGAGCCCGCATGATGGCAGCCGTGCCCGCTAGCCCCGGCCTCGTCGGCTTCATCACCATCAACGTCGACCCGGTCCTGAACATCGGCCCGATACCGATTCACTGGTACGGGGTCATGTATGCCGTGGCGTTCCTGGCCGCCTACCAGTTCGGCGTGCTCCCCTACGCGAAGTGGCGCGGTCTTCCCAAGCCGATCGCGGAGAAGATCTGCGTCTGGACGATCATCTTCGGTCTCCTCGGCGGCCGCCTCTACTACGTCGTGCAGCAACCCGACTTGTGGCAGAACTACATCCTCAAACCGATCAACATCATCGCGTTCTGGCAGGGCGGCATGGCCTTCTTCGGCGCCATCATGGCCGGCTTCGTGACGCTCGCCATCTGCGCATGGCGCTACGGATACAACCCGTGGATCGCGCTCGACGGCGGCGTGATCTTCGCGGTGGTTGGTCAGCCCATCGGCCGGATCGGCAATGTCATCAACGGCGACATCCTGGGTTCGCCGAGCACCCTACCGTGGGCCACCGCGTACTCGAATCCACACGCGATCCTGCAGACAGGGTTCTCACTGTGCACGCGGATCCAGTGCATCGCATACCAACCAGCGGCGGTGTACGAGGCACTCGGCACCATCTGCATCGGGCTCATCCTGTTGGTGCTGGTGCGCCGCAACGTCCGACCGGGCGTCCTCGCGATCGCGTACGTCGCGCTGTATGGCGTGAGCCAATTGATCCTTTTCGAATTCCGCAAGAGTGAGCCGCCCGGACCGCTCGGGCTGCGCGAGGCGCAGTGGACGTCGATCGCGACGCTCGTGCTCGCGGTTCCTCTGCTGTACCTGCTCTGGCGGAAGACCAACGCGCGGCTCGAGAAACGCTTTCCCGCGGCATCTGCGTCAGACCAGGAACCGCCAACGGGCCAGCAGCCGGCCGCAGCGCGGTGACACAAGACTTCCTGTACAACGTCATCGCCTTCGTCGAGGTGGCCCTGACGGTGCTGATCATCGCGCGGATCGCCGTGTCGTGGATCGGGCTCAGCCCGTGGCATCCGATCGTCCGCTGGTTGCGTGTGATCGTCGACCCGATCCTCGCCCCCTTCCGCCGCATCCTCCCCAGCTTCAGCGGTATCGATTTCTCGCCGATCCTGGCGCTGGTGGTGATCAACATCGTGGCGCAGATACTCCAGACGCTGGTTCTCGGTGGTGGAGTCGATTTGGGTGCGACCATCGAGTTGCTCATCGAGGAGGTCGTGATCGACATCGCGATCGCGATCGCGATCCTTGTCTTCGTCCGCATCCTGCTCGCGGTGTTCCATGCCGACCCGTGGCACCCGTTGGTGCAGATGGTGCGGTCACTGACGAACCCGCTGGTCGCCCCTTTCTCAGGCTTTCACCGCGGCGGCGTGACGGCCGGCGTCGATGTCCCGGCAATCGCCGCGCTGGTCCTGTACATCGTGCTGATCATCGTGATCAAGTTCGTCTTCGGGTTGCTGCTCGGGCAGCCGTTCTGATCGAATTCGCGGTCAGCGGCGAGCCGTAGCGCGCTCGCGTTCCGGGGCGCGCACCCGTCGCATCTCGACGCGATAGGCGTTGTCACCGACGAGGATCTCCACCGCGCGTTCGAGCGCCGGACAGGGTTCCACAGCGAAGTCAACGCTGAGCGTGATCTCGTCGACGCTCGTCCCCGAGTCGACGTGCAGGACGACAGCGCAATCACCCACATGCTCCTCGAACGCGGTGCGGAGCGCTCCGAGGCTACCGATCTGCGACGCGTTGACGCTGATATGCACGGTGCTGTCGCGTCGCCAGGTGGCAAGGCGGGGGTCGTCATAGGCATAGACCACTTCCGCAAGGATCTGCGGCGGTTCGAGGTCGACGCGGTCCTCCTCTTCCGCTCCGGGCGTTGTGGTCCCGGTGCCGGATGTACGGCCGGCCTCCACCTTCCCACGCACGACGATCACCGCGTCCGGCCGCAACGCCGACACACACTCCTCGAACACGCGCGCGAACACCACGACCTCGACACTGCCGGTCAGGTCCTCGATCTGCAGTGCGGCCATTCGCTGCCCGGTCGTGCTCCGGCGCGGCACGAACGTGCGCATGTCGCGGATCGCACCACCGACCTGCACGATGAGCCCATCGAGGTGCGCGCCCAGCTCGTTGATGGTGGTGTCCACACGCTGCTGCAACTCGGCCGCGATCCTGCGCAGTGGATGGTCACTCAGGTACATGCCGAGGAACTCACGCTCCCAGCTCAACCGCTCGTCTGCCGCGATCGCGAAGGGACCGCTCACGTCGCGCCCCTCGAGGTCGTCCGCGGCCTGGGATATCGGCTCGATCAGCACGACGGTGTCGCCAAACAGCGATGTCTGTCCCGACTCACGCTCCCGGCGGATCGACGCCGCGCGATCGATTACACGGTCGAGCACGGCCAGCATCGCTCCGCGCTCGCCGAGGGAATCGCACGCACCGCTCCGGATCAGCGCCTCGACGACTCGACGGTTCAGATCGCGGCTTGCCACGCGCAGGCAGAGATCGAAGAGCGAGACGAATGGACCGGCGGCATCGCGCTCGGCGACGATTTCAGCGGCGACACGCTCGCCGACGTTCTTGATGTGGCGCAGCCCGTAGAGAATCTCGCCCTGCGCCTCATCGCCGAGGCTGAACGCGGACGCGCTGCGGTTGACGTCCGGAGGACGGACCACGAGCCCGCGCGCGTGCGCATCGAGGATCGATTGCTTGAGCCTGTCAAAGTTGTCCGCGCGGCTGTTGAGCAGCGCGGTCATGTACTCGCGCGGGTAGTTCGCCTTGAGATACGCCGTCTGGTACGCGATCAGCCCGTAGGCCATCGAATGCGCCCCGTTGAATCCGTACCCGGCGAACAGGGCGATGAGCTCGAAGAGTTCGAGCGCAGTCTCAGCCGCGACGCCTCGGGCGGCAGCGCCGCTCAGGAACTGCTCGCGCTGCTTGGCCATCTTCACCTTGTCCTTCTTGCCCATCGCGGCCCGCAGGACATCGGCTTCGCCGAGCGTGAACCCGGCGACAGCTGATGCGATCTTCATCACCTGGTCCTGGTAGAGGATCGCCCCGTATGTTTCCTTGAGGATCGGCTCGAGCTCGGGGAGCATGTACGTCACCGGCTCCTCGCCGCGCTTGCGGCGCATCCACGTTGCAGTTGCCCCGCCCTCGATCGGACCCGGGCGGTTGAGGGCGACCGCAACGCCCATGTCCTCGAGGGTCTTGGGTTGCATGTCGATGAGGATCCGCTTGGCGAACGTGGCTTCGAGTTGGAAGATGCCGTGCGTGTCGGCCTTGCCGAGGAGTTCGTACGTCTTGGCGTCGTCGAGTGGGATCTGGTCGATGTCGAGATCGATGCCACGCGAAGTTCGAACCATCTGAGCGGCGTCGTCGATGACGGTCAGGTTGGACAACCCGAGCAGATCGATCTTCAGCAGCCCAATCTGCGACACGCCGGTCATGTCGTACTGGGTCACCGCAGTGCCGTCACCGGCCGTCGAGCGCTGTAACGGGACGATGTTGGCGAGCGGCTCCGACCCGATCACAACAGCTGCGGCGTGTGTCGACGCGTTGCGGCAGATCCCCTCGAGTCGCCGGGCGTTATCGATGATGTGCTTCGCCCAGTCCTCGTGCTCGTAGAGCTCTTTCAACTCGCGGCTCTCTTTGAGCGCTCGATCGAGTGTGATGTTCACCACCTGTGGCACCAATTTCGCCAGCCGGTCGACATCCGGGAGGGGCACGTTGAGCACTCGCCCGACGTCGCGGATCGCGGCTCGGGCTGCCATGGTCCCGAACGTGATGATCTGCGCGACGCGATCGCGTCCGTACTTCTCCTGCACGTAGGCAAGGACGCGGTCGCGTCCACGGTCGTCGAAGTCGATGTCGATGTCGGGCATCTGCACGCGCTCGCGATTGAGGAACCGCTCGAAGATCAGCCCATAGCGGAGTGGCTCGATGTCGGTGATGTGGAGGACATAGCTCACCACCGACCCTGCCGCGCTGCCGCGCCCTGGCCCAACCCGCACTCCCTCGCGCCGTGCCGCACTGATCAGGTCCCAGACGATCAGGAAGTACGCCGAGAACCCCGTCTCGCTGATGACGTCGAGTTCCATGTTGAGGCGCTCGCGGACTTCCACAGTCACGGCGTCCGCGTAGCGCTCCTGAACACCCACCTCGCACAGCTCGCGAAGGTACGTATCGGCGTCGAGCCCGTCGGGGATCGGGGAGTACGTGGGCAGGAGGTTCCGTCCCAGCGGAATCTCGACGTGGCACCGATTCGCGATCGCCATGCTGTTGGACACGGCCTCGCCGTACGCGGAGAATCGCTCGCGCATCTGCTGCGTGCTCGCGAGGTAATACTCCGGGCCGGAGAAACGGAACCGCTTCTCATCCTCGCGACGCGATGCCGTCTGCAGGCAGAGCAGGATGTCGTGCGCCTCGGCGTCCTCGGGCTTGATGTAGTGCGAGTCGTTGGTGGCCACGAGCGGCAGGCCGGTGCGGCGCGCGATCTCGACCAGGCCGGCGCGCACCGCGTCCTCCTCGGGAATGCCGTGGTCCTGGATCTCGAGGAAGTAGTTGTCCGTCCCAAAGATTTCCGCGTGGTCGCGCGCCACGGTCTCGGCAGCGGCCATGTCGCCGCGAAGGATCGCCTGCGGCAACTCGCCACCGAGACACGCGGACAGGCAGATCAGGCCCTCGGCGTGCTCCGCGAGCAGCTGGCGATCGATGCGCGGCTTGTAGTAGTAGCCCTCGAGGTGCGAGGTGCTGACCAGCTTGATGAGGTTGCGATAGCCGATGTCGTTGCGTGCGAGAAGGATGAGGTGACTCGGGTCACGATCCGTCCGGCCCTCGCGATCGTGGCGCGAGCGCGGCGCCATGTACATCTCGCAGCCGAGCACCGGGTTGATCTTCGCCGCACGCGCGGTGGCGTAGAAATCGATTGCACCGTAGAGAACACCGTGGTCGGTGATGGCGATGGCCGTCTGCCCCATCGCCTTCGCGCTGTCGATGAGTTCCTTGACGCGTGACGCGCCGTCGAGCAGCGAGAACTCGCTGTGCGTATGCAGGTGGGCAAAGCCTCCCGACTCGATCTCGTCGCCGGTCGCGGATGGCTCCTCCACGCTGCCTCCTGGGTGCGGTCGATGACAACGAACAGACGTACGCTACCACTCCCCGGCGACCGGCCGCCGAGCCTCTTGAGGGTACCCCTCAGCGGGTGCCGGAGGGCTCGGGAGCCTCGTCGTCGGCGGTCGCTCCGACGCGCGTGAGCTTGACCACGCTCTCCACGTGATACGTCTGCGGAAACATGTCGACGATGTCGAGCGAGTCGACGCGATAGGGGCCTGACGCAACCAGCGTGTGCAGGTCGCGGGCGAGCGTCGCCGGGTCGCAGGAAACGTAGACCACGCGCTCCGGGCCGGCGAGTGCGAGCCACCCCGTGACCCGGCCCGAGCATCCCGCCCGCGGTGGGTCGAGGATCACTGCATCGGCCATCTCGGCAGCGCCCACCTGAGGCAACGCGTCCTCTACCGGCGAGAGCACGAAGTGCATGCGCTCGGCAACATCGTTGACTCGCGCGTTGAGCACGCCGAGCTGCGCGGCGCCGCGGTTGCTCTCGATGCACACCACCTCTTGCGCGTCAGCGGCGAGATGACACGCGAGCACGCCGATGCCGGCGTACGCGTCGACCACGCGCAGACCGGCGTAGTCGCCAAGCGCATCGATGGCGCATTGATACAGAAGGTCCATCTGCGCCCAGTTGACCTGGATGAATGCATCGGGTGTCACGCGAAACGTCATGCCGCGCCAGCGCAGCGTCGTCGACGTCGTGCTGACGCGTCCGCCGCCGGGCAGATCGAGACCGCCATCAAGGGAGCCGCTCGCCAGTCCCTTGGTGGGCTTGGCGTGGATGAGCAGCTCCTGGCCTTCCTCACCGACGGTGAGGTGGAGCGTGCTCAGCGCGTTTGTGGCACTCGAGTCGAGGAGCTTGCGCAGCGCGGGTAGCGCGGTGGTGATCCGTGGGTGGTGGATGAGGCAGTCGTCCACCGCAATCGGCCGCCAGCTGCGCGCGCGGTTGAAGCCGAGCGCCGGGGGCGCCGTGTCGGTTCCCGGGATGACGTGGAACTCGCCGCGGATGCGATACCGCCAGGGGTCACCGACTGCGTGCATGCGCGGGGCGGGGTGCTCGATGTGCTGCCGGTGCAGCGCGTCGAGGACGATGTCCCGCTTGAGATCCACCTGGTGGGGATATGCGACGTGCTGGAGCTGGCAGCCGCCGCACTTCGGCACGTATGGACACGGCGGCGTGACGCGATGCGGCGACGCCGCGACGACCCGCACGACCTCGGCGAATGACGTCGAACCCTTTCGATAGCGGACCGAAACCTCCACCTCCTCGCCCGGGATACCGCCCTCGACCATCATCGTCGCGCCCAGCTCGTCGTGGGCGAGGCACAGTCCACCATGGACCATGCGTCCGAGACGCACCGGGGCTACTGCTCCGAGAGCCGGTCGCGAAGCAGACGGTTCACCAGCGGCATATCGGCCTTGCCGCTGGTCGCATCCTTGACCGCGCGCATCAGCTGCCCGAGCGCCTGCTGCTTGCCGGCGCGGAAGTCCGCGGCCGCTGCGGGGTTCGCGGCGATGGCGGCGTCGACGAGCGCGCTCAGCTCCGCGGTGTCGCTGACCTGGGCAAGGCCGCGATCGCGCACCAGCGCCTCAGGATTGCCGCCTGCAACGTAGAGCTCGGCGAGCAGGTCCTTGGCAGTCGGCCCGTTGATCGTGCCCGCATCGACGAGCAGCAGCAAGGTCGCGAGCCCCTCGATGCCAAGACCGCTGTGCTGCAGTGGCATGTGGTGCTCGTTGGCCAGCGCCGCGACGTCGCCGCTCAGCCAGTTGGCGGCAAGTTTGGCGGGAACACCGGCGGTGACGAGTGCCTCGTAGGTGTCGGCTTCGCCACGGGTGTCGGTGAGCACGGCAGCGTCGTAGGCGGTCAGCCCGTACTGCTCCTGGAAACGATGTGCCCGCGCCTCGGGAAGCTCGGGCAGCGTGGCCCGTACCCGCTCCACGAACGCGGCGTCCAGGCGCAGCGGAGGCAGATCAGGCTCGGGGAAGTAGCGGTAATCGTGCGCCTGCTCTTTGGAGCGCATTCCGTAGGTCTTGCCTTCGCTCGAGTTGTAGAGGCGAGTCTCCTGCGCGATCTTGCCGCCGGATTCGACGATCTCGACCTGGCGCTCGATTTCGTAGACCAGCGCCTCGCGAATGAAGCGGAAGGAATTGACATTCTTGACTTCCGTTTTTGTGCCGAATTCTTTCTGACCACGCGGACGCACGCTGACGTTGGCATCGCAGCGCAACGAGCCTTCCTCCATATTGCAGTCGCTCACGCCGGTATAGAGGACGATCTCTTTCAGCCGGGTGAGGTATTCGTAGGCTTCATCGGGCGAAGCCAGGTCCGGTTCGCTGACAATTTCAATCAGCGGCACACCGCTGCGGTTCAGATCGATGGCGGTATTCTCGGTAGCGTCAGGAAACCCCTCGTGCAGGCTCTTGCCCGCATCTTCTTCGAGATGTAGGCGTGTGATGCCGATCCTTTTGGTCCCGCCGCGCGCCGAAATATCCACCCAGCCGAATTCCGCCAACGGCTTGTCGTACTGCGAAATCTGGTAGCCCTTGGGCAGATCGGGATAGAAGTAGTTCTTACGGGCGAAAATCGAAGTTTCATGGACACGGCAGTTCAAAGCCATCGCCGCTAGCGCCGCGAACTCGACCGCCCTCTGGTTGAGCACGGGCAGGGCCCCGGGCAGACCCAAGCAGACCGGGCAGACATTGGTATTGGGGGGATCGCCGAAGCGGGTCGAGCAGGAGCAGAAAATCTTCGTCGCGGTCAGCAACTGGACGTGCACTTCGAGCCCAATGACCGGCTCATACTTGGCAAGGGCCGCGACCGAAGTCTCTGGCGTGGTGGCCATATCGAACGATTATAAGGGGTGGGGGCGCGATTTTGATTCCCCTGCTAAACTGAAACTGCAATGGTTCTGCCGTTCGTTCGCGATCTCTTCGCGGACGTGGAAAAGTTGCCCGCTTTCTCGCGTGTGGCCTCCCATCTGAAAGAGGCCACAGGGCGTATTCGTGTCTCCGGACTGGTTCCCCCCGCCAAGGCTCTGTTTTTGGTTTTGCTGCAGAGAGCCGCGGGTCGGCCGCTGGTCCTGGTGGTTTCCGACAATCACGCTGCCGAAGATCTCATTCCCGTGCTGCAAGCTTTCCACGAGCTGAGCGGCGGAGCCGATCCTGGGTCGGTTGTAGGTTTGCCGGCGCGCGATGTTCTGCCCTTTCAAAATCTGTCTTCGCACCCGGAGATTCAGGAGGAGAGAGCTGCGGCTTTATGGAAGATCGCAACCGGAGCAGTCTCGATTTTGGTTTCGCCGGTGGCCGCGACCGCGCTGCGCCTGCGTTCCGCTGAGTACTACGCCGAACTGGCGCGCGTGGTGCGGAGGAACGATACGATTGACACCGAGGCGCTGCTCGCCCACTTGACGACGGTCGGCTATGCCTCGACGGATGTGGTGGAGATGCCGGGTGAGTACGCTTTGCGTGGCGGCATCCTCGACGTGTATTCTCCCGAGGCCGACCGGCCGGTGCGGATTGAATTCTTCGGGGATGAAGTCGAGTCCATCCGCAAGTTCGACCCGGCTACGCAGCGCTCGTCGAACCCGGTGGACGAAGCCTTGTTGCTGCCTCTCACCGAGACTCCAGTCAGCGAGGAGCTTCTGGGCGCAATCCATGCCCGCCTTTCGGGCCAGCGCATCGCCGGAGCCGAAGAGGTGGTTGAGCAGGCGGTGCGCGCCGCAGGCCCGACCGTGTTTCCCGGCTGGGAATTCTACGCGCCCGTGGCGGGCGCCGATCGTACGGTGTTCGACCTGCTGCCGAATGCTGTGGTTCTCGTCGACGAACCGGAAAACGTGAAGCGGGAGTTCGACCACACCTGGTTGCGAATCGAAGAGGCCCATGAGCGCAGCGGGGTGGGCAACCTGGTACGGCCGGCGGACCTGTTTCTACCGCCCGAGGAATGGCGAGCCAAGCTGGCCGCACTGCCCGGCGCGGAGGTCGAGCACCTGGGCCTCGAGCGCACCGACGGTGGGGAGTCGGTCAATTTCCATTCTCAGCCCGCGCCGCGCTTCCACGGGGCCATTCCGGCGATGCTGGACGAAGTGAAAAAGCAAATGGGGGAAGGAAGACGGGTGCTGGTCGCCGTCCCCAACACGGGTGAGGTCGAGCGGCTGGCGGATGTGTTCAGCGAATACGCCGTCTCCTTCCGCCTGGGGAGCCGGACCCGCGGCGGCGAAAGCTACGCCGACGAAACCTCGTATTTCTCCGGCGAAATCTTGGCCGCGACGCTGGCCAAAGCTTACGTTCCCGACGGTCTGGTGCTTCCCGATGCCCGTCTGGCCGTCTTCGGCGCGCGCGACCTGTTCGACGAATCTGACTCGGTCGTCTCCCGTCCGCAGCGGCAAAAGTCAAAGACTTCGGCTTTCCTCTCCGACTTCCGCGACCTGCAGGTGGGCGACTACGTGGTGCACGTCGAGCACGGTATTGGCCAGTACCAGGGTCTGAAGGAAATCAACCAGGGCGATGGCAACGCGGAATTCATGCTGCTCGAATACGCCGAGGGGGCGCGGCTTTATGTACCGCTCACCCGCCTCGACCTTATCCAGAAATACCGCTCGTCCGAGGGCGCCCGCCCTGCCCTCAATCATCTGGGGACAGCGGCATGGACCAAGACGAAAGCTCGCGTCCGCAAGGCCATGAAGGATATGAGCGAGGAGTTGGTCAAGCTCTACGCCGAGCGGAAGACCGCCGAAGGCCACGCTTTTCCCGCCGAAAATGAATGGATGGGAGAGTTTGAGGATGCCTTCGAATA
>PKYW01000063.1 GCA_003132805.1 Candidatus Dormiibacterota bacterium | reverse complement strand
CGGTGGGTCATCAGCACGGTGAAGGTGACGACCGCCAGCGGCACGAGCGCGTATCGATCCACCGGGATCAGGCGCACAGCGATCAGCCCGATGCACATCGCCGCGGCGGCGGCCACATACGCGGCGCGGAGGTGATTGATGACGGCGATCCACGAGGCGCGCTCGCGAGGCCGGAACACGACGCTCTCCGAGATCGCCCGTCTGGCCACCACGATGGCGGTCGCCAGGATGGCACCTAAAGCGCTCCGAACCACGGTGGTCGGCGTCCCCGCGATCAGGTGGAAGACCCAGATGCCGATCGGCGCGAACACCGCGAAGCGAGCGATCTCGAACACGGTCTGCGTGAAGGCCCAGGGTCGCCGGGTTGCGGCAGCGAGAGCGACGCCAACGGCGTAGCCGCCGAGCATGGCAAGTGGCGTGGCGTGAAAGAGCGCCACGACGAACGGTGCCGCGGCCAGGGTGATTGCCTGAGTACCGCGCCGTGGGGTGTCCATCGATGCCAGACGAGCAGCGACAAAGAATGCAATCGCGTATGCCCACCAGGGCAGGCTCGGCTGCGAAAAGACGGGAACGGCCGCGGCATACGCCACCCACAGCACGACCGCGATCAGGAGCAGGGCGGCATCGAGCGCCCATATCCGCGCGTCGTTACGCGATCGCCGGTTCCAACCGACGCTGAGGCGTCGTCGCACGGGCGCCATCACTTCTCGGACAACTCCGCGTTATGCACCACCGCCGGGATCGTATGG
The DNA here is from genome assembly GCA_003132805.1 of Candidatus Dormiibacterota bacterium. GTDB lineage: Bacteria > Chloroflexota > Dormibacteria > Aeolococcales > Aeolococcaceae > Palsa-851. The sequence goes on along the minus strand of PKYW01000063.1, from coordinate 27,162 downwards.
CCAGGGGAGCCCACAGTCTCGTCAGCTTCAGTGACGGCTTCGTTACTGTTTGCTCATATGGGCGCGCCGATTGCGGTCGGGACCTGCAATTGGGCCGATCACACCGACTTCTACCCTCCTGAGCTCGAGCATGGACGCCGCCAGCGGGACAAGCTGTCCTACTACGCGGAGTTCTTCCCGATCGTCGAGATCGACACGACCTTCTACGGCATTCCCCGTCCCCAGGTGGTCGAGGGGTGGGTCGAGCGGACCCCCGAGCAATTCCGCTTCAACATCAAGGCGTATCGCAGCCTCACCGGCCATGAGCGCGTCAACCGGATCTCGCGCAAGCCCACCCCCGATGAGGAGCGCGACTTCATGGCCGCTCTCGAACCGCTGCGCTCCAGCGGGAAGCTGGTCGCGGTCCATTACCAGTTCCCGCCATGGTTCACCAATCGGCCTGAGGCGCGCGAGTGGCTCCTCGCGGCTCGAGAGCGTCACCCGGACGATCTCCTGGCGATCGAGTTCCGGCACCGATCGTGGTTCGACCACGATGCCTGGCCGGCGACCGAGGACCTGCTCCGGGAGCTCGAGTGCGTCTACGTCGGCGTGGACGCTCCCCAGATCGGATCCGCCACCGCGCCACCGCTGCTCGCGATCACCTCACCGCGGCTGTGCATCGCGCGCTTTCACGGCCGCAATCGCGAGACCTGGTATACGAGCGGGCCCACCAGCGGCGACCGGTTCAACTACCTGTACACGCCCAAGGAACTCGAGGAGTGGATTCCCGCGATGCGGGCGGCGAGTGATTCCGGGGTGCCGCTCCACGTCCTGCTGAACAACAACCGGAGCAATTACGCCGTCGTCAACGCCTTCGATTTCGGGGCGATGCTCGGGCTCGGATTGCCCCGTCCACCGGAACCGGTCATCGAGACCCTTCGCGAGCGCGACGGGCGAGTTCCGGATTGGGTCGAGACGTCCCCTCCGGTGGTCCTGTCATCGCCCGCCGGCGTCGAGAGGCCGCCGGAGCGCGAAAGCGGGAACCAGCTGACCCTCTCGCTCTGAGGCACCCATTTGGGGGACAATGGTTGGGGCGGTGAGGCGTATGCCTGCCGGGATGTATTGGAGGTTGTTTGCGATGGCTATGGCGTCCTCTCGACGCAACGACCGTGGTCGCCGTCCGGCGGCCAGCGGTGTTGTCATGCGCAACGAAGCCGCCACCCACGAGGTTGAGGTCTCCCGAGCCCTCAATCAGTGGGCGGTGACGGTGACCTCGCTGGCCGACAACCGCATGATCACCCAGGACTTCTTCTCGCGACGCTGGGAAGCAGTCGCGCGGGCCGAGGACTTCGTTCGCCTGCTGAACAGGTCGGAACCACCTCCAGGCTGGTAGGGGCTCAGGCGCCTTCCAGCGCGAGGAGCCAGCGCTTCCGAGGCAACCCGCCGCCGTAGCCGCCGATGGCGCCGCCGGTGCGGACCACGCGATGACACGGGACCACGACCGGGATCGGGTTGGATCCCAGCGCGTTGCCCACTGCTCGGGCGCCGCGTGGTGTGCCGACCTCGAGTGCGACCTCGCCGTAGCTCGCCACCGAGCCGTAGGGGATCCGGGCCGTCCGGCGCAGGACCTTGCGGGCGAAATCGCCAACCAGCGACCAGTCCAGGGGCACCTCGAAGTCCTGCAGCTCGCCGGCGAAGTACCTGTCGAGCTCGCGGCGCACCGGGTCGAGCCGGCGCGGCGCCTCGAGGATGCGCGGTGACAGCTGCATTGCGACCTCGCCGAGCACCTCATCGCGGTTCTCGTCCTCGAAGGCGATACGGACCAGCCCCTTCGGCGTGGCCATGAGGAGCAGGGTTCCGATCGGGCTGTCCATGGTCGCGACCGCAACATCGACGAGCCCCTTGGCGTCCGCGCCCTGGAGGAATCGGTTGGCCAAGGCGGGGGCGACGGTCATTGGAGCTCCCTTCTGAGTTTCTTCAATCCCTCGTGCACGCTCTGCCGCGCCGAGTCCTGGGTGGTCGACATCGCCGCCGCGATCTCCGGATAGCTCTTGTCGCCCGCGAACCGGAGCACGACAGCCTTGCGCTGCTTGCCCGGCAGGCCACGAACCTGGTCCCAGAGCTCATCATCGGTCTCGGCGTGCGCGCCGACCGCAGCGCCAGGGTCGGGATCGGCGACCGGCACAGGCCGGCGGGCGCGGGCGCGGTGGGCGTCGATGGCCTTGCGCCGTGCGATCGTCAGCAACCAGCCGCGCAGGTTCGACGCATCCCTGAGGCGGGGATATGCGCGAAGCGCGCTGAGCATCGTCTCCTGGAAGCAGTCCTCCGCTTCGGACACGCTGACGGAGCCGTTGAGGAAGGACAGCACCGTGGTCGCGTGCTCATCGAACACGAACTGGAACGGGGGCAGCGCTGTCGACTTCACCGTGCTCACTGCATACCAAACGCAGGTCCCCGCGCGACTGTGAGCCGGTCAGCCGGGAGGCGCTTCCTCGGCGGGGACGTCTGCCCGAGGCTCGACAGGAGCTTCTACGGGGAAGGCCACGGCGACTTCCGACACGTCGCCCTCACGCCAGATGGTGAGCATCATCGTGTCGCCGGGCTGACGCAGCGCCACGGCGCGGCGAAACTGGTCCGCGCCTCCGTTGACCGTGTACGGGCCGATACCGGTGATCACGTCGCCGGGCAGGATCCCCGCAATCTCGGCTGGTGAGCCGGGCTTGACCTGGCCCACCTCGACACCGTACGTCGCGGGGAGGTGTTTGGCGCTTGCGATCTCACCGGTGACCGTCCGCACCGATGCCCCGAACGACACGTGCTGCTCCTCGCTGTCCTCGCGCGGGAGGAACCGGGCCAACTGCACGGGGTCGTGACCGACGAGCAGGCGCTCACCAACCTGAACCACCGGGACCACGACCCGGCCCAGGCGTCCGAACAGGATCGCCGTTGCCGACGGGTCGCTGAGGACGTCGCGCTTCGTGTACTTGACGCCTCGCTGATCGAGGTAGCGAAGCGTCGCTTCCGACGCTGGATCGCCGGGGCGGACGAAGACCGTGACTGCGTCGCTCACGTTCTTCAGGCCTCGGGTGCGTCCCCAGCCGGGGCTGGCGCGACGGTCGGCTCCTGCTCTGGCGGCGCGCCGGTGTTGTCGCCCGTCTGGCCGGCCGGCTGACCGATGCCCGCACCGCGCCCACGTCCGCGACGGCGGCGACGCCGGCGGCGTCGCTGCGCGCCTTCCTGGGGCTGGCCATCGACGGTTGCCTGCGCGGGAGCGCCGGTCTCCGCGCCCTGCTCGGCGGTTCCGGCGGTCACCGGAGCAGGACCGCCGCGCCTCCCACGCCGGCGACGGCGACGGCGCTTGGCGGCGCGCTCGGGATCGCCCGCTTCGCCACCCTCGGGCTGGCCTGATGCACCCTGGTCGCCGCGCCGCGGCTTGGGTTGCGACACGAGCTCGAGGGCACTGAGCCAGCCCCCCGTGGAGCGTGAGGCTTCGACGAGCATTCCGTACATCGACTCGTCGCCGCTGCGAAGCGTTGCGCTGTCGCCGATGCAGGCCACCAGTCGCTTGGCTCGGGAGATGGCGACGTTGAGGCGGTTGGGCACTCGGAGGAAGCCGATCCGCCCGCGTTCGTTCGAGCGCACCAGCGAGATGACGACGATGTCCTCCTCGCGTCCCTCGAAGGAGTCGACGGTGTCGATCTTCACGGTGCGCTTGAAGCGCCGGCGTCCGAGTGCCTGACGGAGCCGTTCCACCTGCTCGGCATACATCGCGATGACCGCCATGCTCAGCTCGCGCGGGGCGCGCTCGTCGAGCAGCCGCACCACTTGTGCAGCGACGCGGACCTCAGCCTCGTTACGCAGCGCGCCACCCGGCCCGCGCCGCTCGCGGCCGCCGCGCATTCCCTCGGTGTCGACGAAGTGCAGCGCAACGGGGAACGGCTTACGCGTGATGTAGTCATACTCCAGAACTTCCGGTGCATTCTCGAGCTGGTTGTCGTACGACGCCGCCGACACGTATGCCGCGATGTCCGGATGCATGCGGTGCTGGATGGTGAGCAGGCACTGGGCATCGGCAGGAAGCCCGCCGTCCCAGCACTGTTCGAACAGGCTGCGGTTGACGAGGTCCTCGAGTGCGGGGTCAGTCTCGACGATGCCGTAGAGGGCGTCGTCTTCGACCGGGGGCAGCTGCTTGTGGTCTCCCACCAGCGCCAGGCTGCGACCGAGGCGCAGCGCCGGGAGCGCCTCGTCGGCGCGCGCCTTGTTGGCCTCGTCGAGGATGACGATGTCGAAGTTCATGTCGGTGATGCCCGACGTCGCCGCGGTCGCGCATGTGGCGAAGTAGCAGTTGGCCTCGAGGAGACGCGGATCATCCTCATCGTCGCAGCGGAACTTGTCGACCGCGGGATGCACGCGCTCGGCGCGAGCCACCCGGACGGCGCGCATTCCCGGTGTGCCCGCGAGGCGTTCCAGGGCGTTGTCCACGGCGAGGTTGCTGTGCGACGTCACCAGGATCCGCTCATCGGGATTGGCGGCGAGACGGCGCTTGACTGCTTCGACGATCACCGTCGTCTTGCCGGTTCCAGGAGGTCCTTGAATGAACACTGCCTGGCCGGCGCTCAACCGGCTGAGCAATCCGACGGCGCGGTTCTGTGGCTTGTTCGGGCGCATCCCGCTGGTGAGCCAGGACCCTTCCGCATCCGATTCGTCCTTGGGTGCGACGATCGTTTCCGGGCTGACCAGGAGTTGCGCGAGCAATCCAACACCAAAGTCCTTGGTGGCGATTGCCGCAAGCACCGACCGCTTGGCCTGGTAGAGGGCCTTGTTGAATGACGGCGCGATGTATCCCTCGCTGCCGGAGTGCTCGAAGGTACGGGTGACGATCTCCACAACATGACGCTGGTGGTCGATGCGGGCGACCCGGCCGACGAAGTTGGTCTCGTCGTCGGGCTCGATGAGCACCGCAGCATCCGGCGTCAGGTTGATCGGCTCACCGGCGGGAATCTGGAACTCGACCTTGCCCACCTCGGGGGATTTGCGGTCGGCATCGGTGAACTCCCGGCCGCACGAAGGGCAACGCTCGTGGCTCTCGGGCCGCCACAGGGCCCGGCATGTCTTGCAACGCCAGAACTCTCGCGCGCCGTTGAATCGTGTGCGCTGCGACTGCGCACGCTGCTTTTCGGCTCGCTCGAGGCTGTCGACGAGTTTGAGCGTTGCGTACAGCTGCTCCGACCGCGCCGCATGCTGTGTCGAGATCCGCCAGTCGAGCAGGCGGAACGTGTCGCTGACCACACCGTTGGCGGCGGTCACGATCGGCTCGCGGGTGGTGATGGTGAGGAGCTTGGCGCCCTCGGGCTGCCCGCCGGTGGGGCGAATGGACAGGACGCGCAGACCGAGATGGTCGCGAGTGCCGTCATCGCCGGCCTGCGCCACGCACTGCAGCACAAGGTCGGGAAGGTCGAGGCGCAACTGGATCGGGTCCTCGTCGCCGAACGACACGGAGACGTGACCGACCTCACCGATGCGCTCGGCAAAAACAGTGCGCGGATCGGCGCCGGGCTGCGAGCCGTTCGCCCATGCTTCCAGGACGACCATGGCATCGCTGCCGTCGGGCACGATGAGGTGCAGACGATCGAGCGCGAGGTCTGGGGCTATCAGCGGACTGTCAACCTCGGATGCGCGGTGGCCCTGTCCACCGGCGCAATTACTGGACTTCGGGACGGCCTCGGGCGGAGCTCTTTGACGCGGGGCGACGATCCAATCGACGTCAACCGCGGGGATGCGCGAGGCCTCCCGTCTGCGAATGACTATACCCGATCCCAGCGCGGATGCAACGTTTGCGGTTCCCAACCGCATGTCCACTACGATCACTGTATGGGCGATACATCTCAGCCAGGGGTTGACCTGAGCGGCATCCACCACGAGCTCGACAAGCTCAAATCCCAGCTGTGCCGGTGCCAGCACCAGGGCACCTGCATGGCCTGCAAGGGGTTCGAGGTGATCCGCCAGCAGGTTCAGGTGGTTGCCGCGGCGGCGTCACAGCCGGTGCTCATGCAGGTGGCACAGGAAGTGCAGATGGAACAGCTCATGGGCCAGTTGGGCGGCCTCCAGGAAAAGCTTTCCGAGGACCCACAGCTCCAGGAGTTGATGGCGCGCATGTTCGAGCGCGTCCAGGACGACCTCGGCGGACCCGAGCAGTTCCAGCAGATGTTCGGGAGCCTGTTCGGCGGGATGGGCGCTCTCGGCGGCATGAACCCGGACGGCACCGACGCTCCTCCCGACGATCGTCAAATCCCTCTCGACGATCGCCCGAGCCCGCCGAAAGACAAACCAACTCCGCCCGACGACCGGCCCACCCCTCCGAAGGAGTAGCCGAGCGGTGTCCACGGCCCGGCTTCGCCGCTCGGTTCTTGCCGTTCCCGGCAGTAACCCGCGAATGATGGAGAAGGCCGCGGCGAGCGCTGCCGATGAGGTGTTCCTCGACCTCGAGGACGCGTGCGCCCCGCTCGAGAAACCGGCGGCGCGCGCCAAGGTGGTCGAGGCTTTGCGCACGCACGACTGGCACGGCAAGACGCGCGTGGTGCGCATCAACCAGGTGACAAGTCAGTTTGCGTTCGACGACCTGCGCGAAGTGATCAGCGGTGCCGGCGATGTCCTCGATTGCATCATGGTGCCGAAGGTGCGCAATGCCGGCGACATTGCTTTCGTCGACCGGGCGCTGTTGCAGCTCGAGCAGGCACTGGGATACGCAGTCGGTCGCATCGGCATCGAGGCGCAGATCGAGGATGCGGAAGGCCTGATGCGCGCAGACGAGATTGCGTTCTCCAGCAGTCGCCTGGAAACGCTGACATTCGGGCCTGCTGATTTCTCCGCGTCGATGCAATTGCCATCGCTGTCGGTGCGCAACGACTCGAGCTACCCGGGCGATGTCTTTCACTACGTATTGTTCAAGCTTGCGGTTGCCGCGCGCGCCGCCGGCATCCAGGTCATCGACGGGCCGTATCTGGCGATCCATGATGTGGACGGATACAGGGCTGCCGCATCGCGCGCCGCTGCACTGGGCTACGACGGGAAATGGGTCCTGCATCCGGTGCAGATCGAGCCTGCCAACGAGACGTTCACGCCCGCGCAGGCCGACTTCGACAAAGCCGCTCGCATCCTCGAGGCATACCGGCAGGCGACCGAGGTCGAACGCAAGGGCGCAGTGATGCTCGACGACGAGATGATCGACGAAGCATCTCGGAAGATTGCCGTCCAGTTCTACGCACGCGGTGTCGCAGCGGGCTTGACGCCGTCGCCGGCGCGTGGCGAGGAGTCCGCGGCGGGCTGACATGGGAGCCATCGGCACTGGAAGGCTCATCGCATTCGTTCCGACGACCGACCTCACGCGTGCTCGTGCCTTCTACACAGAGACACTTGGTCTGCCGGTGTCCGAGGAGAGCCCGTTTGCGTGCGTCTTCGACGCCAACGGAACGATGCTCCGGCTGACCCCGGTGCGCAAGCTCTCCAAGGTTCGCTACACGGTCCTGGGCTGGGGCGTCGCTGACATCGATGCGGCTGTGGGAGAACTCGCCGCCGCGGGCGTCGAATTCGTTCGCTATCGAGGTATGGATCTCGACGACGCGGGCATCTGGACTTCGCCGGGTGGCGACCGCGTCGCGTGGTTCGAGGATCCCGACGGCAACCTCCTCTCGGTGACGCAATTCGTGGCGTGACGCCGCGGTCCGGAGTGATAGGCTGCCTATCACATTTAGGTCCCTAGGGGTGTCTGCATGTCCAGCCGTCTGCCCTCGCCTCCGCCGGCTCCAGCCTGGGTCGAGGCGGGCGAACAACCTCCCCCGCCCGACCCCGCACCCGACGCTGATGACGCCTCGAACGTTCCCTGGCCCTGGAGGCTGTATGCCGCGCTGACGGCGTATCTCGGCCTGCCTGTGATCGCCGGCTGGATCGCCGCGGCGGTGCTGGCGGTGATGTTCCTGCCGGACTTCGGCGCCGCGTCCGGTTTTGGGCTGATCCAGCTCGTCCCGACCAACACCCCGGCATTGCGCGCCCAGGCGACCGAGCAGCAACTCTTCGGGTCGTCGCTGGCGGACAGCCCGGCGCTGGTGGTCGAGCACGCTGCGCACAGCCTTCCGCCGGCAACGCTTGTCAACATCGCCCGCCAGGCCCAGACCGTGGACGGCTCGCACCCGGCATCGGCGCCGGCGAACCAACCCAGCTTCGCGCTGCCACTGGTCAATGTCCCCGGGCTGGTCTCGGCTTCGCGCGCGCCGGGCACGACGGCCGTCACCTTTCTCTTCTTCCCCTCGACTGCGCAATCAGGCGACATCAGTGCCGGAGCGGCACGCTACGCGACGGCGGCTCCGCGGTCGACCGGGGCCTCGGTTGGCGTGACGGGACCGGTGCCGGCCCAGATCAGCGAGGGGAACCTGATCGAGAACGCATTGGTGCCGCTGGAGATCGTGACGGTCCTGGTGATCGCCGTCCTCGTCGGCCTGCTCTTCCGTTCGCCGGTCGCTCCACTCGTGCCGCTCGCCGGGGCGGGGATCGCCTACCTGATAACGCGCCACGTCCTCGGCTGGGGAGCGCACCTGCTGAACATCCAGATCCCCTCGCAGCTGTCCCCGATCATGATCGTGCTGATCCTGGGTGTGGTCACCGACTACTCGGTCTTCACGCTGACGGCGATGCGCGGCCGCCTGGCCGCCGGGGAACACCGCACCACCGCACTGCGCCACGCATCGTCGCGCGTCGTCCCGCTCGTGATCGCGGCCGCGCTCACGGTGGCTGCGGGCACGATCGCGCTGGTGGGAGCGGACCTCGACTTCTTCCACGCGGTCGGTCCTGGGATGGCGGTGGCGGTGATCATCTCCGGGCTCGTGTCGATCTCGTTCGTCCCGGCGCTGACCGGCGTCCTCGGCAGAGTCGCGTTCTGGCCGTCTCTCTCCCGGCGCACCGAGGAGCCGCCCAAGCCTGAGATCGAACAGGGCGGCGCGAGACGGATCCTCGCGAGCCTCATCAGCAAGCGCTGGGCAGCCGCTATCACCGCCGTGGTGTGTGTGGCGGTGCTGGTCGTCGCGGCCTCCGGGCTCACTCGGGCGCGGCTGGGGACAAACGTGATCAGCGGCCTGCCGACCAGCAGCGAGCCGCGTCAGGCGGCGGATGCCGCCGCGGCCGGTTTCGGCCCTGGCATCGTCGGTCCGACGACGCTGGTCCTCGAGGGTTCGGGGATTACCGCGCAACAGGCGTCGCTGACGCGCCTCGAGCAGGCAGTCAGGCGCAGCCCCGGCGTGAGCGCGGTGGTCGGACCTGGCGAGCTCCCCCTGAACCTCGGGGCATCGCTGTTCGCCACGTCGAACCGGGCCGCCGTCCGAATCGTCGTGGTGCTTCGCGACGACCCGTACGACGCGGCGGCGATCGCGACATTCACCGCGCTGCAGCAGCGAATGCCCGCGCTCCTTTCCGAGGCGGGGCTGCACGGAGCGACAGCGCTCTGGTCGGGTGCGACCCCCGCCGCCGCGGATGGCGTGGCCGCCACCGACACTGATATCTGGCGCGTGGCACTGCTCGCAGCGCTGCTCATGAGCGTTGTCCTCATGCTCTATTTCCGGGCGGTGGCGGCACCGCTGCTGCTCATCGCGTCGAGTGCGCTCGGACTCGCGGCATCCCTCGGCGTCTTCGTCGATGTGTTCCAGGGCCCGGCCGGGTACCCGGACATCACCTTCTTTGTCCCCGTGACGGCCGGGGTCCTGCTGGTTTCACTCGGGGCCGACTACAGCGTGTTCGTGATGGGGCGAATCTGGGAGGAGGCGCGCGGTCGCGACATGGCAGCAGCGGTTGAGGCGGCACTGCCACGCGCATCGCGCGCCGTGTCGATGGCGGCGGTAACCCTTGCGGCAAGCTTCGCCGTACTGGCGCTGGTGCCCGTTCAGCCCTTCCGCGAGTTCGCGTTCATCATGGCTGCCGGGGTGCTCATTGATGCCTTCCTGGTGCGCTCGTTACTGCTCCCTGCGCTGCTCGTCCTGGTGGGACCGCGCGCTTTCTGGCCTCACCGAGTTGCGGGCCGGCCTCCCTCTCGGACCGCTGGAGGGTGAGGCGGCGACGCAACTACCCCAAGTCGTGGCGGCGGCGTGTCAGGGACACGCTAAGCGAGACGTCGTCGCCGGCTAGCGAATTGGTTCGAGCGGATCCTTCCCGGTAGTCGTGAACCTGGCGAGGCGATCCTCGGCGATATCGACCGCACGCGCGTCGATGTCCGCGCCGATGAAGTCGCAGCCGCCGAGCAACGCGGCTATACCGGATGACCCGCTGCCGCAGAACGGATCGCAGACGACAAAGCCGGGTTCGGCGCTCGCCTGCACCATGTACTCGAAAAGCTTGACCGGTTTCTGGGTTGGATACGTCGCACGGTGGAGTCGAGGGACAGCCCAGACATCCGGCAGGTCTCGCCGGGAGAGCTTCCGGCGGCCCTTGCTGGCAAACACGATCTGTTCGTGGCGGCGACGGAAGTAATGGCCCATGCCGAGGTGCACCTTGTCCCAGACCACCACGCCCTTGACGTCGAAGAACTCGCGAACAAGCGCACCGAGGGTCAGCATGGAAAAGCTGTCGAACATGATGTAGACATGGCGGTCCTGCCGCAGCACTCGATGACACTCACGAAGAAACACCGCGTACGACTCGGGATCATCCGAGAACTCGTGAAACCAGCGTTCGTTGTCCGGCTTGCCGTAGTGGCCGACGATACGTCCGTGTCCGAGGCGCAGATGACGATTCATCCCCGAGTAGGCGGGATCGGTCACGATCAAATCGACTGATTCGGCGGGGAGTCCGCGGAGAAAGTCGATGCAATCCTGCGTGCGAATTTCGAATCGTCCAGGCGCGGGAATGGATGGGGCCGCGCTCGCTGCCTCGGACTCGGTGCCTGCGGTGCGGGCGATCATCGCGCGAACGGCCGTTCGCTCATCGCGGCAACTGTAGCAGCGGGACGGTCACATCGACCGCCGACTACACTGCCGCCCGCATGGCAGGTGGCTTCGAGCGGCAGGTGCGCGCACGCAGCGAGTACCAGCGTCGCAATCCGTCCTGGGTGGACAGTGTCAGCCGGTACCGAGCGCTGATCGGAAACGTGTCGACTCCGGGGGCCCGAATCCTCGACCTCGGGTCTGGGCGCAATGGCCTGCATGGCGACGATCTCTCCTGCGCACCCGGTGCGGACGTCTTCGGCGTGGATCCCGACCCATCGGCGCTCGCAGCGAATCGAGTGATCTCGCACCGCGTGGTGGGCTCCGGTGAGGATTTGCCCTTTGCCGCCGGGGCATTCGACATCGTCGCCTCCGCATGGGTGCTCGAGCACCTCGATCTGCCGGGGCTCGTCTTCTCAGAGGTACACCGAGTGCTCGCGCCCCGCGGCAGCTTCATCTTTCTCACCCCGAACGCCTGGAACTACAACGCCTGGGTGATCAGGGCGATCCCCCACCGCTGGCACGCCGGCATCACAAGGCGTCTCTACGGGCGCGGCGAAGGGGATGCCTACCCGGTGCGCTACCGGGCCAATAGCGGCTCCCGCCTGCACCGCCTGCTCAACGCAGCCGGGTTCACACATACAGACCTGAGCTACAACGGCGACCCCTCGTACATCGCGTTCAACCGGCCGTTGCTCGAGGCCGCAATCGGCATCGAGCACGTCCTCGCCACACCACGACTACGCGGTGCGCAGGTGCATATCCTCGGCGTCGCGAGAGCATGAGACCCGATCCCGGCGACTAGACTCAGCTCGTGTCCATCGACATGACCACTGAGCAGCGCGAGATCGTCGGCATGGTCGGCGACTTCGTGGAGCGCGAGATCCTCCCTGTCGCGCACGACCTGGACCACGACGACACCTATCCGGAGAAGATCGTCGCGCAGATGAAGCAGCTGGGCTTCTTCGGCTTTGCGATCCCCGAGGCCTACGGAGGAACCGGCCTCGATTACGCAACGTACGCCATGGTGTGCGAGGAGATCGCCCGGGGCTGGATGTCGATCACCGGCATCATCAACACGCACTTCATCGTCAGCTTTCTCATCGAGAATTTCGGGACTGACGAGCAGAAGCAGCGATTCCTGCCACGGATGGCAACGGGCGAATTCCACGGCGGCTTCTCGATGAGTGAGCCCAACTGCGGCTCCGACGTGCAGGCGATTCAGACTCGCGCGATCCGCGACAACGGCGATTATGTCATCAACGGCACCAAGATGTGGGCCACCAACGGCGAGCACTCAACGGTCGTCGCGACGCTGGTGAAGACGGATCCCGATGCCTCACCGCCGCACCGAGGGATGTCCTGCATCCTCGCCGAGAAGCAGTATCCCGGGTTCACGTCGTCGCGACGCATCGAGAAGCTCGGCTACAAAGGCGTCGAGACCACGGAGCTGGTTTTCGAGAACAACCGGCAACCCGCCGCCAACCTGCTCGGCGAGGTCGAGGGACAAGGGTTCAAACAGATGATGGCGGCGATCGAAGTTGGCCGCGTCAACGTTGCAGCGCGCGGCGTGGGCGTGGCGCAGCGAGCGTTCGAGCTGTCGATCGCATACGCGCAGCAGCGACAGGCCTTCGGTGTCCCCATCGCACAGCACGAGGCCATCCAGTTCAAGCTCGCCGACATGGCCACCAAGATCCAGGCGGCGCGGCTGCTCACCAACTACGCCGCGCGCAAGAAGGACGCGGGCGAGCGGGCCGACGTCGAATGCGGGATGGCAAAGCTCTTCGCCAGCGAGACGTGCTTCGAAGTCGTCAGCGAAGCGATGCGCGTGCATGGTGGCTACGGTTTCTCGAAGGAATACGACGTCGAGCGTCTCTACCGCGACGCGCCGCTGCTCATCATCGGCGAGGGCACCAACGAGATCCAGCGACTGATCATCGCCAAGGGATTGCTCGAGCGCTACCGCGTCAGCGGGTGATCACGCGCAGCCCGGGCACGTCCGCGAGCCGCTGCCGCATCACCTCGATGGCCGCAGGCTGATCGTCGACGAGCAGGAACCGCCGCCCCGATTCAGCGGCAGCGGCGCCGGTCGTGCCACTCCCGGCGCACCAGTCCACGACGAGATCACCCGGACGCGACGACGCGGCCACGATGCGACGCACGATGCCAAGCGGTTTCTGGGTTGGATACCCGGTGCGCTCCCGAGACGACGTCGGCACGATGGTGTGCCACCACACATCCGTGGGCAGCTTCCCGCGCGCGGCACGCTCCGGTGTCTGGAGTCGCGGCGCCATGTACGGCTCGCGCGCGACTTCCGATGCATCGAAGTGGTATCCACGTGGGTCCTTCACATACACGAGGATCACGTCGTGTTTTGCCGGCCATCGCCGCGTTGTTCGCGCGCCGTAGTCGTACGCCCACACGATCTCGTTCAGAAAGCACTCGCGCCCAAAGATCCCGTCGAGCAGCACCTTGCAGTAGTGGGACTCGCGCGGGTCGATATGAAAGTAGAGGCTCCCCTGCGGTGCGAGGATTCGCCGCGTCTCCTCGAGCCGGGGGCGCAACCATCCGATGTAGTCATCAAAGCGGTCGCCGTAGCGGGCGCCATCCTGCCGCTCCACCCGATAGCGCCGCCCGGCAAATCCAAGCCGCGACGCGGTCGCGTCGGCGGTGGTGCTCGTCTTGACTGCCTTGCGTGCGCCGCCTGTATTGAACGGCGGATCGACGTACACGAGTCCCGCACACCCATCGGGCAGGGAATGGAGCACCTCGAGCGCTTCGCCCTGGACGATCGTGGCGGTCGCATCTGACACGTCGGGACGGAGTCGCTTCGCAGCCACGTAGAGTAGGTTGCACCATGGACACACGCGCACTCGGCGCCGCGACCGTGCTCGACGCTGCGGGCAAGCCTGTCCAGCTCGCCGGCGAATGGGCGGATCGCCCCGCCGTGGTCGTCTGGCTGAGACATTTCGGCTGCGTCTTCTGCCGCGAGCAGGTTGCCGAGATCCGCGCGGCACGTGGCGATATCGAGTCACGCGGCGCCGGAATCGTGTTCATCGGCAACGGCACCCCGCGCGCCGCGGCATGGTTCCAGCAGCGGTACGCGGCGGACTCCACGGTGCTCACCGACCCCGATCTCGTCTCCTACAAAGCGATCGGCGCGCGCTCAGGTCTTGCGTCCACCCTCGGTCCGAGCGCTTGGGGCGCGGGCATCCGCGCGTTCCGTTCGGGAGCCCGCCAGTCCACGACCAAAGGTCATCCGTACCAACAGGGTGGCCTCGTGGTGATGGCGCCGAGAAACAAGGTCCTGTATCAGCACATCAGCCGCGCGGCCGGGGACCATGCGCCCGTTGCGGATGTGCTCGCCGCGCTCGACGCCGCCCTGGCCCCGCTGGTCGGGGTCTGACCAGCATGCAATTCGGCCGTTACTACGAGGAATTCGACGTCGGAGCGACGTACAAACACTGGCCCGGCAAGACGATCACCGAGGCTGACGACCATCTCTTCTGCCTGCTCACCATGAACCACCATCCGCTCCATACCGACGCGCACTACGCGGAGACCAAGACCGAGTTCGGGCGCAACGTCGTTGTGGGGAATCTCGTGTACAGCCTCGCGCTCGGCATGAGCGTCGCCGACATCAGCGGCAAGGCGATTGCCAATCTCGAGGTCGAGTCGCTCAAGCACGAGAACCCAACCTTCCACGGCGACACGATCTACGCCGAGACCACCGTGCTCGACAAACGCGAGTCGGCCAGCAAGCCCGACCGCGGCATCGTCACCGTCGAGACGCGAGCCTTCAATCAACGAGGCGAGCGCGTTTGCATCTTCAAGCGCCGCGTGATGGTGCCCAAGCGCGAGGCTGGCGAGCTGCAGCCGGCGGACATCCCGGCCGGCGGGAGTTGACGTGGGCGCGGGGAGCGCTGAGGCCGCCGCACGTTACAGCGTGCGGCCGCTCCTGCCCGGGCCAGCCGATGCGCTGCGCGATGCGGTGCTGCGGCTCGGCCTGCCGCCGGAGCGGCTCACCGTCCTCGCGCAGCGTGGTGCGGTGGAGGCACTCGCGATTCGCGGGCTGAGCTCAGACCAGATCAGGGTCATCGAGCGGCTTGTGGCCGAAGGCGGCGGCGAGGTGCTCAGCAACGAGAATGGCGATCGAGCCGTGCTGCTCATGCCGCTCATGACGGCGGGAATGCTGCCGATGGAGCTGGCCGCCTGGAGCGACAACACCGGCGAGGTCGGGGCGGCCATTGCGGAAGTGATGATGGCGCGCGGCGCGCCGCCGCCACCGCTCGAGCTCCCCGGACATCGACTCGAGTTTGGCAAGCGAACCCTGGTGATGGGAATCATCAACGTGACGCCGGATTCCTTCTCCGGAGATGGAGTCGGAGACGACGTCGCCAAGGCGGTGGACCTGGCTCAAGCGCTGGCCGCTGAGGGCGCGAACATCGTCGACGTCGGCGGTGAGAGCACCAGGCCGTCGAAGAGGCGCGAAGAGGTTTCGGCGGATGTGGAGATGGCGCGCGTGCTGCCGGTCATCAGTGAGCTCGCGGGACGGCTCCCCGTCCCGATCAGCATCGACACGCGCAAGGCGAAGGTCGCCGCCGCGGCACTCGATACCGGGGCTGTGATCGTCAACGACGTCTGGGGATTGCGCGGCGATCCGGGCATGGCCGCGGTGATCGCCGCACATCCCAACACCGGGGTGGTCGCCATGCACAACCAGCACGGGACTGAGTACGGCGACCTGATGGAGGATGTCTGCCTCGGCCTGCGCGAGAGCCTCGCTGTCGCCGAGCGCGCCGGTATCCCGTCGGCGCAGATGATCATCGACCCCGGCTTCGGGTTCGCCAAGACCCCGGCGCACAACCTCGAGCTGGTGCGGCGGCTCGGGGAGTTGCTGGGCATGGGCCATGCCGTGCTGATCGGTCCATCGCGAAAGTCCACGACGGGTCTGCTCATCGGCGAGAAGGAGCAGACGCACCGTCTCGAGCCGAGCCTGGCGCTCGCGGTGCTGTCGGTCCAAGCGGGCGCTCATATGGTTCGGGTCCACGATGTCGCGGAGACAGTCCGTGCGCTGCGCGCCGCGGACGCGGTGGTCCGTGGCACGCCTGAGGCGTTGCGCGATCTGCCGATTCCCGGCCCGACCGGGTGAGCGCCGGCACTGTCTCAATCGACACCGCATGGGTGTCCCTGGGCAGCAACATCGGGCACCGCGGCAGGAACCTCGAACGGCTCCGCGAAGCGCTCACCAGCGACGGGGTCTCGATCACCGCGGCATCTCCCGAGATCCTCACCCGCCCGGTCGGCGTCACTGCGCAGGGTGACTTCCACAACCAGGTGGTCCGGTTGCAGAGCCCGGAGCCATTGCCGCCGCGGCGCTGGCTCGAGCACTGCCGGCGTGGCGAAGTGGCCGCAGGGCGGCACGCGACATACCGATGGGGGCCGCGGGTCGCCGACGCCGACATCCTGCTGCTCGGGGAGCACGGCGAGATTCAGGTTGACGAACCCGGCCTCACTGTCCCCCACCCCGAGTTGGGCAATCGCCCCTTCGAGCAGGATCTGCTCATCGCGGCCGGCTACCAGCCGGTCCCGTAAAACGCGCTCCTAGATCGGGAGACGGTCGGCGAGCTGGGGCACAAGCTTCAGCGCTGCGTCGATCTGCTTGGCGAGTGTCGCCAGATCTGGCTGCTTCTCGAAGTCGAGGAACCACGAGTGTTCGGCGGTGAACTTCTCCACGAGCGTCGTCGTCCCGAGCACCGCGATGCCGACGTGCACGCTCGGCTTGTCGTCCTCCGAGAACGCCTTGCCCAGCAGGTTCTGCACGGTTTCCACCCAGCCTCCCACCTCGTCGAGATCGTGAAGCTCGTATCCCCCATCACCGAGGACGAACTCCGCTTCGACGTCGACGAATGCCTGCGGCGTGATCTGCTGGTGCGGGCAGTCCTGCGCCTCGTCGTCATCGTGGTACAGCTCGCAATCGGCGCCGGGACCGTACGCGGAGATGAACGTGAGCAGCGCATCCCACGTGTAGCTCACGTGCACGTGGTAACGCGGCGGCGGATCCCCGGTAAGGCGGACGGTGCACTCGAAGCGGCGCTCGCCGAGGCCGGGCTCGAGGTGGTGGCGAACGTCCTCGATGCTGAGGCCGACAGCGTCGATCGCCTCGAGCAGGTCGGAAGCGAACTCCTCGTAGGACGGGAACGTCGGACGGTCTGCTCCTGCCGGCTCAGAACCCGCCTGGCCGGCGCCGGGATGCTCGGACATCGGTCAACGCCCCGGACGAAGGTGGCGAACCGTCCACCGAAGCAGGTTGGCGCCAAGCACGACGACGAAGAGGAGTGCGATGGCGATGACCAGGGGAAGCTCCACGTTCGGTGTCGAGTACGTGTACGTGGCCAGGAACGCCGCCACGAAAAGGGCCACCGCGATGATCGATAGGGCACCGACCGTTATCGCCGACACCGGGTCGGTGTGACGGTTCTCGACGGCGGGCTCGCGAGGATCGAGCATGGGAGGCGTTTGCACCATGCCGAGTGTACTTTGCGGCCACCTCACATCCGCGAGGATCGTCAGCGTCTGAGCCCAGCGAAGCGGTACCCGATGCCCGGGACGGCCAGGATATGGCGTGGTTGCGCCGGGTCCGGCTCGATCTTGCGCCGGAGATTGCGCACGTGGACATCGATGACCCTCGTCTCGATGGGATGCTCGTAGCCCCAGACCGCGCTCAGGATCCGTTCACGGGAGAGCACCTTGCCGGCGTTCGAGGCGAGGTACGAGAGCAGATCGAACTCGGTGTGGGTGAGCACGATGTCCTGGTCCGAACGCGTCACGCGGCGCTCCGCGGTGTCGATGACGAGGTCGCGGAAGACGAGCCGCCCGTCGGCCGGTTTGTCGTCGCCCCGCAGTTCTTTGGCCCGGCGCAGTTGCGCACCGATCCGGGCCAGCAGCTCTCGGGCCCGGAACGGCTTGGCGATGTAATCGTCGGCGCCGATCTCCAGTCCGAGGACCACATCGATCTCATCGTGCTTGGCGCTCAGGATGATCACGGGCATGCGGTAGCCCGCGCGGCGGATCTCGCGGCAGACGTCGAAGCCCGACAGATCGGGCAGCACGACATCAAGAACGACGATGTCCGGGTGGAAGACTTCGAGCCGGGCTAACGCCTCGCTCGCGCGCTCAGCCTCCTGGACGGTGTAGCCCTCGGTCTCGCAGGTGAGGCGTACGGCTCTGCGCACGAGCGCGTCGTCATCGACCACGAGCACCCGCACTTGCTGTCCATCCACGCCAATTCCTCGAAGTGAGCTCGCGTCATTCTGGAGTATCGAACCTCGTTCGGAACGGTGAAGGGTTGCTACTATACGGGCCGACTCCAATTCGGGCCGCCTCCTCCGGGACGGTCTTCCTTCATAAAACTGGAGACCCGTACTCGTGCAGACCCAGGGTTCCCTTCGTGACGGCGGGCTCGCGACGCTGCTGCAGTCGATGCAAGCAGAGCGAGCTACCGGCACCCTGACCATCGACAACGGGGGCGACAGCGCGTCGCTGTACTTCCTTTTCGGCCACCTGTTCCACGCCAGTGGTCCCGGCGGGCAGGGCGAGGAGGTCGTGATCGACGCGCTTGGCTGGGAGGACGGTTCGTACCAGTTCGATCCGCGCGCGAAGCTTCCAGCCGAGGAGACCATCAAAGCTTCCCCGGCCGAGTTGATCGCGGCCGCTGAGAGCCGCACCCCGGCGGCCACCACGTCGACCGGTGCGTCCACGTGGCCGGATGCCACGCCGGCCTACTCGGCGCCCGACACGTATTCGCCGGCGCCGGCGCCAAGCCTCCCCGAGCCCATCGAGGAGCCTGCCTATGCGGTTGCTGCGACCCCGGCGGCGGAGCCTACGGCCGAGACGTATACCCCGGCCCCCGCCGAACCTGAGCCTGCCCCGATGGCGGAGTTCACACCGGTTCCGGCGACTCCGGCACCCGAACCTGTCTCGTATGCACCGGCACCCGAACCGGTGTCCTACACCGCGCCGGCCACAAGCGCACCCGCAGCATCACCGGATCGTCCGGTCGGGCCGGCTCCAGGCGGATCGTCAGCGAGTGCACCCCAGGTGCGCGTCTACCCGCTTCCCTCCGGCCGCGCTCATTACGAGGGCTTGAAGAGTGCCTTCGTCGACTTCCCGCGGCTGCTGCGCACGCTGCGGTCCGATCGCCACACCGGGTACGTGAACCTGAGCGGCAACGGCTACAGCGGCGTCATCCTCCTCAACGACGGGCAGGCACTCCAGGCGTTGTGCAGCAACGGCACGGCTGTCCAGGGCGAGGCAGCCTTCCTGCAGATCCGCCGCCACATGGACGCCGGCGACGGCGTCATCGACGTCATCGAGCTCGAGGGCGAGACGGTGACCGCGCTCGCGCAGCTGTTCACGTCGCCGTACCTCTACAGCGGCCTGCTCGGTCGCTTCGTCAACCTGGAGGCGCTGCTCGAATACCTCGCCGAGGAGAAGGTGAGCGGGTCGGTGGTGGTGCAAACGCCGAACGAGGCGGGGATCATCCTGCTTCGCGATGGCGACATCCTCGGCACCTACACCGAGTCCCAGCGATCCCTCGACAAGGCGACCACGGCGGTGGCTGCCCTGGCCACCGACCGTCAGTCGGTCATCGAAGTCAAGGGCGGGGACGGCGAAATCGCAGCCATCGACGTCGACGCCGCGCTCAACCGCGCGTACTAGCCCGGTCGGGCGCACCCGCCGGCTCGCCTCCGGCGCACGCTGGGCGCTGGCAGGGCTGATCACCGCATCGCTCTCCGGGTGCTTCAGCAGCCCCCCGCAGATCATTCAGCTCACGCCCAACCGCGGCGCCGTCGGCGTGCCGGCCGATGCCCCGATCACCGTCGAATTCGATCGACCCGTGGTCACCGCATCGGTCAGGGGCCGGTTCTCCGTGAACCGCCCGATTCCTTCCTGCGATCTTGATGCCGCCTTCGGAGCCGGACCCCTTGCACCCTGCCGCATCGTCTGGCTGTCCGGGAACACAGGCTTCACCCTCGTCCATCCCCAGGCGATCTTCGCGCCGAGCACGTCGTACACGTTCACCCTCGCGGCGGGGATCGCCGATCCCAGCGGGGTCGCAAACTCAGTCGACCACCACTGGACGATCACGACCGGCCCGGCGCCGGTGATCCGTTCGATCCAGCCTCCAGACGGCTCGAAGGGGGTGCCGGTCGACACGTCGATCTCCGTGACCTTCTCGACCGCCATGGCCGCCACCACCACCGATGCGGCGATCACGCTCGATCCACCGGTCCCCGGCACCCGGGTGGTTCGAAACACCCGGGATCCGAGCCGGTTTGTGGTACTGCCGGGAGCGATCCTCCAGGCGGGGGTCACCTACCGAGTGATCGTGGCCGCGAGCGCCACCGACGCCGACTTTCAGCCGCTGGTGGCCGCTGCCACCTCGACGTTCACCACGGGCGGCATGTCGTCTGGTCCGCACGTGGTGGTGCTCGCCGCGGAGCCAGGCGAGGGTGCGACGACGGTCCTCGTGTCGCCGCTGGCGCCCGCCGCTCCCGGCGAGCCGATCTCGACGGAGGCGGTGCTCGTCGCCCCACGCTGCCCGCATCCTGCCGGCTGCGGGACCGCCGCCTACGAGGCACCGCTCTACACCTACGCCGGGGCAACGATGGCACCGGGCGGAGGCCTGATGGCCGTGGTCGAGATCAACACCACGCTGAGCGCGGCTTCGCCGGTGCTCCTCGTGATCGCTCCGGCAACCGGAACCGTGGTGGCCAGCTTCGCCGACTCGTCGTTGCCGTCGTGGTCGCCCGACGGTTCGACCCTGGCGTTCTCGCGAGCCGGCAGGATCTCCTTCTTCAAGCCGGCGACGGGAACGCTGACCAACCTGCCGGCCGGCGATCCGCTGGTCACACCGGCCGTCTGGAGCCCGCTGGGTGAGCAGCTCGTCCTCGACGTGGCCGGCACCTCCGACGTCGAGCATCTCGAGCTCGCCGACTCGGTGGTGCTCGCCCGCTACCCCATCCCGGGCGTGACCGGCGCGTCGAGCGACCCGGCGATATCACCGGACGGATCGCAGCTCGCATTCCTGCGATCGGCGCCCGGCGTCCAGGGAACGTGGATCGAGGGGATCGGTCCGTCCTCCACCGCACCGCGATTGCTCGACCCCCTGCTTCAGCCGGTGGGGTTCACGGCCACCGGGACGCTCCTCGGGATCAGTCGCCCCGTGGTGGGCGCGCCGACCCTCGTGCTCGTCAGTGTTGCCGGTGATGAGCAGATACCGATCACCTCCGGACCGGCGCCCGGATCGCTCGCAACCGTGGTGGTGACGACGTCCGGCCGCCAACTCGTGTATCTGAACGCCGATGCCGCAGGCATCGTCCAGGCGTACGTCGAGAACGCCGACGGCACCAATGTCCAGGTCATCACCGATTTCACGCCGGGCACGCTGGTGGCCGCGGCGGTGACGGTGAGCTCATGAGCAGGCTGCTCTTCCTGATCGCCGATACCGGCGGTGGCCACCGGGCCGCCGCGACCGCGGTCGAACGCCAGCTGGACGCAGCGCGGCCCGGCGAGTTCGAGATCACCATCCTCGATCCGTTCACCAGCGCCAAGCCAAAGGTGATCGGGGGGACCGCCGGCCTCTACGGGCCGATCACGCGGCATGCTCGGTGGCTCTGGGGTGGGCTCTACCATGGAACCAACAGCCGGGCCGCGGTGGCACTGCTCGAGACGACCGTGCTTCGCTCCGTGACCACCGCCGTCGCCGGCGCGATCGACAGAATCGACCCCGACTGTGTCGTCTCCTTCCACCCGCTGCTCAACCACATCAGCGTCCGCGCGGTGGAGAGCCGCGCTCGGCGCATCCCGGTCATCACCGTGATCACCGACCTCGTCGACATCCACGTCGCGTGGGAGTGCCCGGACGTGGATGCGGTGGTCGTTCCATCGCCGGGCGGCCTCGATCATTGCCGCCGGGCGGGCATCCCGGCGTCGCGGTGCTACGACTTCGGCCTCGCCGTCGACCGGCGGTTCACCGACCTCCCCAGCGATCCGGCCGGGATCGCCGCGATCCGCGAGCGACTCGGGCTGCGCGCCGATGCCTTCGTGGTGCTCGTCTGCGGCGGCGCCGACGGATCCGGCGGACTCGTCAAGCACGCTCGGGCGATCGCAGCGGGGCCATCGGATGTCGATGTGGTGGTGATCTGCGGGCGCAATCAGCGCGCGCGGTCTGCGCTCGCCGGGCTGCGCACCAACGCAGGGCGTCCGGTTCGCGTGCTCGGCTATGTGACCAACATGGCCGAGTGGATGCGTGCGAGTGACGTCGTGGTCTCCAAAGCTGGTCCGGGGACCATCGCCGAAGCGCTCTGCTGCGGGCTGCCGCTGCTCCTGGTCTGGTATCTGCCCGGCCAGGAGCGGGGCAACGTGGAGTGGGTGGTGGACATCGGAGCGGGGCGCTACGTCCCGCGCGACGAGCAATTGGTCGACGCGGTTGCGGAGCTCTCCATGCCCGGCTCCGCGGCGCTTGCCACCATGCGCACCGCCGTCTCGGCGGCCGCGAGGCCCGACGCCACCCGCTGTATCGCCGAGTTGATTGCATCGATGGCCGGAAGGGCGGCGTGAGCATCGAAACGCAGGCAGTGGACGTCACCGCGGAGCCGGCCGAGGCGGCTGCGCCGCGCTGCGCGATCGTCCGTCTCCGGGTGCACTGCTTTCGCAACTACCCGGAGGCGACCGTGCGTCTCGGCCCGGGACTCAATGTCATTCATGGCCAAAACGCGCAGGGCAAGACCAATCTCCTCGAGGCAATCGCGACGCTGGCCCTGACCCGCTCACCGCGAACCACCAGCAGCGGCGATCTCCTGCTCTGGAACGAGGATGCCGCGCTTGTCGAGGCGGACGTCGCGCGTCCTCCCGCAGACGTCACGATGTCCCTTCGCTTGCAGCGAGATCCCTCCACCAGCCGGGTGTCGCGGGTCACCGCGGTCGATGGAAAGCCACGTCCCGCACGCGCGATCCTCGGGGTGTGCCCCGTCGTGCTCTTCTGGCCCGAGGATCTCGCGCTCGTGCGCGGCGGCCCCGACGGTCGCCGGCGGTTTCTCGACGTCATCCTCGCGCAGACCGATCCGCAGTCGGTCGCCCACATGTCGCGATATCGCCGTGTGCTCGAGCAGCGAAATGCCCTGCTGCATCAGCTTCGGCTCGGCGGCGGCGCTCGCGACTCGCTGAACAGCTTCACAAGTGAGCTCGCACACCACGGAGCCTGGCTCGGTGTGGCCAGGTCCCGGCTCGTCGAGTCGCTGGCGCCGCTTGCGGCGCTGTCGCTCCATGACCTCAGCGGAGAGCGTGAGCGCATCTCGCTTCGCTACGCGCCTGCGCACGTCACGTCGATGCCGGACAGCGTCGAGACGGCGGAACAGCTGCTCCTCGACACGCTGCGTGACCGTGCAACCGAGGAGGTCGCCCGCGGCATGACCCTGGCCGGCCCGCACCGCGACGATGTCGCGTTCGACCTCGACGGTCGCGCTGCGCGCGGCACCGCCTCGCAAGGTCAGCAGCGCAGCATCGTCCTCGCCTGCAAGCTCGCCGAGGTCCGCTACCTGCAGGACACGGCGGGGGTTGCTCCGGTCATCCTTCTCGACGACGTGCTCAGCGAACTCGACCCCGAACGACGCGGACGCCTGCTCGCGCTGCTCGCGGAGGGTCGCCACCAGGTCCTGGTCACCACCACCGAGCCGCTCACCGAGGTGGCCGGCTTCGCGGATGTGCTCCATTTCACGGTGCGCAGCGGCGTGGTCACCCAGGACGAGCGCCCGTGACCGAACAGCGGCTCTCCGACCTCATCGACCCTGCCCTGCGCGGCCTCGGAGTCCGCGTTCAGGTTCGTGAGGAGCGCCTGCGCATCGCACTCGCAGACGTCGTCGGTGACGGCCTCGCAGCGCTCTGCCGCGCCGAGCGACTCGATCGTGGAGTCCTCGTCATCGCCACTGCCAACAGCGCCCTCGCCCATCAGCTGCAGATGGACGCGCCACGAGTCATCGATGCGCTGAATCAGCGCGTCGGACAGGACCTCGTGCGCCGCATCCGATTCAAGGCGATGTAGACCCGGCGGTTCAGGCCACCCGCACCGGCATGATGATGCAGAGGTAGTCATCTCGTCCCACGGGGCGAATCACTCCCGGTTGGAGCGCTCCGTTGAACGACAGCTGCACCTCATCGGAGTCCAGCGCCGACAGTGCGTCGAGCATGTACCTCGCGTTGAATGCGATCTGCACGTCGTCGCCCTGCACGGTCGCCGTCAAGGGCGCCTCGTCGTCGCCGACCTCCGCCGTCTGCGCAAGCAGTGTGAGCGTGCCGTCGCCGATGCGCAGACGCACCGGGTTTGCCGCGTCACGCGCGAGCACCGCGGCGGTCTTCGCCTCGCGCAGCAGTGACGCTGTCGAGAGGCTCACCGTCGTCGTCGACTCGCCCGGAATCACCTGGTTGTAGTTGGGATATGTGCCCTCGATGAGCCGCGACGAGATCTCGACATCCTTGAGCGTGAAGAACACCTGGTTGCGTGCATGCGCGAAGGCGATGCCCACCGTTGGCCTGTTCGGATTGACGGCTCGCGCCACTTCCGAAAGGTGTCGCGATGGCACGATTACCGACGTGACCGGCGGCGTTCCGTTCACGGTCACGTCGATCGTCTTCACCGCGAGCCGGTGCCGATCGGTTGCCGCAAGCGTGAGACGGTTGCCCTCGATCTGGAGCAGCACGCCGGTGAGCACCGGTGAAGCCTCGTCGGAGCTCGCCGCCATCACTGTCTGCGTGATCGCGTTCTGGAGCGTTACGGAGTCGACCTCGATGGACGTCTCAGCGTCGCGAGCCGGGAGGGGCGGGAACTCGACTGCGTCGATACCATGGACGTTTGCGCGATGCACGCCACCGGTGAGCTTCAACACCTGTGTGGTGGGTTCCAGCTCCATCGTGCACGGTGCATCGCCGAGTGACGAGACGAATTCACTCAGCAGACGTGCGGGCACGGTGATCCGACCTTCCTCGAGCACCGTCGCCGGCACCACGACGGTGATGGTGAGGTCGAGATTCGTCGCAGTGACGCGCAGACCGTCAACGCCAGTCTCGAGCAGTACGTTGCTGAGCACAGGCAGTGTCGATCTCGGCGATACCGCGCGGGAGACGAGCCCGAGTGCACCACTGAGGGTAGAGGACGAGACGGTCGCTTTCATGGACGGTTCCTCTCTGGGGGCTGCGTTATCACCAGACTTAATGAGTATGACCTGCAGAGTCTAGATACCAGTAGACGATGTAGTAGTGGGGACATGGGGGACAACCCAGAATGCGATCTCATCGAAGCTCCGCAGGCGTTGCGGGCCTGTGCGCAAGTGGCACCGGTTGTCCACCAGTTGTGCACCGGCGAAGGAGTTGCGCACTTTGTCCACATGCCGTCCCCGGGTCCGGCAACAGGGTTGTCAACGGTTGTGGAGCTGCTCGCGGATCGCGCGCACCTCACCCTGGAGGCGGACGTCCTCGCGCATCAACTCGGTGATCTTCTCGATGGCGTGCAGCGCGGTGGTGTGATCCCGTCCCCCGAAAGCGGTGCCGATAACCGGGAGGGATGACTCGGTCTCCTCGCGGATCAGGTACATCGCGACCTGACGAGGGAACACGATGTTCTTGTCGCGTCGCTTGCCCTTCATCTCCTCCACCGAGATGGCGTAATGCGCGGCAACAGCCAGCTGGATGGTCTCGATGCTCACCGGCGTCGAGTCCTGGACGGGGATGACGTCACGGAGGATTTGCTGCGCGGTTTCCAGGGTGATCTGCTGGCCGTTGATGGACGCGTGCGCGAGCACGCGGATGAGCGCTCCCTCGAGCTCGCGGATATTCTTCTGGATCCGGTGCGCGATGAACGAGCACACCTCGTCCGGCACGAGCTTGCTGTAGGGGCCGAGCTTGGTGGTGAGAATGGCCAGCCTGGTCTCGAAATCAGGCGGCTGGATGTCAGCCATGAGCCCACCCTCGAACCGGCTCCGCAGGCGATCCTCGAGGGTGGGAATGTCCTTGGGCGGCCGGTCACTGCTCACCACGATTTGCTTCTGGAATTCCTGCAACGCGTTGAACGTGTGGAAGAACTCCTCACGGGTGTGGTCCTTGCCGGCGAGGAACTGGANNACTGGATGTCGTCGATGAGCAGAACGTCGACGCCTCGATAGCGCATCCGGAATTCGGCGGGCCGGTTCTCGACGATCGAGGCGACCATCTCGTTCATGAACTTCTCGGAGGTGACGTAGGCGACCTTCGCATTGCGGTGCGTCTCGCGTACGGCGTGACCGATGGCGTGCATGAGGTGGGTCTTGCCCAGACCGACTCCGCCGTACAGGAAGAGCGGGTTGTACGCCTTGCCCGGTGCCTCGGCGACGGCGCGGCACGCGGCATGCGCGAACCGGCTCGAGTTGCCGACCACGAAGGTGCTGAAGGTGAAGGCAGGGTTAAGGCGCGAATCGTTCGCTCCATCCTCGGGTTCGCTGACCTGCGCGTAGGTCGGATCCGGAACCTGCGCGGGCTCAGGTGGCGGCAATGCCTCCGGATCAACCGTGATGATCACTTCGCAATCCCGGCCGAGCACGCCGGAGAGGGTCTCGCGGATCAGTGGGACGTAACGTTCGCTGACCCAGTCGCGGGCGAACATCGTGGGCACACCCACAGTGAACGTGTGTCCATCGGAGTCCACCAGCACGGCATTGGCGAGCCACGCCTCATACCCGGGACGGACCACCTGGAAGCGAAGCTCTTCCTGGGCGACCTGCCAGAGCTGCTGTGGGTCCATGCTCGCGGTCGAGTTGCCACTCTCCAGGACAGGCTCAACGCGTGGCGCCTGATCACCGACGACTCCGACACCGACTGTTCGATCCACTCGTTCCTCGCCTTGCCCTGCCAATCACAGCGCAGTTATCCACAACTTGTGCACATCAGTGGATAAATGCATGGCCGCTGGTGGCCGGGGGGCTTGGTGAGACGTNNCAATGCGCAGCCCGGGTCACAAGCGGAGCGAGCGCACCACGGCCCGGTGATCTCGTGACGGCAAGTCCCGCCGATGAAGGGCGGTCGACCGCTGCCTTGGTATACTCGCGACGCAACCCCGTCGGGCTCAGCGGTGCCCAGAGCGCCCCCGACGCGATCAGTGTCTCGGAGAGACGGCCATCAAGCGGACGTACCA
>PKYW01000048.1 GCA_003132805.1 Candidatus Dormiibacterota bacterium | reverse complement strand
CTAACCAGCGCGCCGAGGATGAGGGTGTGGCCGACCGGCTGAGCCCGCCGGCCGAGGGAGAAGGATCTGCCTTCTCCCGATCGAAACAAAGGGGCCCCCGGCCAATCAAGCAGATGAGCGCGCCAAAGACGCAACACCACGGGCGAAGATTGGCTGGGGAGGAAGGATTCGAACCTTCGAATGGCGGATCCAAAGTCCGCTGCCTTACCACTTGGCGACTCCCCAATGGCACGTCGATCCTACCCGCCGATCGCCTGAACGTCAGGGTTCGTCAGGACTGCGACACGGCATCAGCGACCGCAGCGCCCCGGGCGATCGACGAACCCTGGCGCGCGAGCCAGTCGCCGACCACCTCGACGAACTCGCCCGGCACCTCGAGCATCGGCACGTGTCCGGCGCCCTCGAACTCGTGGTACTCCCAGTCCGGACGGAGCGACGCGACGTTGCGCGCCGAGGCCACCGGGACGAGACGATCGCCATCCCCCTGGAGGAGCAGGGTCGGAGCGGCCACCTGCTGGATCCAGCGCAGGACCCTCCGCTTCAGGGCAAGTGTGGTCACCAGCGAGCGTGTGGCCGCGTAGAACGACTCGTGCCAGGCGGACTCGGCAAGCCGCTCGGCTTCGAGGGCGATGTGGGCATCGACCACCGTCGGCTCGATCCGGCTCGAATCAGCGCTGACCAGACGCATGGTCTCGCGGACCAGGCTCTCCGGCCCGAGCGCCGCGACGGCACGGCTGAGCCGCCGCGCGCCCCAGCGCGGCATGAACGCGGTGGCGATGAAGGTCCGCGACACGCGGTCCAGCCGGGGTGGGAACTCGCCACCTGGAGCCGGCACCGCCGGGTCGACGAGCACAAGGGCGTCGACGAGGCTGGGATGCCGCGCCGCCGCTCCGATCGAGAGCAGACCCCCCATCGAGTTGCCCATCAGGACGATCCGGTCGCGGGACAGCCGCGTGATCGCCCGGGTCAGCAGGTCGACGTTGGCCGCGATGGTCGACCGCCGCCCGGCAAGCGGCGAACGGCCGAACCCGGGGAGGTCGAGGGCATAGACGCGATGGCGATCGGCAAACCGCGGCGCCACCGACATCCAGTTCAGGTGCGAGCCGCCGAGGCCGTGCACGAGCAGCATCACGGGTCCGTCCCCGCCGAAATCGGCGACATAGATCGGCCCGTCGATATCGAGGAGGGTGCTCTCCACGCAGTTCATCGTACGGACGGCGGCTCGAAGCCCGGCTCCGGCGAGCCCGTATACTCGCGGGTACATGGGTGACGGGCCCCAGGCGGTGATCCTCGCCGCCGGGCAAGGCAAACGGATGCGGAGCGCTCTCCCCAAGGTCCTTCATCCGCTTGGTGGTCGGCCCTTCATCCTCTATGTCGTCGAAGCGGCGCGGGCCGCCACCGGCAGCCCACCTGTGGTGGTCATCGCGCCCGGCGATGCACAGCTCCGCGAGGTGCTCGGCGATGCCGCGAACTGTGTCGAGCAAGCCGCGCCGCTGGGCACCGGCGACGCGCTGAAGAGCGTCCCCGAGTCGCAGCGCGGGCCGGGTCCCGTCCTGGTCATGGTCGGCGACGCCCCACTGATCCGAGTCGAGACCCTCGAGCGGCTGATCGCGGCACATGCCTCCTCGCCGCGCGCCTGCACCCTGCTGCTCGGCCTTCCTACGGATCCTTCGGGGCTCGGCCGGGCCGTGCGCGATGCGGACGGCCACGTGCTTCGCATCGTCGAGGAGCGCGACCTGCCCGTCGGCGCGCCGGTGCCGATGGAATGCAACGGAGGCATCTACGTCTTCGACAGCGCCCAGCTCTGGCCGGCGCTCGACCGCCTGACCAGCGCCAATGCGCAGGGCGAGTTCTACCTCACCGACGTCATCGAGCTCCTCACCGGGCCGGTCGAGGCCCTGGTGGCGCCCGATCCCGATGAGTTCATCTTCATCAACGATCGACGCCAGCTCGCTGCCGCGGAGGCGGCGCTCCGCCGCCGAACGCTGGATGCGCTCATGCTCTCGGGCGTGACCGTGGAGGATCCGGCCAGTACGTACGTGGACCCGGGAGTTCAGGTCGGCCGGGACAGCGTCATTCACCCCATGACCACGCTCAGCGGCTCCACCCAGCTCGGAGCGGAGTGCGAGATCGGACCGATGGCCGTCCTGCGCGACGTTCGAGCCGGGCAGCGAGTGGTGGTCGGCGAGTCCCGTCTCGACGGCTGCGAGCTCGGCGATGACGTGCATATCGGAGCCTACTGCCGGGTCCGTCCGAATACCTTTCTCGCGTCCGGGGTAGAGTTGGGGACGCATGCCGAGGTCAAGAACAGCACCGTGGGCGCCGGGACTCGCATCAGCCACTTCTCCTGCGTGCTCGACAGTGACGTGGGGGAGGGGGTGAACATCGGCGCCGGTACCGTGACCTGCAACTACGACGGTGAGGCGAAGTACCGCACCACCATCGGCAACCGAGTCTTCGTCGGCACCAACGCGACGCTCGTGGCGCCGGTGCGTCTCGGAGACGGCTGCTACGTGGGCGCGGGCTCCTTCATCGACCAGGATGTCCCCGCGGGCGCCCTCGCGGTCGGCCGGAGCCGGCAGCGCAACGTTGAAGGATGGGCGGCCCGGCGGCCGGTGCAGTCGTGACCGATTCCAACCCGTACGGCGAGCTCCTGCTCCTCTCGGGCAGCGGCAACCCCGAGCTCAGCGAGCGGATCGCGCGGGAGATCGGGGTCAACCTCGCGGAGTGCGAGATCACCCGTTTCGCGGACGGCGAGTTCGACGTCAAGATCCGCGAGTCGGTGCGCGGCCATGACGTCTTCCTGGTGCAGCCGACGTGCCACCCGGTCAGCGACAACCTGATCGAGCTGTTCATCATCCTGGACGCGCTGCGCCGCGCTTCGGCGTCGCGCATCACCGCGGTGATCCCGTACTACGGGTATCAGCGCAAGGAGAAGAAGACCCAGGCGCGCGATCCGATCAGCGCCAAGCTGATGGCGAACATCATCGAGCTGGCCGGCGCCAACCGGGTGATCTGCGTCGACCTCCACGCCGAGGCGATCCAGGGCTTCTTCGACATCCCGGTCGACGCGCTCATCGCGACCAAGATCCTCGCTCGCCGAGTGCGCGAACGCCACGGGCACGACGTCGTGGTGGTGTCGCCGGACACCGGTGGTGTGAACCGCGCTCGCAACCTCGCGCGCATCCTCGACGCGCCGATCGCCTTCATCGACAAACGGCGCCCGCGAGACGACACCGTCGAGGTCGTCAATGTCATCGGTGACGTCGAAGGCGCGGTCTGCGTGATCGTCGACGACCTCATTTCAACCGGCAGCACACTCGTCAACGCGGCGATTGCGCTCCTCGCCAGGGGCGCCAAGTCGGTGGATGTGGTGGCCACCCATGGCGTGCTCAGTGATGGCGCCGTGGCGCGCCTGCATGCGGCACCGATCGACGAGATCTGCATCACCGACACGATCCCGTATCACAACGGCAGTCACAGCTTCGACGATGCGCCCAAGCTCCGCATCCTCTCGGTTGCACCGCTGATCGCCGAGGCGATCGTGCGCGTCCACGAGGGACGAAGCGTGAGCGAACTGTTCCGGTGAGCGGCTCAGACCCACCACCGTCGCCGAGCCGATGACGCCGCTCATCATCGTCATCGTCGCCGGGCTCATCATCGCCGCGTTTGCAGCGGCGGCGGAGACATCGCTGACCAGCGTCAGTCGCATCCGGATGCGAAGCCTTGCCGAGGACGGCAACAAACGTGCCCGAACGGTCACGCGATTGCATGCCGATCCGAACGCATATCTGTCGACGATCCTCACCCTCAACACCGTCGCCGTCATCGTTGTTTCGACGGCGACGGCGCTGCTGATCGGCAGCTATCTGCACAGCATCCCGCAAGCCGTCGGCACGATCGTCCTCTCGGTCATCGTCCTGATCTTCTGCGAGATCGCGCCGAAGTCGCTCGCGCTTCGTTTCAACGAGCGCTTCGCGCTGGTCCTCGGCGGCCCCGTCCAGTTCCTGACCTGGTTGCTCAAGCCCCTTGTCGGCGGTTTAAGCGCGATGTCACGCCTGATCGTGCGTGCAGCGACCAGGGGGCATGGCGTGCGCGGTCCGTTCGTGACCGAGGAGGAGTTGAAGCTGCTGCTCTACGTCGGCGAGCAGGAGGGGATCGTCGAGCAGGAGGAGCGCGAGATGATCCACGGCATTCTCGAGATGACCGACAAGACGGTCCGCGAGGTGATGGTGCCGCGCGTCGACATCGTCGCCGTCGAGGCGACCGACTCGATCGCCGACGTGATCAAGGTGATCATCGAGTACGGCTACTCGCGGATTCCCATCTATGAGGAGAACGTCGACAACATCGTCGGCGTCGTCTACGCGAAGGATCTGCTCCGTCACGGCGTGGTCGGTGACGACCAGCGCCCGCTCAAGGTGGTGGCGCGTGAGCCGTACTACACGCCCGAGGCGAAACACGTCGGCGAGCTGCTGCGCGACATGAAGGAGCGCAAGGTACACATCGCCGTGGTGGTCGAGGAGCATGGCGGCACCGCGGGCATCGTCACCTTCGAAGACCTCATCGAGGAGATCGTCGGTCCGATCCGCGACGAGTACGACATGCGCGAGGTGGAGGAGCTGCAGATCGTCTCGGACAACGAGGTGGTCGTCAGCGCGCGATTCCCCGTCGACGACCTCAAGGAGGCGCTCGATCTCGACGTCCCCGATGTCGAGGCCGACACGGTCGGGGGGCTCGTCTACGAGCAGCTTCAGGAGATCCCGAAGGTGGGTGCAACCATTCAGTTGGGGAACGCGACCCTGACCGTCGAGTCGGTCCGCCGCCAGGGCATTCAGAGCGTGCGCATCACCAGCCCGGTCCCGCTGGTGCGCGAACGCGGCGCGCGGCCTCTCGATCATGACGGCCACGGGGATCGGGACACACAAGAGGAGGCGTCCGCGCACG
>PKYW01000073.1:158-11369 GCA_003132805.1 Candidatus Dormiibacterota bacterium | reverse complement strand
CGTCGAACTTCACCACCGTTCCCGTCGCGCGCAGATCGAGGTGGCGTCCGGCAACATCGGCGTTGATGTCGACCGTGGTGCGCTCAAGCTCGGCGGACTCCATCTGGCTCGCCACGGTGCGCAGCCAAATCAACTCGTAGAGCTTGGCCTGATCGGCATCGAGGAAGCTTTTCGTGTCGCGCGGCCGGCGGTCCAGCTCGGTCGGCCGGATGGCCTCGTGGGCCTCCTGGGCGTTCTTGACCTTGCGCTCGTAGCGACGCGGCGTGTCGGGGACGTAGGCGTCGCCGTACATCTCCCGCGCCTGCGTGCGGGCCGCCGTCAACGCCTGGTCCGACAGCGTGGTCGAGTCGGTGCGCATGTAGGTGATCAGGCCGGTCGAACCGGCGCTGCCGAGCTCGACGCCTTCGTACAGCTCCTGGGCGATGCTCATGGTGCGCTTGGGGGACATGCGCAGCCGTGAGCTCGCGTCCTGTTGCAACGTGCTCGTCGTGTGCGGCGGGAGTGGGCGCCGCGTCGTCTCCTTGACCTCGATCGATCGGACCACGAACGTCGGCGTCCGGTCTGTGACCGCGCCCTTGGCGTCGAGCCCGAGTGCGGCGATGACCTCCGCGGCCTCTGCCTCGGTGCCGAGCTCGAGCTTCTCGCGCTCCGCTGCGCCGCTGTCGCCGTGCCGGCCGACCAGCCGCGCGCTGAACGTGTTACCGCCATCTTTGGCAAGAAGAGCGTCGATGGTCCACGACTCGACGGGTACGAACGCGTCGATCTCGGTTTCGCGGTCGACGACCAGGCGCACCGCCACGGACTGCACGCGTCCGGCGGAGAGTCCCGCGCGCACCTTGCGCCAGAGCAGCGGTGAGAGCCGGTAGCCGACCAGGCGGTCGATGACTCTTCGCGCCTCCTGCGCGGCGACGAGCGAACGGTCGATCTTGCGTGGATGCGCGAGGGCCGCGTCGACGGCGAGCTTGGTGATCTCGTGGAACACGATCCGGTCGGGATCGTTGAGTCCAAGTGCCTCGGCGAGGTGCCACGCGATCGCTTCGCCCTCGCGATCAGGGTCGGCTGCGAGGAGCGTCGACGAGGCTTTCTTCACCGCGGCGCGCAGATCGCGGATCTGCTTCTCCTTGCCCTTGATGAGCTCGTACTGCGGGGTGAAGCCGTCATCGACGTCGACGCCGATCTTCGACTTGGGCAGATCGCGGACGTGTCCCATCGAGGCGAGCACGATGTACTCGGACCCGAGAAAACGGGCGAGCGTTCTCGCCTTGCTGGGCGACTCGACGATGATCAGACGTGACACTTTCTGGACTTCCTATGGGGGCTCTGGCGCCGGCTATACGGTACGGGCCACGAGGCCTCCGGGCAGGGACATTACGGCTCCGGCAAGCTCCAGTGCACCCAGCCGGCTGGCGACCAGCGCGGGTGAGAGCCCCAGGGCGACCCCGACCTGATCCGGGTGGATCGGCTGTGTTCCCATGCGTGCCAGTATCTCCCGCAGCGGTGGGCTGAAACGCTCGAGGCCGCCACGGGATCCGAGCGGAAGGGCGTTGAGGGCGCTCTCCGGGACCGTCGAGCGAAGCTCGGGGACAGCCTCGAGGAGATCGGCGATGCCGAGGAAAGGGCGGACGCCGTCGCGGATGAGCAGGTTGGTGCCGCTGCTCTGCCGAGCCCGGATCGACCCGGGCACCGCGAGCACCTCGCGGCCGAGGTCCGCCGCCCAGCGCGCGGTGCTCAGGGCGCCGCTGCGTTCAGTGGCCTCGACCACCACGACCGCATGAGCGAGCGCGGCGATGATGCGGTTGCGTTTCGGAAAGTTGTGCTTGAAGGGCGGCGTTCCGGCAGGTTCCTCGGTGATCACGGACCCGGAGGCAACGATCCGCGAGCGCAGCCCCTCGTGCCGGCGTGGATAGCAGACGTCGATGCCGCAGCCGAGCACGGCGACGGTCGAGCCTCCGGCGTCAAGCGCACCGGTATGCGCGGCGGCGTCGATGCCCAGCGCCATGCCGCTGACCACCTGGATGCCCGCCGATCCAAGCTCGCGGGCGATCGAGCGGGCGATCTCGACGCCGGCGAACGTCGCGCGGCGCGAACCGACGATCGCAACGGACGGCGACAGTGCGCCGATGGTCCCGAGCTGCCAGAACCCCTGTGGTGGCGACTCCAGGTGGAGCAGGCGCACCGGCCACTCGGCCGACGCCGGGTCGATCCACCGCGGCTCGATCATCCGGCCATCTCGATGCGGTAGTGCAGGGCTTCGGCGAGCGCCTCCTCCCCCACCCGATCCTCACCCGCGAGGTCGGAGATGGTGCGCGCGACGCGCAGGACGCGAAAGAATCCGCGCGCGCTCAGGTGGAGGCGTTCACCCGACAGCGCCAGAAGGCGGCGGGCCGGAGTTGTCGCTCGAGCTGCCGCGAGGATCTCGCGTCCGGTCAGCGCGGCGTTGCCATGCCCGGCAACCTCGCCCCGGCGGTTGCGGGCGGCCTCGACGCGGTCGCGCACTACCGCGGATGGCTCTTCGTCGGCGCCCTCGAAGATGTCGCGATATTCCTGGCGCGGTACCGAGACGACCAGGTCGATCCGGTCCTTGATCGGTCCGCTGATCTTGTTGTTGTAGGCACTCAGCTGTCGAGGTTCGCAGGTGCATCCCTGGGCCTCACCCAGATGGCCGCACGGGCACGGGTTCGACGCGCCGATGAGCATGAAATCCGCGGGGTACGTGACCGCCGCTCGAGCGCGCGCGACGGTGACCGTGCGTTCTTCGAGCGGCTGCCTCAACGCCTCGAGGTGCTGCCGCGAGAATTCACAGAGCTCGTCGAGGAAGAGGACTCCTCTGTGAGCGAGGCTGATTTCGCCGGGCTGCGCGAGGCCCGTGCCACCGCCGACCAGCCCGGCTCGCGAGATGCTGTGATGCGGCGCACGAAACGGCGGCCGCGACGTGGTTGGTGGACGCTCGCGCAGCGTCCCGCGGAGCGAATAGATCGCGGCCACCTCGAGCGCCGCGTCGGACGGGAGGTCGGGCAGCAGCGACGGGAAAGCGCGTGCGAGCATCGTCTTCCCGGCCCCGGGCGCACCCGTCATCAAGAGGTTGTGTCCACCCGCGGCCGCGATCTCGAGGGCGCGTTTGGCCTGAGCCTGCCCACGAACGGCTGCGAGATCTGGCTCCGGCTCGGAGCTCGGTAGTGACGCGTCGCGGACGCCGGGAACCAGCGTGCCTTCGCCGCGCAGGTACTCGACGCATGCCTGCAGCGAGGCAGCCCCGAGCACCTGGAGACCCTCGGCGAGCGCGGCTTCCGGCGCATTCTCCACGGGCACGATGAGCCGCCGCACCCCTGACGCCGCGAGGCATCTCGCCATCGGCAACACTCCGGTCACCGGGCGCAGCGACGCGTCGAGCGCGAGCTCACCGAGAAAGGCGAGCCCATCGAGGCGGAGCGATGAGTCCTCCGCACGAAGAATCGCGATGGCTATGCCGAGATCGAACCCCGTCCCCTCCTTGGGCAGCTCAGCGGGAGCAAGGTTGACGGTGACCCGTCGCTGCGGGAACTTGTAGCCCGCGTTACGGATCGCCGGCTTGACCCGCTCCCGTGCCTCCTGGATCGCTCGGTCCGTGAGCCCCACGATGGCGAATCCGGGCAGACCATTGGCGATGTCCGCCTCGACCGTGACGGGAACCCCGGCGAGGCCTCTTGTCGCGCAACTTATTGCACACGCAATCACACACAGAAGTGTAGCAGGGTCTACCCGTGCTGGTTGCGCTGAGCGGCGAGCAACCTCTCCACCCTCTCGCGCAACAGCAGGTACGCCTCCGCCCCTTTCGGCGGCACGCCCGACGGTTGGCGGACGGTATGGGCGCCTGTCACGACCTCGCCCTCGACGAATTGCCCGCTGCTCAAGTCGAGAACCTCGCCGTCCTCGAGCCGATTCCAGTAGTGCACCCCGAGACGCTCCGACCCGACACGCACGTCAGCCACGAGGAGATCGCCTCCGAGCAAGTCCTGAACGACTAAGGCCGTCGCCCCGCACTCTCCGCGAGCAGGGTCCCCCGGACGGCCGTGAGCCATGTAGCGATCTGAGGCGTAGCGCGTATCGGAGCCCCAACTGGCAGCGATCGCCGTCTCGACAGCCTTCCGATAACTGCTTCGAGGACCGTCAGCATCACTCGCCACGCCTCATTCTGGTATGTGAAGCCCCGAACACCGCAACCCGTCGCTGAACCGACCAGCTATTCACTCTTCGCTCGAAGAGCGCGACCTCGTATCGTCGCCGCATGCCAACCTCTCAAACTAGACAACGACACAGCGCGACGGCGAAAACACCACCCGCGTTCTCACGAGACGCGAAGTTCGAGGCAGTGGCGGAATCGTGCACGCGATTCCTCTTCAGCCACGGACGCCGCTCCGCCGATCAGCTCCTCGCGCTGATCCCGCCGGACACGAAGATCGATTACTACGGCCTCGGTGGCGTCGTCCCCGAGCTCGAGCAGGAGGTCGCGTCGCTGCTCGGCAAGCAGGCTGCGCTGTTCTTTCCCACCGGGACCATGGCGCAGCAGGCAACGCTCCGCGTGCACGCAGATCGGCGCTCGAGCCGGAGCGTCGCTTTCCATCCGGCCTGCCACATGGAGACCAACGAGGAACGCGGATATGAGCGTCTGCACGGTCTCTTCGGCGTTCCGGTCGGCCCAAGCGAGGAGCCACTCTCGCTGGCGAGCCTCGCGCAAGTCCACGAGCCAATCGCAGCGCTGCTCATCGAGCTGCCGCAGCGAGCGCTCGGCGGGACGCTCCCGTCCTGGAGCGAGCTCGTCGCCCAGGTCGCCTGGGCGCGTGACCGGGGTGCCGCGGTCCATCTCGACGGGGCGCGGCTCTGGGACGCCAGCCCTTACTACAAGGCCAAGCACCGCAAGTCGATCGCCGACATCGCGGGCCTCTTCGACACGGTGTACGTCTCCTTTTACAAGGGGCTCGGTGGGATTGCGGGTTGCTGCGTGGCAGGCGACGCCGACGTCATCGAGGAGCTGTCGGTGTGGCGCACGCGCCACGGAGGCCGTGTCTTCGGCATGTGGCCGTATGCCGCGTCGGCGCTGGCGGCGCTGCGCCTGCGGCTCCCGCGGATGCCCGCGTACTATCGCCACTCGCTCGCCATCGCCGAAGCGGTGCGCGACCTTCCCGGTGTCGAGGTCCTTCCGTACCCGGTGCAGAGTCCGGTGATGCACCTGCGTTTTGCGGTGGACCTCGATTCACTGCGCGAGCGCGTGATCGAGATTGCGAAATCAGAGAAGGTGATGACGTTCGCCCGGCCGTGGGCGTCGCTCGGCCCGAAGCTGCAGGAGTTCGAGCTCCACGTCGGCGACGCGACGCTCGAACTCACGCCGGAGGAGATCCGCGATCTGTTCGCGCGTCTGACGGGCGTGACCCCGCGCCGCGCGACGCATGCCGCGCGGCGCAGGACCGTCTCACGCCGTCAGATCACTGATGCCCCGCGGGGTCGAGGGACTGGCCGGTCTCGAGCAAGGTCTTGAGCCCGCTGAGCACCCAGTTCCAGCCACCGCCGGCACCCTGGTCTTCCATGCCACCCGACATGAGCACCGCCAGCGTCGGGGCGCCCTCGAGCTCGTGCGTCAGGGTCACCCTGGTGACACCGTTCTTGCGCTCCTCGATGTCGTACGTCACACGAGTGAATCCCTGAGCCGCCATGGCCGGATCCATCACCATCCGAAACGTCTGGACGAGCTTGCGAGGCGGATCAACCTCGAGCACCTCGCCGTCCACCGCAACATCGGGGGCGCCCGACGAGCGCATGCCCTCGCTGCTGTATCCCGTGTACGCGCCCCCCGGACGAAGGTCGAACTCGCCACGGCCGCCGTAGCCGTAGCGCTCGGTCCAGTCCGGGTTTGTGATCGCGTCCCAGATCGCCTGGGGCGTTGCCTTGATGTACACCCGGTACACCTGGGTGGTGCCGATCGCAGTCGCACTGGTCATGCCATGTCCTCCAACTGGGTTTTGAGGTCGAGGAGCGCCGAGGTGTGACGCTCGCGGTATTTGTCGATCCACCGCTCGTGGATCAACTGAATCGGGATCGGGTTGAGGAAGTGCAACTTCTCTCTTCCCGAGCGGCGCGACACGACGAGCCCCGAGTCCTCGAGGACCCGAAGGTGTTTCATCACGCCGAATCGCGTCATGTCCAGCTCGGACTCGAGCTCGGTGAGCGTGCGGCCGTCACGCTGGAAGAGCAGGTCGAGCAGGAACCGGCGCGTTGGATCGGCGAGTGCCTTGAACACGAGGTCGTCGTCGGTCATGGACAGAGCATATGTGACCCGATGGTCACATGTCAAGCGAAGATCCGGCGGCCCCTCAGCGAGGGCAGGAACGATCGGCGCCCAGCGTCACCCCGGTCTCGACGAACGTTTTCAGACCGCACAGCACCCAGTGCCAGCCACCCCCTCCGCCCTCGTCCTCCATGGCGCCCGAGGTGAGGCGCGCAACTGTCGGGGCGCCGTCGACCTCGTGAGTCACGGTCAGACGGGTCACGCCGAATCTGCCTCCGTCGATCTCCCAGGTGACCCGGCTGAACCCCTCCGACGCCAGCTCAGGGCTGACGAGCATGCGCCACGTGTGCACGAACCTCCTGGGCGGATCGACCTCGATCACGACGCCGTCGGCGACCGCGTTCGGCACGCCCAGCAATCGCATCTCGTCGCTGGGGAATCCCATGAAGGCACCGTCGGGACGAAGGTCGTACGCGCAGCGCACCCGATAGCCATAGCGACCGTTCAGCTCCGGGTCGACGATTGCGCTCCAGACGGCCTCGGGCGTGGCATTGAGGTACACGCAGTAGATGTGCGTGGTGGCACGTTCCCCAAACGTCATTGCCACGTCTCCCAAAGCCGGCGACTTCCTCAAGGAGCCGTTCACCGTCCGAGTCGAGAGCATAGGCAAAGGACTGCCGCTGCGTCGGCCTTTCGGCGCGCTCAGACGTCCTGAACGGCGTCCCGGATGTGCTCGGTCTTGGTGACCGTCATGGCTCCGTCCATGAGCAGGCCGATGACGTCGATACGGCACGGCTGCTTCTGGCGATGGGTCTGCGCACGGTAGAGGTCGAGGAGCATGCGCAGCTTTCGCTGCTTGCGCTCGTCGACCGCTTCCTCGGGCGTCCCGAACCCGGTTCCACGGCGCGCCTTGACCTCGACCAGCACCAGTGTGTCGCCGTCCTCGGCGACGATGTCGATCTGACCCAGACGGCTTCGCCAGTCGCGAGCGAGGATGCGGAAGCCTTGCTCCTTGAGGTACGCGAGCGCGGCGACCTC
Organism: Candidatus Dormiibacterota bacterium; assembly: GCA_003132805.1. GTDB lineage: Bacteria > Chloroflexota > Dormibacteria > Aeolococcales > Aeolococcaceae > Palsa-851. The sequence continues at coordinate 4,072 of PKYW01000073.1, read as the reverse complement.
GCCGGCGTGGCCGACGCGATCCTTGAGCGGCCGCGCCGGAGGAAGTTGCTCGGGGGTTCGCGACCCCCGGCTACGCTCCGCCGTCGCTCTCCGAGGCTGCGGCGGCACCCTCGGGCTCGTCTGCCTCGGCAGTCAGCTCGTCCGTCTCCGCTTCGGCGGTGTCCGGCTCTTCGGTGTCCTCGAGCAACTCCTCCGGCTCGACCTCTGCTTCCGCAACAGCGTCAGGCTCGGTACGAAGCAGGGTCATCTCGGAGCCGCCGATCGGCTGCCGGCGCTCGCGAATGCGGGCGTGACGGCCGACCTTCTCGCGAAGGTAGAAGAGTTTGGCTCTGCGCACCTGGCCGTGACGGAGGACCTCGATCTTGTCGATGCGCGGTGCGTGCACCAGGAAGGTGCGCTCGACGCCGACTCCGTGGGCGATGCGACGGACAGTGAAGCTGGTGGCAAGACCAACCTTGCCTTTGAGCGCGATCACGACGCCCTCGAACACCTGGATGCGCTCGCGGGTGCCCTCGACGACCTTGACGTGCACGCGCACGGTGTCGCCTGAACGCAGGATGGGGACTTGCTGTTTTTCCTGCTCGCGCTTGAGCAGATCGATGACATTCACGTTGTTCCTCCGGGCCTTGGGCCAGACCGTATCAGATCGGGGCGACGCAGCCCGGTCCGTTGTGTGCTTTGGTTGCGACGCCACGCAGCGATGGCTGCGTGGTTCCCCTCGCGCAGGACGTCGGGGACCGAGCGTCCCTCGAAATCGGCGGGGCGTGTGTAGAGCGGTGCCTCGAACCCGCCGCCGGCACCTTCAGAAAATGTTTCCTCACCGAGCGACTCGGGCGATCCGACGACGCCGGGCACCAGCCGCNNCGCTGAGCACGTAGTCGCCGACGGACAGCTCTTCGCCGATCTCATCGCGCGCACGCTGGTCGACGCCCTGGTAGCGGCCGCAGACGAGCAGGATCGATTGCTCGAGCGCGAGTTCACGCGCGACGTTCTGATCGAAAACACGTCCCTGCGGCGAGAGCAGGATGCAGCGGACCCCGGGCTCGGTCTCGCGCAACGNNGGTGCTTGCCCTCGGTGTGATCACGCAGGTCGTGCACCGACACCTCGACATCGCCCGCGGCGAGTGCACGCCCGACCACACCGACGCCGAGCGGCCCCGGGAAGACCTCGGGAAAGATCGTGAGCACGTGGAACCGGATCACACCGTCTCCTCGGTCCACGGTGTAACCGTGACGGTGCCGCCGGGAACATCGATGGACGTCACGTAGTCGCGCACCATCGGCAGCCGATGCACACCGCTCGCGCTGCCGATGACGAGCACGTCATTGCCCACACCGGCTTCGACATCGTCGACGACGCCGACCTCGGTGCCGGTCGTGTCGAGTACTCGCAGTCCGACGAGTTGCCAGACAAACCACTCGCCGTCGGACAGCGGACGCGCCGCATCGACGTCGACGCAGAGGTAGACGCCGCGCAGCAGCGCCGCGTCGGTTGGCGACGTGATCTCGTCGAATCCGAGCAGGACAGCGTCGCCAGGACCGGGCCGCGACGTCCGCACCGTCAACGTCTTTGTACCGTCCTCGGTCTCGAGCCTGGTCCCGGGAGTGAAACGGCTCGGGTCACCGCCGATCGGCTCAGCCCGCACTTCGCCACGCACACCGTGCGCACGGAGTACCTGCGCGGCGCGAAGCTTGGCTGGTGCGACCGGACGGCTGCTGCTCATCGCAGGTCTTTCAGCTCCACCTGCACGCGCTGGTGATGGCGCAACCCCGCAGCGCGCACCACGGCGCGCACCGCTTCGATGTTGCGTCCTGTCTTACCGATGAGCTTGCCCATGTCCTCTTCCGCAACCTGCAACACCACGATGGTGCTGCGGCCGCGAGGGCGCGCTTCGACTGTAACCGCCGATGGATTGCTCACGATTCGCTCGGCTATGAATTTCGTTAGGTCGGCGTAATCCGTCATTCGGCTGCGTCGCTCTGCGCTTCGTCCCCGTCCGCGGCGGCGGGGCCTGTCGTCGCGGGGATCCCTCGCTCTGCGTCGTCCGCGGCGGCGGGNNGGGGACCCCTCCCCGCCGCGCTTTTTGCGCGTCGGGGCTTCCCCCCGCGTCGCCACCCGCCTCGTCTTGCGCCGTAGTCTCGGTTACTTCAGGTTGCTCATTCGCAGGCGCATCTTCTGCCGGCTCGTCGGCCGCCTCGGCGGTCGCAGGCCCCGCTGTGGCAGATGAAGTTGCGACGTCCTGCGTTGTTTGAGGTTCCTCTGCTGTCGTTGCTTCGTCAGCTGTCGCTGGTTCCTCAGTGGCTGCAGCGGCTGTTGCTGCTTCGGCTACTGCGGTTGCTTTTGCGGGTTCCGCTACTTCTGGCCTTGGGGTGATCTTGAAGGGGCGTGCGGCGAGGATGCCTTCTTTCACAAGGAGTTGGCGGGCGCTGTCGCTGGGACGTGCGCCTCGGCGCAACCAGAGCTGCACGCGATCCGCGTCGATGCTCACCACTGCCGGGTTGGGCAGTGGATCGTAGAAGCCGATCGACTCGATGAACCTGCCGTCGCGTGGGCTGCGCGAATCCGCAACCACCAGCCGGTACACCGGGCGTTTGGTGGTGCCCATTCGCTTCAACCTGATCTTGACCAATGTCGTGCTCCTTTCAGAAACCTGCTTGTCCGAGTTGCGTGGGGTCGATGTTCTTGAGCTGTCTGAGCATGCGAGCCTTGCCGCGGACACCCTTGGTGCCCTTGCCGCCGAGGCTTTTGAACATGCCCTGCATCTGTTCGAAGCCCTTGAGCAGACGGTTGACGTCCGCGATCGTCGTGCCGCTGCCCATCGCAATCCGTTTGCGGCGCGAGCCCTTGATGAGCTCGGGGTGGCGGCGCTCCTGCATGGTCATCGAGAGGACGATCGCCTCCATCCGGCCGAGATCCTGCTCGGACGGCATTGCGGCTCCGGCCTGCTGGATCATCTTGCGACCGCCCGGGAGCATGCCAAGCACGCCTTCGAGCGAACCCATGCCGCGCAATTGCCGGAGCTGCGCGAGCCAGTCGTCCATGGTGAGACGCCCCGCAAAGGACCGCTCCACCATCTCCTCGGCTTTCTTCTGGTCGAACTGCTCCTGCGCGCGCTCGACGAGCGTGAGGACGTCACCCATGCCGAGAATGCGCGAGGCCATCCGGTCGGGCGCGAACGGCTCCAGGTCGGAGACCTTCTCGCCGGTGCCGCAGTACATGATCGGCTTGCCGATGGTCTCGCGCATTGAGAGCGCCGCGCCACCGCGTGCGTCGCCGTCGAGCTTGGTGAGGATCACCCCGTCGACGTTGATGGCGTCGTCGAATCCCTTGGCGACGTTGACGGCTTCCTGGCCGGTCATCGCGTCGACGACGAGGAGGACCTCATGCACCGTCGTCGCTTTGCGGATCTGACGCAGCTCCTCGAGCAACGGCTCGTCGATCTGCAGGCGGCCGGCGGTATCGAGGATCACGACATCGCAGTTGAGCCGGGTCGCCTCGACGACACCCCGAGCGCAGAGCTGGGCGACCTTGGCTTTGCCGTCCGGGATGGTGACCGGAAGCTGGTTGTCGAGGCCGAGCTTCTGGAGCTGCTGCACTGCAGCAGGACGCGTGATGTCGGCTGCCACCAGCATCGGGCGGTGGCCGTCGCGCCGGATCGCCAGACCGAGCTTTGCGGAAGCTGTGGTCTTGCCCGAGCCCTGGAGGCCGACCAGCATGATCACCGTCGGCGGGTGCGACTGGTACTGGATCTTGCGCTGCTCGCCGCCGAGCAATGCGACCAGCTCGTCGTTGACGATCTTCACGATCTGCTGGCCGGGGGTGAGCGACTCGAGCACATCGCTGCCGATCGCGCGTTCGCGAATCCGGTCGACGAAGGAGCGAGCGACCCGAAAGTTGACGTCGGCTTCGAGCA
>PKYW01000073.1:0-134 GCA_003132805.1 Candidatus Dormiibacterota bacterium | reverse complement strand
CAGGCCGGCCTCGATGCGGTCGCGCCGGTCGAGCTCAGCGACGTGCCCGAGACGGTCTTCGAAGTGTTCGAGCTGCGCCAGCGCGCGACGCACAAGATCGTGGGCGCCGCTTCGGGTGCACGTGAAATGCTCCG